>NZ_JBXARJ010000014.1:0-186594 GCF_058808115.1 Shinella sp. GW821-FHT11G07
CGACGTCCGTCGTGGAGACCGCCAGCTTTTGCGCCTGGGCTTGGTTGGCCATTGTTGTTTCCTCTCAGTTATCTTTTGTGGCGCTCAACGAGCGGCGGCCTTTGCTTCGAGAAACCGTGCATATTGCGTCAGCGGGTAGCACAGGAGGAAAAAGATAACCGCGACAAGGCCGTAGACCTTGAACGGCTCGAACGTCGCGTTGTTGATGGCGTTGGCCGTTTTCATCAGCTCTTCGAAGCCGAGAATGGAGGCGAGCGCCGTGCTCTTGATGAGCTGCACCAGGAAACCGACGACCGGCGCACGGGTTATCCGGAAGGCCTGCGGCAGGATGATGAGACGCAGTTCCTGGAACCGATGCAGACCGAGGCTCGAGGCTGCTTCCGACTGTCCACGCGGCAGCGCCTCGACACCGCTGCGCCAGATTTCCGCAAGGTAGGCGCTGGCGTAAAGGGTCAGCCCGCAGACGGCGGCCGTCCAGGGTTCGATACGCAGCCCGAGCATCGGCAGCCCGAAGAACATCAGGAACAGTTGCATCAGCAAGGGCGTGCCCTGAAACAGCGCGATATAGCCCGAACCGAACCGCCGGGCCCACGGTGCCTTTGAAATCCGCGCGAAGAGGATTGCGACACCCACGATCGCGCCGCCGGCGAATGCCGCCGCAGACAGAAGGACCGTCCAGCGCGTGGCGAATACAAGGTTCCTGACAATGTCCCAGAAGGTGAACTCGATCATTTGATGCCGGCTCCCAGCATGCGTCGCCCAAACAGGATCATTCCGCGGCGAACCGCAACAGACAAAGCGAGGTAGATGAGTGTCACGACCAGATAGGTTTCGAAGGCGCGGAAGGTGCGTGCCTGGAGCAGGTCGGCCTCCTGGGCGAGTTCGCGAACCGATATTTGCGAAACGACGGCCGATTCCAGCATCATGATGATGATCTGACTGGTCAGCGCTGGATAGATGATGGTGAGCGCCTGCGGAAGGACAACCTTGATGAAGGCCAGCCGGGGCCGCATGCCCAAGGCTGTCGCCGCCTCTCCCTGCCCCTTTGGAACGGCGTCGAGGCCGGCGCCGACCACTTCGATCGTATAGGCGGCCATGTTGAGGGTCATGGCCAGGATCGCAGCAACCATCGGATCAAGCCGCACGCCGATGCTCGGCAGTCCGAAGAAGATGAAGAACAACTGCACGAGAAAGGGCGTGTTGCGGATGACCTCCACGTAGGCGCCCACCAGCTTGCGTAGCCACAGATACCGTCCCCGGCGCGCGGCGGCGCCGAGAATGCTGAGCGTGAGGCCGAAGACAGTGGTGCAGGCAATCAGCAGCAGCGTCACGCCCGCGCCGGAGGCCAGGGCCCCCAAGCTGCCCCAGAGCCAACTGAAATCCAGAACGTATTTCATGATGACCTCTTGGAAATCCAAACCGAGTTCCGAAAAGGTCCCGTCAATCCTTCAGGTTGTCGGGATTGAGCGGCGTCTTGAGCCAGGCCTGCGAACTTGCATCGAGCGTGCCATCGGTCACCATCTTGGCGACGACATCGTCGATTGCCTTCTTCAGCCCGTCCTCGCCTTTGCGCACGGCAATATGCGAGGGGGAGGTCAAAAGCTGGAACTTCTGCTCGGGCTTCAACTCGTCCTGGCGGGCGAGCACCTGCGCGCCGACGTCGTTGCCGACGACCATCAGCTGGGTCTGGCCCGAAATGAAGGCCTGGATCACTGCATTGTAGTTTTCGAACCGCTGGATCGTGGCGGAAGCAGGCGCCGCTTCGGTCAGCGAGGTGTCTTCCAGCGTGCCGCGATTAACGGCGATCGTCTTGTCGGCGAGGTCATCCTTACCCGCGACCTTCAGGGCAGCTGGTCCGATGACGGCGATGTAGTAAGGCGCATAGGCGGCGGCAAAGTCGATCGCTTCCGCCCGCTCCTTGGAGTAGCCGACGCTCATCAGGATATCGACGCGATCGTCGTTGAGATAGGCGATGCGGTTCTGGCCGGTAATGCCCACGAGATTGAGTTTTACACCGAGGGCATCGGCGATCTTCTGCGCGACATCCACATCATAGCCCTTGATGCTCATGTCGGCGCTCGCCGAGGAAAACGGCGGGAAGTCGGAGAAGATGCCGACGTCGATCGTTCCGGCACCCTTGATGTCCTCAAGCGCGTCAGCGAAGGCAGTGCCGGCGAAAACGCCGACGACCGCGATCGCGGCGCTCAGCACAGATGTCAGCTTTCGTGTGATTTTCATGCTATTCCCCTTGTTTTGTTTTTGCGTCATTTCTTTCGAGGCCGGGTTCGGCGGTAGCTGCTCCCTATCCTCTCTGTTTGTCCTCCATCATTGGCGGCGAATGCACCGCTTGGAAGCCCGAAAATTCGCGAGGGGCTATAAGAAATCGTGATAGTCGAACGCGGGGCTTATCGAGAGACGGCGGACGATAGGCACGACAGGCGGGCGCACTTCAGGCGGGAAGCATGGCAGCATGCCGGGCAATGAATTCGACGAGGTAACGGGCGCCCTCCGCGATTTCCGGCTGATTGTACAAACCAATCTCAATACGGATCGGACCGGGCAGGTCAGACGATTTGTCCAGCGTCCGGCACCCTTCCGGTTGCGTGCTGGAGATCATCGGCCCGATGCCGATGCCGACCCGCACGGCCGTCGCCATCGCGACGAGCGTAGACGCCACGCATGCCGTTTTCCACTTGATGTTACGCTGGGATAGCACGCCTGTCGTCGGGGTCTTCCAAGGACACCCCTCCTCGAACATGATGATGGGCAGCGGCTTGCCCGCATCGACGACAAAGTCGGACCTGACCGTCCACATCAGGTATTCGGTCCAGATCAATGTCGGTTTGCGCGACAAGCAGGTAATGTCGCAAACGGCCACGTCCAGCGCGCCTTCGCTGAACAGATCTGCAAGGCGACGATTGGGCTCGATGATGATATCGATCTCGATATCCGGGTTCTGATCTCGAAAATTGCGCAGGATTTCGATGAGGTGACCCGCCGCGAAATCCTCGACGACGCCGAGGCGAATGCGGTCTCGAATGGTTTTTCCGGTCAGCCTTTTGCCCGCCTCATCGCCAAGGGTGACGATTTCGCGGGCATAAGGAAGCATGATCTGACCATGTTCCGTCAGCGAGAGACCTTTCGACGATCGCGAAAACAGCCTGACGCCGACAAGATCCTCCAGCTTTCGAAGCTGCATGCTGACGGCCGCCTGGGTCCGGTTCAGGCTCGCGGCAGCACCACTGACGGTCCCGATCTCTGCGACGGCCAGAAATGCTCTGAGCAAGTGGGAATCGAGATCAATCATTCAAACCCGGCTTCATGACAGCGTGCTGGTGTGCGCAGCAACCCTTGATCATTCCACCATAGCAAACAGGATCCCCCAAAGGAGAGGAAAAAAGCTCGCGGTGATCGACGCGATCTTCCCAGCCATCACCGACGCCGAACATGAGAGCAAGAAACTCACTCACCCACTGGCGGAGCAGCAAAATTGGTGATCACAGATATTCAAACGGCTTCAACGGGTCTTCAAGATCGTCGGCACGGCTTCGCTCGGTGACGCAAATGCAGTCTCACCAACGACTATGAATATCGCGCGCAGACATCCGAAACGGTGATCCATATCGCTGCCACGCGCCTCACGTTCAATGGGCTCGCAAAACGTTCATTCTCAACAAACTTTTAGGCACCGGGTTCATGGCAAACCGCTTCAATGTTGTGTCCGTCCGGACCAATGACGAACGCCGCATAGTAGTTCGCGTGGTAGCGGGGGCGCAGGCCGGGCGCGCCATTGTCTTTGCCACCGGCCTCCAGAGCCGCCCGGTAGAAAGCGTCGACCTGCTCACGATTTTCGGCCGTAAACGCCAAGTGAAGATGCGCCGGCCTCTCTTCGGTCTGGAATAGGCACAATGAAGCTTTGCCCTTTGCGCTAAGCTCGATACCGTATGTTGGCGACCCCTCCGCTACGACAGCGACGCCGAGCGGCTCGAGTGCCTTGAGGAAAAACGCTTTGCTTGCTGCGTAGTCGCTGACTCCGAATTTGACGTGATCAAACATGGCTTCTCCTCAAATGTCGGCCTGTCTCGTATGCCCTGGGCGTCGAAATTCGATGGCCTTCGATATCATCTTCACCGTGCTCGTTGGCGAGGGCTTTCACCACGGTAACAAATTTACGACGGACCTTTTCGCTCCGAATTGTGAAAAAAGCGCGATAGCGCTACAGCCCCACAACAAAAATCACGAAATCAGCCACCATCTCGTTGGCGAGCCAAGCCGACGTGGCGTCACCCGCCCGGACCTTGCGGCCTCCTACCTAATCGATACACCCCAATCCGCCTAAATCCCGCCAGCCAGCTTGCGCTTGCGTGCAGGCCTTAAAGCTTTCGGCGTATGACATGCTTCACAGCGTCTCACGATCCAATGTGAGATCGCCAACGATCCTCTTCAGACGGTCGTTCTCGTCTTGCAAAGCCTACAAGCGGCGCATCTCGTCGGCCAGCAGACCGCCTATTTCTTGCACCAGCCGAAATAGGCGGTCTGGCGGATTCCGGCCTTTCGGCAAATCACTGCCACCGTCGCGCCATCGTCGCCTTGTTTCACATAAACACCTTCTGCGTGTTCCAAAAATTCGATGTCTTTATCGTTTCCGCTTCTGTCCCCAGCCGGGAATCTAGCGCGAAAAGCTCTAATCAAAACGATCCAGCTTCTGGAGATCAGAGCGGTCTTCACAGGCGTAATCTGACATCACCCTTCCGAGAGTGGCGGCCCGGGCGTCGCTAGTGTTGTTCGGCTTTGGCGCGGGGCTGTGTCTACGGGGCACGATTAGAGACGCACCGCATGGTTTTGGGACAGGCAACTAATTGTTCGCTCGGGGATATTTGCAAAGATGGTGCGTCGCAATGCTGCGGCCCCGCAGGGGGAAAGAGTTTATTTCGGAGAGAGAAAATGCGAAAAATCGCCTTTGCTGCGGTCTGCGCCATGCTTGTCGCAGGTTGCACCTCGAACGAACAGCGCGTGGCGGGAACGACTGTCGCCGGTGCTGCCACCGGCGCCGTGATCGGTGGTATTGCCAATGGAGGCCGTGGTGCTCTGGTCGGTACTGCAATCGGTGGCGCGACGGGCGCAATGGTGGGCGTAGCCACCAATCCTCGCGAGTGCTGGGGACGTGACCGGTGGGGCAATCGCGTGAGGGTCCGTTGCTGACATACGGCCATGCTAACCGATGAAGGCTAGGAGCAATCGACATTCAGTCCAGTCCATGGGCGTGAATGAGATGTCGATTGGCCTTTGCCTATAGCGGTCGAAATCTTTCGTGATGGTGACGGTGGTCATGCGCAACACGAGACATTCCCGATTGTCGTGCGCAGAGGGCAGTTGTAGGTTGCAATAACATTGCCCTTGGCCACCGCGGTGCGCCGTCGGCGCTCCCAGGGAATATCGTTGCCATGAACAGCCAAGCGCTGGTTGCCCCCCTCGTCATCATCGCGGCCATTGCGCTCGTATCTGCCTTGCAACTGGCGGCCGCTGTCTTTGCCCCGGTGGCCGGTGCGCTCTTCATCATCGCGCTAGTATGGCCATTCCAGAAGAACCTGCAGCGTCTTCTGCCGAAGCTTTTGGCCCTTGCGCTGGTGGTCGCGGTTATCGTCCTTGTCTTCGTCGTGCTGACGTCGATCGCCGCCTGGGGATTTGGGCGCATAGGCCGCTCCGTGGTTGCCGATGGTGCGCGATTCCAGGCGCTTTACGGTCAGCTTGCCGACTGGCTCGAAGGACATGGCATTGTCATCGCCGGTGCGTGGGCCGAGCATTTCAACGTCGGATGGTTGCTGCGGATGCTGCAAGGCGTGACGGCCCGGCTGAACACCACGATCTCGTTCTGGATCGTCGTTGTCGTCTATGTGCTGCTCGGCCTGCTCGATACGGAGGCCATCGCCCGGAACATCCGCAGGGCCCTCTCCGGTGAAACCGCCAGCGCCGTGATCGGTGGCGGCACACTCACGGCATCCAAGCTGCGGCGCTACATGCTCGTCAGGACGGTCATGAGCCTTGCCACCGGCACATTGGTCTGGGCTCTTTCCGCGGCGTTCGGGCTCCGGTTCGCCGCCGAGTGGGGCGTCATTGCCTTTACTCTCAACTACATCCCCTTCATGGGGCCGTTTGTTGCGACGCTCCTGCCAAGCGCCTATGCGCTGGCGCAGTTCGGATCGCCGGAGGCGGCCGTCCTCATCTTTACCGGCCTCAACATCATCCAGTTCGTCATTGGAAGTTATATCGAGCCAAGAGTGGCAGGGTATGCGCTTGCGATGTCGCCCTTCCTGGTTCTCTTCTCGGTTTTCTTCTGGTCATACATATGGGGTCTGTTCGGCGCGTTCATCGGCGTGCCGATCACGATTGCGATCCTGACCTTCTGTGCGCAGTTCCCGTCGACGCGATGGATCGCGGAGATCTTTGGCGCACCCACCACGCCGGAAACCGAGCCTTCGCGATAAGCTCTGCTTTTGAACCGCTATCGACGCCCGCGTTCCGCCAGACAGCGTGAGAGCCTGCCGATGTCTTCAGGGCTCCAGCCCTGCGGATCGGTTACCGCCAGCCATGCCTTGAGATAGTGTTCCGGCGCGAAAACGTGGCCGTACCCCATGGGCGTGGCATTGGCCACGGCCATATCGACGGCAAGCTGCAGCATGGTCACGATCGGAAACCACTGCAGATGCGGTGACACGTCCGGACCGCGCGGCGCATTCATCCAGTCGGGCCGGCGATAGAGGTCGCGGTAGTCGAAGAAGGTGATCGCGTCGCTGGCGTATTGGAGGTAGACGATCCGCATCGGCCCCCATGGCGTTTGCGCCGGCACCGTCGGGCCGTCCTGGTTCATGAAACGGAATGTCGCACCATCGCGAAATTCGGGCAGCCACATTGGTGATCCGACATTGCGCGCTTCCGTTACCTGACGCCAGATCCTGCTTGCAAAAGGCGGCCCGCTCCAGACCGCCCCCTGGATCGGGTCGCCGAGGATCTCGAAGATGTCCGTGGATCGCTCCGAGTTCAGGGCTCCAAGACTGAGCCCGTGCAGATAGAGTTTCGGCCGGTGGTCCCGCGGCAAGGTCGTCCAGTAGCCATAGACCTGCGCAAAGAGGGCCTGAGCCGCCTCCATGCCATAGTCGGGCTCGACCAGCAGGGAGAGCGGGCTCGAAAGATAGGAATACTGCAGCGCCACGCTGGCGATATCCCCGCGGTGGAGATATTCGACGGTGTCGATCGCCGCGGGATCGACCCAGCCCGTGCCCGTCGGCGTGATCACGACGAGGGTCGAGCGCTCGAACCCGCCGACCCGTTTCAGCTCGTCGAAAGCCAGTTTTGCCCGTTCGGTGGCGGTGTCGCCGGCGCGAAGGCTTGCATAGACACGGATCGGCTCCAACGCCGGTTGGCCCGTGAATTCCGCGATGTCTTGCCCACTCGGGCCGGAGGAAACAAATCGCCGCCCGGTCCTTCCAAGCTCCTCCCAGGCCATGAGCGAGGCCGCGCTTCCGGTCTGAAGCGGGGATGTGGGCTGGTCGCGATCCGGCTCGAAGAGGGCGTCGAAGGCAGCAAAGGACGAATCGAGGACATGCAGCGTGTAGCGGACCAGCAGGCCGTTTGCCACGGACCAGAACAGGATGATCCCGAGCGAAAAGCCGATCACGCGTGAAACCCTTGGCGGGACGACACGGTCGGCGCCTTTCGAAATCAGATGAACGACAACCATGAACAGCCGGGCCAGCATGACGAGGGCCAGGAAGGTCAGGATGGCGATCAGGCTGACCTCGAGAGGATGGGCACTGCTGACAGGCTCGATTGCCATGAGCGCGTGGATCGAGTTCTGCCACGCGGTGGTCTTCAGGAGAAATGCGACGGCCAGGATCAGGCAAAGACCGAGAACGACGATCTTGAGCCATCTCTCCAGACGGCCGCGCGGTTCGGGCAACTGCATGTAGCGCCACAGCCAGCGCCAGCCGACGCCAATCGCGTAGCCGATGGCGAAACATCCACCGGAAAGAGCGCCCTGTATGAGGAAGGTTCGCGGAATGAGGGTCGGCGTAAGCGATGCGGCAAAAAATATCGTGCCGAGCACGACGCCGCCTGCCGACAGGGATCGCAGGAACCGCAGGATGACGCCAACCAGGATCTGTCGCTTCACAAAGGTCAGCATGGCGGCAGCGATGTGCCTTCGATGGCCGCCATCACCACGGATCAGGCCCCCCGATCTGCGTTAAGCCAGCCGACGCCATGCACGATCAGATCGATCCCCAGGAACGCGCCGATCACCCAGCCGCTGGTCGAAGGATATCCTGCCAGGATCAGGAAGCCGGCAATCACGCCGAGCAGGCCGGAGAAAAACATCGTTCGCTTGCCACTCCGCAGGTAGTTCACGCCGATGAAGACCCGGGCAACGCCCGAGAGCAGCAAGATGACACCGAGCGCCCATGTCAGGAACTGCGAACCGAAGCTCGGCAGGCTCAGGAGTACCAGGCCAAAGGCTATATAGAGAACGCCAAGCGCGATCTGCCAGAGGAACCCGCGCCATCCGCCAGCAATGACCGAGAGCCCGATCTCCACGATACCGGCGCAGATTACGGCGATTGCGAGAATGACGGCACTCACGACCGTTGCCAGAGCGACGTCCGCGAGGACGAAGGCACCGGCAAGGACCAGGGCGACGCCGATGGCCGAATTGCCCCATCGCGACGATCCGGGACGGTCTGCGCTGGATTGGCTCGTCATTATCTGCCCCTTAACCCGCTGATTTTTTTACCTATCGGCGAAGTCGACGAACATCGATGACGCGGCCGGTACGGGAGCTGAGAGCAATCTCGAAATGGCTGTTTCCACGCCGTGCGTGATAGATGAATGTCCGGCCCCTGCAGTCGACCCGGCGGACACTCCGGAAGCCACGGTTCTGAATGAGTTGCTGGCCCTGCCTGCAGGTGATCGCGCGTCCAAAGTTGAGGTTGGAGCCGACATGAATGTTCACCGATACCGCATAAGCCGGCACTGGCACCGATACAGGCAGCATGAGGCTGAGTGCGAGAGCAAAGGCCGGCCACATATTTTTGCGCATCTTCTTCCTCCATCAACCAGAAGCTTTGCGACGATAGGTTCCGCGTGCGGTATCTTGTCAAGAAGCGGTTGGGGAGGGCGCGTGCTTTAGGGACGTAGTGCCTACTTCGTGGACGATTTAATCAAAGCGCCATTGCCGGGCAAAAGCCTGTGGGCCTGCGAAAAAGGCGCCGGTTGCCCGGCGCCCTATGCTGCTTTCGGTCTTCTTGCTGTCAGGCCTGATCGATCGGCAGGGCCACGAACCGGCTGCTGCCGTCGGTCTCCAGCTGGAAGAGCGCGCGCTTGCGGCCATCCTTGCGGGCGTCGTCGAGAACACTCTCGACGTCGGTTGCGCTGGTGACTTTCCGGTTGTTGATCGAGACGATCTTTTCGCCGCCTTTGAAGCCCTGGTCGGCCGCATAGCTGTCCGGATCGACATTCGTCACGACGAGGCCGGACTTGTCGTCGGACGGAGCGACGGTGAGGCCGAGCGCCGTCAGTTCGGCCGTCTCGGCTGGTGCCGCCCGGCCGCCTGACTGCTCAGCGTTCGCGGCGACGTCGTCGCTTGCCGTTTCGCCGAGCGTGACCGTTATGATCTGGGCTTTGCCATCACGTAGCAGGGCGACGTCCACCTTTGCCTTCGGGCCGAAGGCCGCAATACGGCGCGACAGGTCGCGGGCATCCTTGAGCGGCTGGCCGTTGACGGCCGTGATTACGTCGCCTTCCTTGATGCCGGCCTTCTGGCCAGGCGAACCTTCCTGGGGGGCGACAACGAGCGCGCCGGCAGCGTCCTTCAGGCCGAGCGAGTCGGCGATGTCCTGGTCAACGGGCTGGATCTGCACGCCGAGCCAGCCGCGCTCGACCTTGCCGTCCTTGATCAGGTTGGCGACCACATCCTTGGCCGTGGAGGCGGGAATCGCGAAGGCGATACCGACATTGCCGCCGGACGGAGAGAAGATCGCGGTGTTGATGCCCACGACTTCGCCGGAAAGGTTGAAGGTCGGGCCGCCCGAGTTGCCGCGGTTCACGGCAGCATCCACCTGGAGGTAGTCGTCATAGGGACCGGAGCCGATGTCGCGGCCGCGCGCCGAAATGATGCCGGCCGTCACCGTACCGCCGAGGCCGAACGGGTTGCCGACAGCCACGACCCAGTCGCCGACGCGAACCTTGGAATCGTCTGCGAACTGCACGTAGGTGAACTTGCGCTTGTCATCGACCTTCAGCACGGCGAGGTCGGTGCGGCTGTCCTTGCCGATCAGTTTGGCATCAAGCTCCGTGCCGTTGTTCAGCACCACCGTATAGGCCAAGCCGTCGGCGACGACGTGGTTGTTGGTGACGACATAGCCGTCTTCCGAGATGAAGAAGCCGGACCCTTGCGCCGTCGGGCGAAGGTGGCGGGGGCGAGTGCCGTCCTTCTTCGCGCCACCGTCAGCCTGCTTTTCGGTTCCTTTGTCTTGCTGGGCAGAGCCGCCAAACTCGCGGAAGAAACGCTTCAGCGGATGATCGTCGGGAAGCTGGTCGAAGTTGCCGCCGCCGAAATTGTTGGAGAAGTCGCCGGCATCGCTGGAGGCGAGCTGAACATCCGACTTGACGCGGATGGAGACCACGGCGGGCGAAACCGAAGAGACGACATCGGCAAAGCTCGGTGCCTGCGATGGGGTGACGGCGACAGGGGCGGCGAAGGATTGCGCGACCTGTGCCGGAATGCCGGTGGCAAGCATGACCGCCGCAAGGCCGGCAACGGACGTGGTTTGCAATACGGTTTTCAGGGAGGGGCGGATGGGCGTGCGCATGTTGATGAACCGTCCTTTCAAGCTGGCTCGAGCCGGGATTGCTCCGGCGAATGAGAAAGGTATGGGCGAATCCAGGTTACGTCCGCATGGAGGAAGGGTGAAACATTGGTAATGCGCGTTGAGGAGAGCTTCCCGGCGTTGGCACCCATTCGCAGTCAATGGGCCGATTGACATGCGAATGGCGAACTGCTCACCTGCAAGCCCGCCACGATGCTGTCTATGGCGCAGTGCTCCATATTTTCCGGAGGTTTAGATGACATCACACAACGGTCCCCTGCGCGTCGGTATCGGCGGCCCCGTGGGCTCTGGAAAGACGGCGCTCACCGAAAAGCTCTGCAAGGCGATGCGCGAGCACTACTCAGTCGCCGTCGTCACCAACGATATTTACACGAAGGAGGATGCCGAGGCGCTGGTGCGCATGCAGGCGCTGTCTTCGGACCGCATCGTCGGCGTCGAGACCGGCGGCTGCCCGCACACCGCGATTCGCGAGGATGCGTCGATCAATCTTCAGGCCATTGCCGATCTCAACCGGCGTTTCCCGGAACTGGACGTGGTCTTTATCGAATCAGGCGGCGACAATCTGGCGGCGACCTTCTCGCCCGACCTTGCGGACCTGACGATCTACGTCATTTCCGTCTGCCAGGGCGAGGAAATCCCGCGCAAGGGTGGGCCGGGCATCACGCGCTCGGACCTGCTCGTCATCAACAAGAAGGACCTGGCACCGCATGTTGGCGCCGATCTCGAGGTGATGGAGCGGGATGCCGGGCGCATGCGCGCGGAGCGTCCCTTCGTCTTTTCCGATATGAAGCGCGGTGATGGCGTTGACCGCATTGTCGATTTTCTGCGGGTGCAAGGCGGGCTGTGACAGCACGAAGCGCAGTTAAAGGGGGCATAGCCCCACAGACCTCTCAGCCGGAGTCGCTCACTGTTGGGCCTTGTCCTACAGGCGTTAACTCACCGCGCAGGAGAGCGGGATAGACCCAGAGAATTGTTGATCAGAAGGTCGCTGAGGACGCAGACGTGATCACCGTGCTGGTCGATGTTTAGCCAGGAGGCGTGTTTGACACCCTGCCAACCCAGGTCGCGTGCCTCGGTAGGAGACATGCCAAACTCTTTCTTGAACATCCGGCTGTAGACCGAGGCTTCGGGGAAGCCCCACTCCTCTGCAATGCTTGAGATTGTCCTTTGATCCGAACGATCAGCCAGGATATCGCGCGTCCGGAGCAGCCGTTTACGGCGGATGTAGTTGGACACTCCGCCCGCCGGCTCGAAAATCCGATAGAGACGAGACCGCGAGACGCCGATCGCACGGCAGAGCTTGTCTGGAGTTAAACGGCGGTCGGCCAGTTTTTCTGCAATGACCCTGGTGATCCGCGCAGCGGCAATGGCGTCCATCGGTCCCTGTGCTGCTACGACATGGTTGTCACACCGGGTGAGAGCTGCCGAAAAAATATTGGACGTTGCCGCAACAATGTGGGGCAAATCCCCTTCCTTCAGATCGGGGAGAGAACGGTGGAGCAGAACGGCGTAATGGGCCAGGAAGTTTAAAGTGGCGTCGCTGACTTCGATCCTTGACGGGTGTGTCGCCAGCCATGCGCGCGGCAGAAACAGCGTGATTAGCAGGTCGTCGTTGGTCACCCGCTCATGGGGTGATGCCAGGCATGTCAGTGCGGGCCTTCCCGGGTTCATCACGCCGTCAGGAGTTCGAGAGAACGGGACGTATAGCATCCAATGGTCAAGCATGGGGCGTTTCTTGTGCGCCCATCGAATATCGTAGCCGGCGCCTGGAAGCCTCGTGGCGCTCAATGCCAGATTCCCCAGTTGCCATACCTGCTGACGGGCCGGAAATGAGGGTTCCGCAGCTCGGAGAAGCTCGATTTCAGCCAGTCCTTCGAGCCAGGTCTGAAAAAAGTCGAACTGTTCGCCAGGCATCTGTGACGAGGTGTCCATATCGATCGCGCAACGCAGAGGATCATGGGCGAAAGGATCAAAAGGAATGCCGACTGAGCGTACTCTTGTGTCCATGGCGAATCTTATTCCGCCGGCTTCGGGCAGGCCCGCGTAGAGCGTCTGCTACGTCGCGTGTCTCCAGCTACTGGTTGCATGGTTGGGACGACGCTGGCGCACCGGCTTCGGGGTGTGCTTAGACTGGCATGGTTGCTGTGCCTGGACGGTCGATCAAACATCACTCTGCCCTTTTGGTATTCGCGGCGAACACCGGCTTCGTTGGAAATGCGCCGCCGTTTGCCGAGCGATCCCGCCGGTCCTTCAATTCCGATCTCATGGGCACGCTCGAGAGCCAAAGCCGCTCTGGAATCGATGCGGCGATGAGGTCGCCTCATCAGAGTCTGCCGAGTGCCGGGAAATCTCTATCCACTTTCCGACACGCAGAGCGGTTGATGGGAACTCAACGCCGGTGCTCTGCCGCTGGGGAATCGGAGCAAGCGGACCATCCGCAGATGCAACGAAGCGTCGGTAGTCTCAAAAGACAGGGAATGCCGCCATCGCAGGATCAGGTCGATCACTAGTGGGCCAGCACGAGCCCCGATATTTTCAAAGCACCGTTGATGGGATGGCGCGGGTTGCGCGCAAGTCACCTGCGCACGGCAGGCTCAGCAATGCTCATAGGTCATGGGCTGTGCATCTTCCCAGATGCGCCGACGCGTCTCGCTGGGGGAACAACCGAACAGCGCCGCATAGGCTGCAGCGAAGCGACCGAGGTGCCAGAAGCTGAAGCTCATGGCGATGTCGGTGATCGAGAGGCGGTCACCCTCTGTCAGGATCAGGCCGTGCGCGCCCCGCAGCCGTCGCTCCCGCTCATAGGCGCGGGGGCTGATCCCCAGAAGTTCCTGAAAAGCACGCTCCAGCGTGCGCTCTCCTATACCCAGGGCGCTGCAGACGGCACTGACCGAAACCGGGCTGTGTGGGCTTGCATCGAGGATGGCGAGCGTGACATCGACGAGATTGTGCCGATCGCGCGATCCAAGGCTGCGGGTGGGCAGTTCCTCCGTGCTTGAGAGCAAACGCGCGAGTGCGCCGCCGGCCTCGCTGGCTGCAACCGCCAGAGCGGCACGCAGGTCGTGGCCGCGCCGCGCGGCAGTTTCGGCGAAGCGGGCAGTCCGCAGCAGCTTCTGCTGAAGCTCCAGCTCGGCCCCCGGGGCGAAGCGCGGCTTGTGCACTCCGGGCGTAAGCCAGCTTCGCCCGTTCAGATGGGAGGCCGGTGCCATGCGCAACGGATCGAGGGCCGCCCCGCGCAGGCCGATCCTCATGAGCTGATAGCGGCCAGGCATTTCGAGGTTGAATTCCGTTCCCGGGCTGACGACCCGCAACTGCGGTACTTCACTCCGTTGCCCGTTGAAGGTGGTGCCTTCACCCCAGAGGAATACCGCTGTCAACGCATCGTCATTGATTGCTCCCGACATCGCAATGCCGCCTTTGTCCTGCAAGGCGAGGACGAATGCATCACCGTAGTCGATAGTCGCCAAGTGCGATGCATGGCTCTGCGCACCGATCTGTTGGATATGGAATTCCGCATCGGGATCGGACTCGCCGGTTCGGGCCGCAACGGAGTTGTATTTGCGCGCGTACCAAGTCGGCGCCTCCAGCATCATGGCTCCCAATAATGTGTCGCCCGGCCAGGGAGATACCGGATGCGATCGTTTCCACCCAACTCAGCCTCGGTTTTCACGCTGTTTGCCTGCTCGGACACATCCCCGCGCCCGCCGTGACTCCCGTCATGCGAGTGATATTTTAATGCAGCACATGTCTGCGCGATAGGGCGATTCATCGCCAATGGACACGGATTGTAGATGAAATATCCAACCCCCGCCGACCGTCACCTATAAAACCACCAGTTTTCGCCGGTGCTCGTCATCCACGCTGTTTGGCTTCTTTTCAGGTTTCCGTTGAGCTTGCAGTCTTGTCGACAAAACGCTCTTGGCGCGCGGTCAGTTCTCGGTGCCAATCAATACAGTGCGCTGGGCTTGCGGTCAGACGATCCAGTCTGATGCCTATCTCGATAGGGTAGCAGAATCCCATAAATGCGCATGGCGTCCATTTCTTGTCCTTATCGAAGACTTTGCAGGCGCGGCTGATCGACTAATCGCCAAGCCTGGTTCATGAAAATCACGGTGGAGCTGGGATGGTGCAATCTGCCGTTCCTCTCCCTCAGCCGGGTTGCTCGCGATCATGTGGCGGATCGCGATGCGCTGTGACGGAACAGATCAGGATGAGAGGCAGAGCATGGGGCTGTTTGGAATTCTGCTAGGGCTCGGTCTGCTGATGTGGTTTGCCTACCGCGGGTGGAGCGTGCTGCTGCTCGCACCCGCCGCAGCCCTTGTGGTTGCGCTTATTTCGGGCGAGCCGCTTCTGCCGCACTGGACCGCGACCTTCATGAACGGCACGGCGCGTTTCGTCGCGCAATGGTTCCCGATGTTCCTGTTGGGCGGTATCTTCGGCAAGATGATGGATGACAGCGGTTCGATCACCTCGATCGCCCGCTACCTGACGGAGCGGCTCGGCGTCAAGCGGACCATGCTCTCGGTGGTTCTTGCCTCTGCCGTCGTCACCTATGGCGGCGTCAGCGTCTTCGTCGCATTCTTCGTGCTGGTGCCGATGACCCGCGAAATGTTCCGCGCGGCGAACATCCCGGCGCGGCTGATGCCCGCTGCAATCGGTCTAGGCGCGTTCACCTTCACCATGTCGGCCATGCCCGGCACCCCCTCGACCAACAATGCCATTCCCATGCCGTACTTCGGCACGACGACCTTCGCCGCCCCTGGCCTCGGCATCATCGCATCGATCATCACCTTTGCTTTCGGGATGTGGTGGCTGGCGCGCATCGAGGCGAAGGCACGCGCTGCCGGGGAAGGCTACACGGAGGATGGCGCTGCCGTCGTCATCAGCGAAAAGGTGCGCGAGCAGGCGACGACCGCCGGCGACTTCGATCCGATTGAACTGACCCACGGTGAGCGGAGCGACAGCGGCCCGTCCTTCCTGTTTGCGGTGCTGCCGCTGATCGTCGTCATCACCGTCAACTTTCTCATGGCGCTGGTGGTGCTGCCCCGGATCGATTTTTCTGCCGCTGAAGCGGCTCTTGGCCTCAATATATCCTCGACGCTCGGCGTCTGGGCGGTTCTCATCGCCTTGGCGGCCGCGATCATCACTGTCATCGCCGTCAATTATGGGCGGCTCGGGAAGCTGCGCGAAAGCCTGGATGCCGGCGCCAACTCCGCTGTCCTGCCGATCTTGACGGTAGCGAGCCTCGTTGGCTTCGGTGCGGTCGTTGCGGCCATGCCGGCCTTCAACGTCGTGCGGGATGCGGTCCTGCAGATGCCGGGCGGTCCACTCGTTTCGCTGGTCGTCGCGATGAACGCGCTGGCCGGGCTGACGGGTACGGCCTCGGGCGGCATGGCGATCGCTCTCAATGCGCTCGGCAGTGAATATATGCGCATGGCAGCAGAATACGGCATCGATCCCGCGCTGATGCACCGCCTGACGACCATCAGCGCCGGTACGCTCGATGCCCTGCCGCACAATGGCACGGTACTCCTGCTCCTGCAGATCAGCAAACAGACGCATGCCGGAAGTTACTTCGACATGGTGATGACCGTCATTGTCGGCGTCATCATCTCCCTGGTCGCGGTCTTCGTGCTGGGGTCGATGTTCGGTTCGTTCTGAACAGGCCGTGGCGAGCGGAAGACGGGGCCGGTTTGGTGAGCATGGTTGCGGCGGAGCTGCCGGAAAACGGAAGGTGCCCGTCGGCTTTCGAGCGCTCTCTTCATTCGATCAACACTACGGAGGTGGTACGATGAAAAAATTGTCCGTTCTGACCCTTGCACCGTTGCTGGTGATGAGCACGCCGGCCTTCGCGCATGTCGGCCATGCCGAACATGGTTCCTTCATGGCCGGGTTCCTGCACCCGCTCTCGGGCCTGGACCATGTTCTGGCAATGGTCGCGGTTGGTCTTTGGGCGGCGACACTTGGGGGGCGCGCGCTCATCGCCGTTCCCGCCACCTTTGTCGGCGTCATGCTCCTCGGTTTTGTCGCAGCGCTCACCGGCCTGCCGGTGCCCTTCGTCGAGCCTGTCATCCTCGCCTCTATTGTTGTCATTGGCCTTCTGGTCGCTATCGCTCAGCCTGTTCCGGTTGGGGCCGCAGCGGCGATTGTCGGCGTGTTCGCCTTTTTCCACGGGCATGCGCACGGTGCTGAGATGGCCGGCGACAGCGCCCTGTCCTTCGGTGCGGGTTTTGCGCTTGCGACAATCGTCCTTCATGCCGCGGGCATCGGTCTTGGCCTTGCCGCCGGTCGCTTGATGCATGGCTCGGCAGGCCTGCGGATTGCCGGTGGCGCCACCGCGCTCGGTGGTGTCTTCCTGCTTGCCAGCTGAGCTGGCGAGCGGGTTTCGGTGCATCTGGAGCCCGAAGCCGCGGTTCTTGTCCGGCTTCGGGTCAACTGCTTTGGGGAAGAGACGTGACGTCAGAACGAACGCCCGGCAGCCTGCCCATCCAGCTTCTAAGGCTCGTCAGCCCGAGCCAGCCAGTTGGCGCGTTTTCCTATTCCCGTAGTCTGGAATGGGCGGTCCACGACGGGATCGTTCGCGACGAGGCCACAGCGTCCGGCTGGATATTCGGCCTCATCGAGCACAGCTACGCAGTCTGCGATGCGGCCCTGTTCTGGCGCATGATGCTGGCTCTCGATGCGGGCGATCGGGCGGCGTTCCTGAGCGCCAATGCGTGGCTGTCGGCGGCACGGGAAAGCCGGGAGATCGAGCTGGAGGACAAGCAAATGGGGGAATCGCTGCTGCGGGTTCTCCAGGACCTCGAGGTGGCCTCCGCTCGATCCTTCGCCGAGTGCAGGCTGAGCTACCCCGCGGCTTTCGCCCTTGCCGCCACCCACTGGAATATCGCGGCGGCGGATTCGCTACGCGGACTGTTGTGGAGCACCATCGAGGGGCAGGTATCCGCCGCCATCCGGCTTGTGCCGCTGGGGCACACTGCCGGCCAGCGTCTTCTCATCGCGGCAGGAGACGTCATCGAACGTGCAGCCCTGAGGGCTGAATCCATAGAGGACGACGACATCGGCAATGCCGCACCGGCAATGGCGATGGCCAGCGCATGGCACGAGACGCAGTACAGCCGGCTGTTCCGCTCATAGGCTACCTTTCGGACCCTTGAGCGGATCGCGCCAGACCTTCGAACCAGTCCAGGAGGGCGATGATTTGATTTCCTTGTTTCTCGGCCTTCGGTCCGTTCTCATCCTAGCTGCAGCCGGTGTGCTTTTCGGCGCTTTCCTAATGTTCTGGGAGGCGATCCTGATGCTTTGGCAGAGCTTCCGGATGGTGCGGCTCGATCCGGATATTTCGGTCATCGTTTCGGTTCTTCGCGCTACCGACAAGATTCTGCTGGGCATCGTGCTGATGGTTGTCGGCTGCGGTATCGCACTTGGCTTTGCGCTCGACATCCCCGAGGCACAGCGATCCCGGCTGCCGCAATGGATGATTATCGATACCGTCGCGGAACTGAAGAACCTCTTCTTCCAGATGATCATCCTCTATCTGGTCGTGCATTTCGCAGCCCAGGTGGGCGAGATGCAGACGGCCCCGGAGTGGGAAGCTCTCGTGCTGCCGATATCCGCGCTCCTGCTGGCGGGCGCGATGAAACTGACCGCAAGCTCGCATCATCTGTCGGAGGAAGTGCGTCGCGACAAGGGCGACGATCGAACGAAGGGACCGGTTTGACGGCTGGCTCGGACATCCGCCCGTCCCGCCAGCTGCCGGGCCGAAAGCCATTCGCTCTTGGGAGCGTAAAACGCTTTTGAACAGAAAAGACCGTCAAAAGGACGGATCAGAAGAGAGGATTTTCGTCGATGGCAGGTGGCTGGCACGCCGAACTGGAGCTGTGGTTTGCGAATTCCTACGGGAAGACGCGACTGATGCGCCGGCGGCACCTCGGGCCGCTTGCGGTACAGCGCGCCTTTCATCCTGAAGACGACGGTTCAGCGCATGTCTATCTCCTGCATCCGCCGGGTGGCGTTGCGGGCGGTGATATCCTCGAGATCACCTGCCATCTTGCACCGCTGGCACGCGCTGTCCTTACGACGCCCGGTGCGACGAAGTTTTATCGCAGTGAAAGCGGTGCGAGCGTGCAGCGCACCCAGATCGATGTCGGGGCCGGCGGGGCTTGCGAAAATCTCCCGCAGGAGACGATCCTCTTCGACGGCGCCGATGCCTCGATCAGCACGCGTGTCACGCTTGGCGAGGATGCCTCTTATGTCGGTTGGGATTTCTTCAGCCTTGGCCGACCGGCGGCGGGTGAACGCTTCGCGGGCGGGCGCCTCCGCCAGCGCGTCGAAATAATCCGGGGCGGCGAGCCCATCTGGTTCGAACAGATGGTGTTTTCGCGCGCGCCGGAAGTTCTGGACGCGCCGTTCATCTTTGCCGGCCGGCCCATCATGGGAACGCTGGTCTATGCGGGGCCGGTGCTTGAGAACACGGTCGAACACATCCGCGATCACCTGGGCGCGGCGGCGCATGGTGTCTTCTCGATAAGCCAGCTCGAACGCGTGATCGTCTGCCGCTACCTCGGCCAGCGCATGTCGGAAGGCAAGGCACTCTTTCTGCAAGCGTGGAGCATCCTTCGCGAACGCGGCCTGATGAAGAAGGCCGTTGCTCCGCGCATCTGGGCAACGTGAACCGAAACGATGAGGACAAAGCCATGGAACTGCTACCGCGAGAAAAAGACAAGCTCCTGATCTTTACGGCAGGGCTGGTCGCCGAACGCCGCAAGGCAAAGGGCTTGAAGCTGAACTATCCTGAGGTCGTGGCCTATATTTCCGCGACCCTGCTGGAGGGTGCCCGCGAGGGGCGAACCGTGGCCGACCTCATGTCCTACGGTGCGACGCTGCTGACCCGTGACGATGTGATGGAGGGCGTGCCCGAGATGCTCCACGACATCCAGGTCGAAGCAACCTTTCCGGACGGCACGAAGCTTGTCACCGTTCACAACCCCGTCCCGTAAGGAGGCCATGATGATTCCCGGCGAATATTTTATCGAGGATGGCTCCATCGAGCTGAATGCAGGGCGGCAGACATGCAAGATCGACGTCGCCAACTCCGGCGACAGGCCCATCCAGGTCGGCTCGCACTACCACTTCTATGAAACGAATGATGCCCTGCTGTTCGACCGCGAAGCCACGCGGGGTTTCCGCCTCAACATTCCGGCAGGAACGGCCGTCCGTTTCGAACCGGGCCAGGAACGCACCGTGGAGCTCGTGGCACTCGACGGCAACCGCGAGGTTTATGGGTTCAACGCCAAGGTCATGGGCAAGCTGTAGGAGGCACGGATGGGAACGATAACACGACAGGCCTATGCCGATCTTTACGGCCCCACCAAGGGCGACAGGATGCGGTTGGCCGACACGGAACTCGTCATCGAGATTGAGGAAGATCGCACCGTCTACGGGGAGGAAGTGACCTTCGGCGGCGGCAAGGTGATCCGCGACGGCATGGGCCAGGGCCAGCGCCCGGCGGCCGAGGTCGCCGACATGGTCATCACCAATGTCATCATTATCGACCACTGGGGTATCATCAAAGCCGATGTCGGCATCAAGAACGGCCGCATCTCTGCCATCGGCAAGGCCGGTAATCCGGATATCCAGCCCGGCGTAACCATCGTTGTCGGCGGGGGAACGGATGTCATTGCAGGGGAAGGCCGGATTCTCACCGCGGGCGGCATAGACACGCATATCCATTTCATCGCGCCTCAGCAGGCGGAGGAAGCGCTGGCAAGCGGGACGACCACGCTCGTCGGTGGTGGCATCGGCCCGACCGTCGGCACGCTCGCGACGACCGTGACAGCCGGCCCCTGGGCAATCCACCGGATGCTCGAGGCGGTTGAAGGATTGCCGATCAATGTCGGCCTGCTCGGCAAAGGCAATGTCAGCCTTCCCGATCCGTTGCGCGAGCAGATCCGCGCGGGCGTCGTTGGTCTCAAGCTGCACGAGGACTGGGGTACGACGCCTGCGGCGATCGATAATTGCCTTAACGTCGCTGACGAGATGGATATCCAGGTGGCGATCCACACGGACACGCTCAACGAAAGCGGTTTCGTGCGGGACACATTCGCGGCCATGAAGGACCGGACTATTCACAGTTTCCACACCGAGGGCGCCGGCGGTGGCCATGCGCCCGACATCATAACGGCGGCCGGGCAGGAGAACATCCTGCCCTCGTCAACGAACCCGACACGGCCCTATACGATCAACACGGTCGATGAGCACCTCGACATGCTGATGGTCTGCCACCATCTCAGCCCGCAAATCCCCGAGGATGTCGCCTTTGCCGAGTCGCGCATCCGGCGGGAAACGATCGCCGCAGAAGATATCCTCCACGATCTCGGTGTCTTCTCGATGATGTCGTCGGATTCCCAGGCGATGGGCCGCATCGGCGAGACGACGCTTCGCTGCTGGCAGACCGCGCACAAGATGAAGGTGCAGCGCGGGCCGCTTCCGGAAGACAGCGAGCGGAACGACAACTTCCGCGTCAAGCGCTACGTCGCCAAATACACGATCAACCCGGCGCTGACGCACGGCTTTGCCCATGAGATCGGCTCCATCCAGGTCGGTAAGCGCGCCGATCTCGTGCTCTGGAAACCGGCCTTCTTCGGGGTCAAGCCGCAGTTGGTGATGATCGGCGGCATGATCGCGATGGCGCCGATGGGCGACCCCAACGCCTCGATCTCCACGCCGCAGCCGGTGCACTATCGGCCGATGTACGGGGTGCTCGGCCGAGCGCTGGGTTCGACAGGCGTGACTTTCGTCTCGCAGGCTGCGCTCGATGATGGGATCGGCGAGCGGCTGAGGCTGTCCAAGCAGCTTGTCGCCGTCAAGGGCACCCGGACGGTGCGCAAGAAGGACATGGTGCACAACAGCCGCACACCGAAGCTGGAGGTCGATCCGCAGAACTACAACGTGCGCGTCGACGGGGACCTGATTACCTGCGAGCCGGCCGATGTGCTGCCGATGTCGCAGCGCTACTTCCTGTTCTAGGAGCTGAAAAGGCCGGACGCGGATGCCGCGCCCGGTCCTCCATCGGCAGCCGGCCGGATTGACGCACGCATATGCCGGTCTCCAACTTGCGTGAGGAGCAGAGATCAATGCAACTGGATCGATTTCGCGACCATCCGTCCTTGTCCCTCGTGGATTGGTCCCTGCGAGGCGTCGGGCAGGTCGTTTTCCAGAACAATCCTCTGTCTGGCCTGGTGATCCTCCTCGCGCTCGCCTGGAACTCCTGGATCTACGCCGCGATCTGCATCCTCGGTGTCATATCGAGCACGGCGACTGCCCTTCTTCTCAAGGCCGACAGGGGCATGATGCGGGACGGGCTGTATGGTTTCAACGGCGCGCTGGTCGGTCTGGCGCTCATTGCCTTCACCAGCGAAGATTTCCGGATCGGGGCCATGCCATCCGTCGCGATGGCGGTCTATCTCATCTGCGCTGCCGCCTTCACCACCATGGCCTTTGCCAGCATGGGTGCCGTCCTGGGGCCGCACAAAGTTGCCCCGCTGACGATGCCTTTTGTGCTCATCGGCTGGCTGTTTCTCTTTGCCGTTTTGAAGTTCGATGCGATCGACGCGGGGCCGATGGCAAAGCCGATTTCGCCGGATCAGTTTTCCGAAACGGTGCCCTATGTTCTCTCGACTTGGTACGAAGGGATAGGCACGTCGATCGGCCAGATCTTCTTCCAGGACAACTGGATCTCCGGCTACGTCATCCTTGTCGCCATTGCGCTAAACTCCCGCATCAGTGCCGCGATGGGGCTCCTCGGCGCGATCGTTGGTACGGCGGTAGCTGCCCTCTATGGCGGTCCCGAAGGGGCGGTGCGGGACGGTCTCTTCGGCTACAACTCCGCGCTGACCGCGATGGCGCTTGGCGGCGTTTTCCTCGTCCTCACCTGGCGGAGCCTGCTTTATGCGGTTTTCGGGGCTGTCGTCACCAGTTGGCTCTGGGCATCGGTTGCCATCTTCCTCAAGCCGATCGGAATGCCGGTCCTGACGTCCACCTTCGTTCTCGTCACTTGGCTCATGCTGCTGGGGCAGGGGGCGTTCAAGGCGCTCGTGCCGGTGCCGCCGGCCGAATCCACGACGCCTGAGGAAAACCGGGCGCGCTATCTTGCGCGGCAGACGCCGGAGTGAACCCCGCTCCGTGGGGGGAGCTGGCAATGACGCCTTAATCTCCGGCGGCGTCGGATGCTGCGCTCGGTTCAACGCCAAAAAGCCGTTGTTTGATCGCCTCTCTCGCCGTCTGGACGACGATGTAGAGGACCGGGATCACCACCAGCCCAAGCACGGTGCCGAGCAGCAGGCCGCCGAGAACTGTGGCCCCGATTGCCTGGCGGCTGCCCGCTCCGGCACCGGACGCGATCACCAGCGGAATCACGCCCAGGATCGATGCGAGGGCCGTCATCAGCACGGGTCTGAAGCGCTGGGACGTGCCTTCAGTCGCCGCCTCGAGGATACTCATGCCTTCCTCGCGGCGCTCCTTTGCGAATTCCACGATCAGGATGGCATTCTTGGCCGCCAGCCCGATGAGCAGCAAGAGGCCGATCTGGGCGTAGATGTTGAGATCGATCCCTCCGACGACAAGAGCCCCTAACGCACCGACGACGGCGACGGTAACCGACAGCATGACGGCGACCGGCACGCTCCAGCTTTCGTATTGCGCGACGAGGAAGAGGTAGGTGAACACGATCCCCATGATGAGGATGAGTACCGTCTCGTTGCCTGCCTGTTTCTCCTGAAGCGCAAGCCCCGTCCATTCGAAGCCGAAGCCGGACGGCATCGCCTCCGCCGCCAATCCACCCATGATCTCGAGCGCCTGACCCGTGCTGGTGCCGGCTGCGGCCTGTCCGTTGATCGATGCGGAGGAAAACAGATTGTACCGGTTGACCGCGCTCGGCCCGTAGATCGTCGAGATCGAAACCATGCTCTGCAGCGGAACGAGGTCGCCGGACTGGCTTCGCACCCGCAGGCGCTGAATGTCCTCGATGCGCTGGCGGAAGGCCGGTTCGTCCTGCAGTCGGACCTGGTACACCCTGGAGAAGATGTTGAAGTCATCGACATAGGCGGATCCGAGATGCGCCTGCAGCGTACTGAAGATCGCCGCGGGCGAAACGCCGTAGAGTTCGGCCCGCTTTCGGTCGATATCCAGATAGAGCTGCGGGACATCGGCCGAGAAGGTGCTGAACACGCCGGCAAGTCCGGGCGTCTGGTTTGCGCGAATGATCAGGTCGCGCATGACCTCGGCGAGCTCCTGCTGGCTTTGTCCGGCACGGGCCTGGAGACGGAAGTCGAAGCCGCCGGTCGTGCCTAGCCCGGGGATGGCGGGCGGGTTGAAGGGCACGATCGACGCTGTCGAGATCGCTGCAAGTTCGGGGCGCAGCCGGTCGATCAGGGCAAAGACGCTCTGGTCGGTTCCGCGCTCGCTCCACGGCTCGAGCGCGGAAATGATCATGCCGCTGTTCGAGCCGCCGCCGCCAACGATGCTTATACCGGCAATGCCGATCGTGTTGGCGATCCCTGGTGTTTGCTGAAGCAGGGAACTGACTTGCGCTATCGTCTGCTGCGTCCGTTCCAGGGATGCAGCGTTCGGAAGCTGCACGTTCATGAACATGTATCCCTGGTCCTCGGCCGGGACGAAGCCCGTCGGCAGAACGCGATAGAAGCCGTAGATGCCGCCAAGGACGGCGACGAAGAGAATGCCGGCGAGCGCAAGACGGCGCGCGAAGATCGTGAACAGCCGCAGATAAAAGCGACGGGACGCATCCAGGCCGCTGTTCAGCTTGCCGAAGATCCCGGTCTTGCGTTCCGGGGCGGGCCTGAGGATGAGCACGCAGAGCGCCGGGCTCAGGGTGAGGGCATTGATCGTCGAGAAGACGATCGTCACCAGGATCGTGACCGCGAACTGGCGGTAGAGTTCGCCGGTGATGCCGGCCAGGAATGCGACGGGAACGAAGAGCGCGGCGAGAACCAGCGTCGTCGCGACGATCGGACCCGTGACCTGCTGCATGGTGGTGAGGGTCGCGGTGCGAATGTCCATGGCCTGTTCGTTCATCAGCCGCTGGACATTCTCCACGACGATGATGGCGTCATCCACCACGAGGCTGATCGCCAGAATAACGGCGAAGAGCGTGATCGTGTTTGCCGAATAACCGAGCACATAGAGAACGGCAAAGCCGCCGATCAGCGAGACCGGGATCGTCAGGGTCGGGATGACGGTTGCGCGCCAGTCCTGCAGGAACGCGAAGACCACGGCCACGACGAGCACGAAGGTTATTGCGAGCGTCTCGAAAATCTCGCGGATGGTCTCCCGCACGAAGGAGGTCGTATCGAAGACCAGCGTATAGGCGACATCATCCGGGAACTGCGTCGAAAGCCTCTCCAGTTCGGCGAGCACGGCGGTCGAGACTGCAAGCGCGTTGGCGTCGGACGACTGATAGACGACGACGGTCGCGCTTGGATGACCGTTGAGCGTCGAAGCCGTGTCATAGGACTGGGCACCGAGTTCCACGCGCGCGACGTCCCGAAGCCGGACGACACCGCCGTCCCGGTTGCTCCTGACGATGATGTTGCCGAATTCGGTCTCGCTGGCGAGCCGCCCGCGCGCCGTCACCGTAAGCTGCAGCTGCTGGCCTGTCATCGCGGGAGGCGAGCCGATCTGGCCGGCCGAGGCCTGCGCATTCTGGGCCCGGATCGCAGCGCTGATGTCCGCTGCCGTGATGCCCAGTGCCTCCATACGGTCCGGGTTCATCCAGATGCGCATGCTGTAGGTCGGCCCGAACACGCCGGCTTCGCCGACGCCGGGAAGGCGGGCGAGGGCATCGCGAATGTTCACAGACGCGTAGTTACTGATGAAGACCTCGTCCCGGGTGCCTTTCGGCGAATAGATTGCCAAGCCGAGCAGCATGCTGGACGACCGGCTGCGGACCGTCACCCCGGCCTGGGTAACGGCGGCTGGAAGGCGAGGCGTTGCGAGAGCCACGCGGTTCTGGACGTTGACCTGGGCCATCTCGGGGTCCGTCCCCGCCTCAAAGGTCACGGTCAGGCTATAGGTGCCATTGTCGGTGCTGGACGATGACATGTACATCATGCCTTCGACGCCGTTTACCTGTTCTTCGATCGGTGCGCCGACGCTGTCGGTCATCACCGTCGCGTTGGCGCCTGGATAACTCGCGGAGACCTGGACTTCCGGCGGCGTGATCTGGGGAAACTGTGCCACCGGAATCTGCAGCAGAGCGACCACGCCGGCAATCAGCATGACGACGGCGATGACCATTGCGAAGCGCGGGCGGCCGATGAAGGGGGCGGAAATGTTCATTTGGACACCGCCGGCTGGGACATCTCCTCGACGACTTCGACATGGGATCCGACTGTGATGTTCTGAAGCCCGTCGACGATCAGGCTTTCACCGCCTTCCAACCCGGTGTCGATGATCCAGCTTCCTTGCGCCTGCTTGGATACGGTGATCCGGCGCTGGACGACTTTCTTGTCTGCGTCGACCAGCATGACGTATTTGCCTTCCCGGTCTTGCTGCACTGCGCCGAAGGGGACGGTCGGTCGTTCGATCCGCGCGGTTTCGGCGACGACGACCGTCACGAACTGGCCAGGGATCAGGAGGAAATCCGGGTTGGGAAACAGCGTCCGCACCGGGAGGGTCCCGGTTCGCTCATCGACCTCGCTTCCCAAAAACGCGATGGGCGCCTTGTGCGCATAGGCCTGTCCGGTCGATAGCCTCAGCGTCGTCGCGTACCGGCTGGCAAGGTCGTCCTTGCTCACCCCGCCGGCCGCCTCCCGCAGTTCGAGCAGGGCGCGGTCACTCACCGAGAAGACGACCCGAACGGGGTCCATCTGCACGACACGCGCCAATGCGGCCGATGCGGAGTTGACGAAGCTCCCGGCCGCAAAAGCGGCCGTCCCGATGCGTCCCTTCAAGGGCGAGGTGATGCGGCTGTAGCTGAGATTGAGCTCGGCCTGACGCACCGCTGCCTCGGCGGAGAGAACGCTTGCAGCGGCCGTATCGCGCGCGGTCTCACTCTGCTCGAGCGTCGCGCGGGCGACCGTCTGGTTGAGGGAGCGGTTGCGCGCAAGTTGCCGGTCGGCATCGAGCAAGGCTGCCTCGGCGCGCGCAAGGGAGGCCTTTGCGTCGGCTAGCGCGATATCGAGCGCCCGGCTGTCCATCCGGAACAGCTCCTGGTCTTTTTCGACGGAGGAACCTTCCTCGAACAGCCGTTCGTCAATGAAACCGTCGATGCGGGAACGGATGTCGACGGCATTGAGGGCTTCCACGCGCCCCACGAATTCGTGTTTCGGCGAAACGTCCTCCAGTACAACGGTGATCGTTGCTACCTTCGGCACGTCATCGGCGCGTGCGGGGACCGATATGAACTGCGAGGCTGCGACCAGTGAGGCGAGGAGGAGGCCAGAAAAGCTATCGGGGATTCCCATCCGTTCCACTCCGGAAAAGGTCAATGTCCGCGGCCGAAGCCGGGAATGAAAACCCGGAGACGACCGTCGCGTTCCGGGTGTCGGCACTGCAAAGCATATTTCTGCATGGCGCGAGCCGGAAAGCGGAAAATGCCTTTAAATCCCGGGATTTGCCCTCATTGGGAGGAAAATGGATGCAGTGCATGGAGCCGGGATAAACTGCACAGGGACGTCGATTGAGCCACTCAACATCCTTGGGCCCGGCAGGCTCCGCCGGGGCTGCTATGGGTGTCCAGCGAGGTAGCTGTTCATCAGGAGGGAGTCCAAGGACGGGGCGCTGCCGTGCATATCCGCGGGCCGGATCCGTGGATGCTTGATCCCGAGCCAGCCCGCCTCACGAGCCTCCTTCGGCGTCATGTTGAATTCGCGCCGGAAGGTCCGGCTGTATGTGGATGCGTCCATGAAACCCCACTCTTCGGCGATCGCCGAGATCGAGCGCCTGTCCGTATCGTCGGCGAGGACGTCCCTGGTGCGCAGCAGACGTTGGCGCCGGATATAGTTGGAGATACCGCCGGTCGGCTCGAAAATCCGGTACAGCCGGGACCGCGAGACGTTCAGATCCCGGCACAGTCTTTCCGGCGAGAGATCGCGATCGGTGAGTTGTGCAGCGATAAGCTTGTTTGCCCGCGCCATGATTACCGCATTGATCGGTCCTTCCGCTTCGAAAACATGATTGTGGGATAGGGTGATGCAGGCGGTGAGCAGGCTGGTCGTCGCAACAGCGATGTATTCGGTGTCGCGCTCGGCTCTGTCCGGAAGCGAGTGATGGAGAAGCTGGATGTAATCGGTGATGAAGGTTGCCATTTCCGGGCGGATGGCGAGATCGAAGGGCTGCGAGAATGCAAAATCCCTTGGAAGAAAAAGTGCAAGGAAGCCATCGTCCTTGCTCTGGTCTTCATGCGGTGCTGCAAGGCAATGCCAGCGCAGCTTCCCGACTTGTCTCGGCCCCCTGTTTGAAGAAAGCGTATACGGGATGCTCAGGACCCAGTGATCGAAAACCGGACTCTTCTTGGTGCTCCAGCGTCGGCGATAACCGGTGCCGGGATACTCCAACGCCAGCAGGGCAAGATTGCCGAGTTGCCAAACCCGCTGGCGGGCAGCGAAGGTTTCGAACTTGTCCCGCAGAAGCGTGATGTCTACCAGGCTGGCGTGCCAGGTCCTGTATAGATCGAACTGTTCGGCCGGTGGTGCCGCGGACGTGTCAATGTCGATGGCGCACTTCAGGGGCGCTTGTTCGCTGGCCTCGGTGACGGTTTGAGCCCTGCTCTCCATGGAAAACCACCCTACCGTTTGGACGCCAGCGAGCGGCCGAAGAGAATGTTGATCAGAAGATGGCCCGACAGTTTGGAAGCTTCGTGGATGGGGCGCCGCGCAGGGCATCTGGAACCTTGCCGGCCGCGTTTACGTGCGGTCTCGGGAGAGACGTTTAACATCCGGCTGCTTGAAATCGTCCGTCTGTCAGAATTGTTTGCCAGGATGCCGTGGGCGTTCGCCAACCGTTGGCGCCGTAGGCCGCCAGCGACAACGCCGGCGGGTTCGGTATTACTGGACAGCCGGGACGCAGATGCGCCGGTCGCTAGGCAGAGTGCCGAATGCTCGCTTGCGTCCATGACGAGCTCCTAGTGCGGTGTGAGCCTCTTCAAAAAGTGCCAACCAAGCAGGGTCCCGAAAACCGATCTTGCCGTCTCTGCGCAAAACGAATTCAAGAAAAAAGGAAAAGATCGAGAGTTTGGATCGTTAGGGTCGGACACTGCGAGCGAGATTAGTCCTGCCATTGGATTTGAACATATACATGGAATCCCAATTACCAGCGTAACGTCCAATTCTTGGCCGAGGCGGCGCCCGGCCCTGCCCGTTGCAGGCGGGTGCGCTGCATTTTCAGCAACTGGCGTTTATCGATAGCCCCAGCGAGTTGTTGATGAGGAGGCTGTTGAGTGTGCTGGCGTTGCCTACGGGTTGGTCTATACTCAGCCAGGTCGAATGCTGTACTCCCTGCCATCCGAGGGCCCGCGCTTCCTTTGGGGATAGGCCGAATTCCCGTTTGAACATGCGACTATAGGTCGACGGGTCCATGAACCCCATGCTCTCGGCAACATGTGAGACCGAGCGCGCGTCCGCACTGTCCGCGAGTGCGCGGCGCGTCTCAAGCAGGCGCTTGCGGCGGATGTAGTTCGAGATACCCCCGGCAGGCTCGAAGATTCGATAGAGGCGGGATCGGGACACGCCGACGCTTCGGCAGAGATCGTCCGGGGTCAGTTCCGGATCGGCGAGCCTTGCATCGATCACGCGAATGGCGCGGGTGATGATCACGGCGTCGATCGGAGCTTGCGCCTCCTCCAGCTTTTCGCGGCAAGGGGTGAGCGTTGCGGCGACGATGTGCGTTGTTGCGGCGACGATCCCGGAAACGTTGTTTTGCTTGAGATTGGCAAGATTGCGATGAAGCAGGAGCAAATAGTCTGCGAGGAATTCGGCGGCGCTGTCGGTGATCTCGGGGTGAAGCGGGGCCGCGACTGCGCTGTGGGGAAGGAAAAGGGCGGTGAAGCTGCCTTCCGTTTCGCAGACATCGGGTACCGCCAGATTCTTCATGCGAAGCGTTCGCCGGGATTTTTCATCGGCCGCGTCGATTTCCGCAGAGGATTTCACGGTAACGAGCCAATGGTCGACGGCCGGTTTTCTCTTGTGCTCCCAGCGGAGGAGATGATGCGGGGAGGAGTCGATCGCGGCAAATGCGAAGTCGCCGAGTTGCCAGATCTTTTCCTGTGCCTCGAAGGTGACGGTTTCACCACACCGCAGGCTGACATCAACAATGTCCGAATGCCAGCTGCGAAAGAACTCAAAGCGTTCGGGCGCAGATGCACAGGCCGTATCACATTCGATCGCGCATTGCAGAGGCTCGTCCAGGAAAGGATCTGCCGGTTTCCGTTCCACCCGTGCGTCCATGATAGTTCCCCGAATTCAAGAGTTGGCAGGCGCGAAGCCTGCCACTGTCTACGCGTATGGACCAATCAAGAGAAAAGCTTATTCGCCTCGCGGTTGCAATGCTGGTTTTATACTGGAAATAAATCGCGGGCGAACGTCATTAATAATAATTAACCTCCGTGAACCGCGGGTGCGGAACGGCACAGTCAATAAACAACGTATCGCGGTGAAGGTGAGCAAGGAATCCCAATTGCGGGACCAGCGTATCTATTTCAGGCCCCGTGCGCACATAAACCGTCGCGTCGCGTCGACTAATCCCCGGCTATGGTTCATGAAACACCATTGCTCGCCCGGAGGCTTTGACAATGATCAAGACTGTTGCGACCCACTCCATCTTCTGCATGAGTGCGGTGCTCGCCTTGAGCCTTGGCGTGGCGCAGGCGGCGACGTTCAGCGCCCGTGGAAACGAGCCGGGTTGGCTGCTTGAGATCACTGAAAACGCAATCACGTTCCGTGATCAGGATGGGGAGACCTTTTCCATCGAACCCGTTCCGGCATCGGTCGCGGCCGACAACGGCGCAACTTATGCCGCCGTTGTCGGAGGAGAGGCTTTTGCCCTCACGGTTGCCGACAAGGGTTGCTCCGATACGATGACGGGAATGCCCTATCCGAAGACGGTGACATTGGTCGTAGGCGAACGTCGCCTGGCTGGGTGTGGAGGCGATCCCGCAAGCCTGCTTCACGGAGACTGGAAAATCGACGCCATCGGCGGAAAAGCGATCGTCGAAAAATCCGAGCCGACGTTGACCTTCGCACCGGACGGCCGCATTCACGGCAATGGATCGTGCAACCGGTTCTTCGGCGGTTTCACGCGATCGGGAGAGGGCTTGAAGCTCTCGGAGACCGGTGCCTCGATGATGCTTTGCGATCAACCGCTGATGGCTCAGGAGCGCGCGCTTCTGGCTGCCTTCGACGGCGTGACCCGCTTCGAGGTCCTGTCGCCGACGCAAGTACAGCTCGTCGGGTCGAGCGGCGCGCTGGTGAGCCTGCGGAAATAGACCCGCCGGGGGCCTTCATTCGAAGATTGCCACGAGCTGTCTGGATGCCACCGCGAACGAAAGGCCATGCTCGAAGGCGCCGGTGCGAAGAAAATTCAGCACCTCGACCACGACGATCGGATTGTACATCATGAAAGTGTGTGTCGCGTGCACGACGAGATGATCGGCGGCACCCTCGAGCTTGGTCGATTCGACGGTAACCTTGCCGTCGTTCGGCCCCGGCAGCACCGAATTGAAGATGGGGTTGACAGAGATGTCGCCCGCGATGATGCCGACCGGGTAGTCGGGCATGGGCAGGAGGTTCGGGATTGCATCGGATCCCGTCCCGAGCTCAAGTCCGGCCGGACCATTGATCCATTCGAACGGCGGCAGGTCGCCGAACACGTCGACGATCTCCGAGCCGTGGTTCGGAGGCGCCAGCATCACCACCCGCCCCAGTTCCGGCCGGGGATTACCGGCGAGCCAGTAGCGGACGAGGATCCCGCCCAGCGAGTGCGTCACGAAGTGGACAGGACGCGATCCGCATCGTTCCACAGCCGCGCCCATATGGTCCGCGAGTTCTGATATCTTCGCAGTAGTCGATGGATATTCGGCACTCACGACGTGATAGCCGCGCTGTGCGAGTGTCTTCTCCAAGAGCCAGAACGAGCCTGAGCCGCGGGCGAGGCCATGCACGAGGATGACGCATTCCTGGTCGCCATGATGTGAATTTATCGCCATGGCAGGTTCTGCGGCCAGCGCGAGACAAACCGCTGGCAAGGCAAACACCGCCGTTTTCAGGCGCCGCAAAAAGCCCGCCAGCAGGCGTGTCGCGCTGCTGCTCTTCGGTTTTTTGATCAGGCGCGGTGGAAACACGCAAACGCCTCGTTGTTCTCAGAGAGTGTTCTTGTGCACACGGCCATCTTTCATGATCACCGTGAAATTCTTCTGTGGATCTTCCAGGAGCTTGATGTCGTCGACCGGATTGCCGTCCACCACGAGAAGGTCGGCGAACGCACCGTCCTCGATGATCCCGATCTTGCCGGGATAGGGATTGCGTAGATTGGAAAGCCCGAGCAGCTCCGCGTTGCGGGAGGTCGCCATTTGCAGCACTTCGGCGTTGCTATACCAGTTGCTCAGATGTGTCAGCATGATGTTCTGGCGGGGGCCGAGTTCCGGTGAGAAGAGGACGTCCGAGCCCCAGGCCGTCTTGATGCCGTGCTTGCGCGCAAGCTGATAGGTCCGCGGCGTTCCGACGAAGAGCTGCTGTATGCGTTCAAGACCCGGCCCACTTTGCGATGCCGCGTCCGCCATCGTCAGGAATGGCTGCATGCTGAGCCACGCCCCCTTTTCGGCGATCATGACGGCTGTTTCCTCGTCCATGAGGTGCGCGTGCTCGATGCACGTCACGCCGGCCTTGAGGGCGCGTTGCACGGCGCGTGGCGTATAGGCATGGATCGCGATATAGGAGTTCCAATCGTCCACGACGCCGACGGCCGCGCGCAGGTCTTCCTCGCTGAACGTCGTCATGTCCAGCGGGCTGCGGGGGGACGACACCCCGCCGCTGCCGACAAGCTTGATCTGCGAGGCTCCCTGCAGAAACTGCTCCCGGATGCGAAGCTTCAAATCGTCGATACCATCGGCGATCGCAGAACCGCCCAGGATCTCGCCCCCGCTCAGCCTGCCGCCGTCCCTTGGGATCTCGTGCGGAAGACGCAGGTCTCCGTGCCCTCCGGACGTAGTGATCATGGCCCCGGACGGATAGATCCGCGGTCCCGGGATCAAGCCGGCGTCGATGGCCTGCTTGAACGAAAAGACAGGCCCGCCGAGATCCCGAACAGTCGTGAAGCCGCGCATCAGCGTGCGGTCGGCCTCGGCCGTCGAGGCCGCATAGATGATGCCGGGATCCCCGCCGAGCAGGAGATTCAACGGAACCGCGGCAAAGATGGTGTGCCAGTGCGCATCGATCAGTCCGGGAATGATGACGCCGTTCCGGCAATCGAGAACGGTCGCGTCTTCTGGCGGCGGTGCATTGCTACGGTCGATCCCGGCGACCTGGTTGTTGACCACGAGGACCTGAATATTGTCGGTGACTGAACCGGCCTTGCTGTCGAAAAGGCGCGCCTTGCGAAGCAGGGTCCTGGTCGGCTGGCCTACCGCCTGGGCAAAGCCTTGTGCGGGAAAGGTGGTGGCTACGGCGGCCGCGGCCATCCCGGATAGAAAGCCGCGCCGCGACAAGGCATCCAGCCGGCGAGAGGCCTTCTGCAGGTCCGGACTGAAGCAACCGCAGCCGGCATCATGGACAAGATGGCGATACTTCTTTCCGATCCGCAACATGGGCTTTCCTCTCTGCTTCCGTCAAATCGTGACAGGCCTACTCGACCACCACATCCCCTCCGATGGCGCTCGCGCTGTCGAACAGGAGAAAGATGATCGGGGTTCCGGGCTCGGCTGTCGCATCCGTGCGTCTGGCGCCGACCCTGCCGCTACGCGCTGCGGCGTATTCCGCCACCACCTCGCCGAATGTGTTTCTCTGGATCGCGACCTTCTGGCCTATCTCCACGGCTTGGTTGAGCTTGACCAGGAGCTCGATGAACCCCCCGTGTGTCGCAATCACCGGGAAAAGGCCGTCCGCGATGAAAACATTCGAATCCTTGCCGGTGCGACCCATCGGTCCCGGCAGAATGCCGTGATGCTTGATCACGTTCATCGTCCCCTCCACGAACAGGGCGATCATATCGTGGTCGAAGATACGCGGCAGGCCGATTTCGGGCGTGAGCGCCGGAATGCCGGCATCGATGAGCGCGTTGGAGAGGAGGCCCGGCTCGGCCTTGTTGTCGAAGATCTGGTCGATCGGGTAGAGCTCCGCCATCGCGCGCACCTCCGGAATATCCATTCGGGCCAGATGGAATGCGGTCGCGTCCATGCCGGTCGCGGCGGTGTGGAAATCCAGCCCATAGTCGAGATTGGGGCGAAGCAGGCGGTTGAAGACGAGGCCGGCATGACGAAGCGGCGCGTCAGGGCCGTCCTCGCGGCCGGGAAACAGCCTGTTGATGTCGATGAGGTCGATGCCCCGGCCCGAATTCGGCCACCGGCGCGCCATCCCCTCCACGGCGGGACGCGACACGTCGAAGACGGCCATCACCGATCCGCACATGGCGGCCGGATCGAGCTGGTTCATCACCGTCTGGATCATGTGGATCGGGTTCATCTCGTCGCCATGCACACCGCCGATCAGGCCGAGCCGCTTTCCGGGCGCAGCACCCTTCGCCACCATGACCGACACATACCAGGTTTGACCGGTCGGCATCTGCACGCCCTTGAAATAGAGCCTGTGCGTCTTTCCCGGTTCGAGGTCCGCAATGTCGAGCGAAGTTATGACCCGCTTTCCGTCAATGACATCGCCGGTATAGACGGTGCCTTGTGCGGACGCCGTTGCGTCGCTGGAGGACGTCTGGGCGCTCGACGTCGTAGCCATGAGCCCGGCCGCCCCCACCGTGGCAACCGAGGCGATCATGAAACTGCGGCGATCCAGTCCCTCATTGCCTTGATCGGTCATCGCTGCACTCCTCCATCCTGTCTTTTCATCGGCCATCGGCCGGCGTAGAGAAATTCTCGGTCCTTCACGCCCAACCGGTCTAGAACGACCAGATCAGCGGGACGACGAAGACGGAAACCACGAAGAACCAGGCCAGCAGCGGCAGGCCCAGCTTCCAGTATTCGCTGAACGTGTACCCGCCAGGCCCCATGACCATCACGTTCGTTGGAGTTGCGATCGGTGTCAGGAAGGCCGCCGCTGTGTCCGCTATTCCTTTGAGAAGCCCGGTCCGACCGCCCGAGATTAGCCCGGCAGTGCGATAAGTCATGAGCCTGGCGTCCCGAAGCTGCACATTCCGTCCCGGAGTCGGGGCGGCAATTTGTTCTATGGCGCACGGTCTTAATCGGGCGCGGGCACCAGAGATGCCGTGGCGTGAAGCGGGCACACGCCCGCTTCCGCGGCGTGTTCCCGGAAATCCCGAGCGAGACTTTGTCGCAAATGCCGGGAGGATATCACCGCTGCGTTCCGTGCCGACGGTCCGCGCTAGTGTCGCGCGGGCGGTTCCTCGACGACAAGCGCGATCTGGACAACGGGTCCTACCGGATCAATCACGCTCTCTATGCCACCAGTCCCAACGTCGCGCGCCTGATCGGCGACAGGTTTTTTGGACGGGCAGGTTGTCACCGATGTCGGTGTTGCGCCAGAGGACGGCGCTGGATGCGCTCGGTTCCGCCGCAACCTTCGTCATGACCGCCCGATCCTGATCTTCGATATCGCCGGCAGTCGCCAGACAGACATTCTCCGGCCGATTTGGAAGGAGGTGCCGAGGTTAAAACGGGACGACCGGCGTAATTTTGGGATTCACCGCTCATCCTTGTCGACGCGTCAATTGCTAGCGTCTCTGGTGGCGGCCTGTATGTGAGGCCCATCGCGCCTGCTGACCGGAGGCGAGGGTTGGCATGTGCATGACATCCAGCGAGGCTGGCGGCTCAATGAGTTTCAACTAGAGGATCTCGACATGAGCGATCTGGTTTTCATCGCATTTCCGACGGAAGACAAGGCAGAGGAAGTGCGCCAGAAAGTGCTGTCGCTTCAACGGGAATATCTGATCGAACTTGGCGATGCCGTTGTCGTCGTCAAGAATGAGAAGGGTCAGATCAAGCTGAACCAGCTTGTCAATCTTACCGCGCGGGGCGCAGTGTCCGGCGCTCTTTGGGGCACGTTGATCGGCGCCATCTTCCTGATGCCGCTGGTTGGAACGGCGCTTGGTGCGGCTTCCGGTGCGCTCGGCGGCCAACTTAGTGATGTCGGTATCAACGACAGGTTCATGAAGGACGCGGCGGGCGCGCTTCAGCCGGGTACGGCGGGTCTTTTTCTGCTGGTTCGCAAGATGACGACCGACAAAGTTCTGGCCGATCTCAAGGGCGTGGGCGGCGAGCTTTTGCAGACATCGTTCGACGAGACCAAGGAAGCCGCGCTGCGCGAAGCGCTGTCCGCTGCCCAGGCCGAGGTCGAGGCGGCTCCAGCAGCGGCCGCGTGACCGGAGCCAATCGCAGTTGACGGAGGCTGGGCGTACCAGCCTCCTGTCTCCTCGCGGTTTGCAGAGACTGAAACAGGTCGAGGGGTCGTTGAGCCCTGGGACCACGAGCAGGGGGACGAGGTGTGACCGCAATTCAAAGCACCGGTCTCATCATCTTTGCCACGATTGCGCTGTTTGCGTGGAACAGGCTTCCGCCTATTGCCGTCGCCTGCCTTGCGGCTCTTTCCCTGTGGGTCGCTGGCCTTGTCACCCTCGATCAGGCTTTCGCGGGGTTCGGCGATCGTGCCGTCCTGTTCATCGCCAGTCTCTTCGTGGTGAGTGCCGCGCTCGAAAAGACAGGCGTGACAGCATGGGCAGGCCAAGTCCTCATGGCACGGACAGGCGAGAACAATAGCACCCGGCTTCTCCTCATTCTCATGATCGCGGTCGGCGGTCTGACGTCGCTCGTCAGCGGAAGCGGTGCGGTTGCGGCGCTGATGCCCGTCGCGGTGATAGCGGCGGTGCGCATGGGCCAGTCGCCCGGCCAACTGCTCATGCCGCTGGCCTTTTCCGCGCATGCCGGGGCCAACCTGCTTCTGACCGGTGCCCCGAAGAACTTTCTTGTCTCGGAGGCGCTGGAAGATGCGGGCCTGGAAGGGTTCGCTTTCGCCGAATTTGCCCTTGTTGGCGTACCCTTGCTTGCCGGGACGGTTCTCATCGTCCTCCTTTTCGGCAAGCGCCTGCTGCCCAGCCAGAGCGGTGCTCGGCTGCCCGCCGATTTCAGCCGGCACGCCCAGACCCTCGTCGAGCACTACGGTTTGAGCGATGGACTGTTTCGGCTGCGCGTCAGAAAGAGTTCCCCACTTGTCGGCCTGTCACCGGAGAACATTGATCTGGCAGGCTCCGGCGACCTGCAGGTTATGGCCGTGCAGACCTCCGCGTCCGGTCTTCCGGTTCGAGGTCGCACGATCACCTCGGAAGATTACCCGCTTGTTCGCGGTGCCGCGCAATCCGTCGCGGAAGCGGCGTCTCGCCTGCATCTGGCCGTTCGCGAAGACGCCTCGTCGGAAGGCGGAAACCCAGCCTTCAATCGCCGGTCGGGGCTGGCCGAAGTGATGATCCCGCCGCGTTCCGGCCTGATCGGGCAGCCGATGTATCCCGGCCTGGCGACGGAAGATGGTGACCTGATCGTCCTGGCGGTGCAGCGGGGCGGCGAGGAAATCGATTACTCAAAACCGGAGCTGAAGGCGGGCGACACCATCCTTCTCGAAGGAAGCTGGGAGGCCCTCGACCGGCGGCTGGACGATCCTGATGTGCTCGTCGTCGATTCGCCCGATCTCGTCCGCCGGCAGGCCGTGCCCATGGGACCGGGGGCGGGGATCGCCGTCGCCACGCTCCTCGGGCTTGTCGTCATGCTGGCGTTCAACATCGTGCCGCCGGCCGTCGCAGGCCTTGTCTCTGCCTGTGTCCTCGTCGGGGCGGGTGTGGTCACAGTTGACCAGGCCTACCGTGCCGTCCACTGGACGACGGTGATCCTGGTCGGGGCGATGATGCCGATCTCGACGGCGATGATGGAGTCGGGCACGGCGACTTTCGTGGCCGATCAGCTTGTGTCCGCAATCGGTTCCGCCGGACCGACGGCGCTCCTTGCGGGGCTTTTCCTGCTCACGGCATTTTTGGGGCAGGTCATGAGCAATACGGCGACCACGATGCTGGTCATTCCGATTGCGATGGCCGCGGCGGCGGGTATGCACATCGCGCCGCAACCGGTTCTGATGAGCCTTTGCATCGCCGGTTCTGCATCGTTCATGACGCCGATCGCCACGACGACGAACATGATGGTGATGGGACCGGGTGGCTATCACTTCGGCGATTACTGGAAGCTCGGTACGCCCCTGATGGCCTGGTTCTTCATCGTGGCCGTTTTTATCGTCCCGTTGATCTGGCCGCTCTAGCACTTTGGCATAGTTGATCTTACGTCCCGAATTTGACGCCAAAAGCACCGATATCGGGTCGGCTTTACTGGTTTCGCGAATGCTATGATGGAGGATTAGCCGATGGCCGCTAAGGTCGGCCCTTCAATGGATGTCGATGGTCATAGATTCAGAACGCGCGGCGAGCCCATTGAGTTCCTATAAAGGCTCTTTCAATGCGGAGCATTGGAAGGACCCGATTTCGTGCTCGACTGATCGCAAGATGCCGACGGCATCTTCAGTTGACAACCAAAACATATCCTATATTCTGGATATATGGATAATATAGCAGCAATTGCGGCGCTCGGCGCCTTGGCCCAGACCACACGGCTGGAGACCTTCCGTCTTCTCGTTCGGCACGAGCCCGATGGCGTACCCGCAGGCGAACTTGCGCGCCTCATTGACGTACCACAGAATACCATGTCGGCGCATCTTGCAACGCTTTCGCGGGCGGGGCTGGTCACGAGCGAGCGGCAAAGCCGGTCAATCATCTATCGCGCCGACCTCAGCGGCCTGCGCGACTTGACGCTATTCCTGCTCAAGGACTGCTGCGGCGGTTCGACGGAGCTTTGCACCCCGCTTATCGCCGAGCTTACGCCATGCTGTAGCCCGGAGGCGAAGGTGTCATGAGCGACATCAGGCTGGAACGAATCGCGGGCAACGATGCCGACCTCAAGGCGGCCTTTATGGGAGCACACCTTCCGATAGCTGCCCATCGATAACGATGGCCGAACCTTCTTCAAGATCCTATCAGAGGATGGCCGGATTGTCGGGTTCTCGGGTGTCGATCGCTGCGATGACGACTATCTGCTCCGGTCAGTCGTCGTGCTCCCCGATCGGCGCGGAAGCGACCTCGGCAAAGCTGTCGTCGAGGCGACCTTGGCAAGCGTTGCGCGCGCGAGCCACGGGTTTCTTGCAACAAAAAGTGCGGCGCCGTTCTTCGGCAGACTTGGGTTTTCTGAAGTCGAACAGGAGAGCGTGCCCGCCGCGGTGCGCGATACCCGCCAGCTTTCTTCCATCTGCCCATCGTCAGCCACCATCATGAGGCTCAACCGGACGCCGATCTAGCCACGGACCAACGCCATGATCGACAAGACCTACAACGTGCTGTTCCTCTGCACGGGCAACTCTGCCCGTTCTATTCTCGCCGAATCCATTCTCAACAAGGAAGGCGGCGGACAGTTCAAAGCGTTCTCCGCCGGCAGCCAGCCGAAGGGCGAGGTCAATCCGTACGCCCTGAAGGAGCTTGAGGCTCTTGGCTACCCATCGACAGGCTTCTCGTCGAAGAGCTGGGATGTGTTCGCGGAGCCAGGTGCTCCGCAGATGGACTTCATTTTCACCGTCTGCGACAGCGCCGCGGGCGAAGCCTGCCCGGTCTGGATCGGTCATCCGATGACGGCCCATTGGGGCGTCGAGGACGCGGCCGCCGTCGTTGGAACTGAAGTCGAGATCCAGCGTGCCTTCGCACAGGCAGCTCGCTTCCTCAAGAACCGCATCGCGACCTTCATCAATCTTCCGCTCACCTCGATCGACCGCATGGCGCTCGAAACCAAGCTCCGCCAGATCGGTGCGATGGAGGGGTCGACCAACCCCGAAGGAAAGCCGGCCTGATGTCCACCTTTGAACGCTATCTCACCATCTGGGTCTTCCTCTGCATCATCGTCGGCGTGGCTCTCGGCCATCTCATGCCCGGGGTCTTCCAGATCGTCGGCGCGGCCGAGGTCGCCAAGGTGAACATCCCCGTGGCGATCCTGATCTGGCTGATGATCATTCCGATGCTGCTGAAGATCGATTTCCGCTCACTGGCGCAGGTCGGCATCTACTGGCGCGGCATCGGCGTGACATTGTTCATCAACTGGGCTGTCAAGCCGTTCTCCATGGCGCTGCTCGGCTGGCTCTTCATCGGCTGGCTGTTCCGCCCCTATCTTCCCGCGGACCAGATCGACTCATGCATCCCCGGGCTGATCATTCTGGCCGCCGCCCCCTGCACGGCAATGGTGTTCGTCTGGAGCAACTTGACGCGCGGCGAGCCGCTGTTCACCCTCTCCCAGGTTGCGCTTAACGATGCGATCATGGTCGTGGCCTTCGCGCCGATCGTCGGACTACTGCTCGGTCTCTCCGCCATCACCGTGCCCTGGGATACGCTTGTTCTCTCGGTCATCCTTTACATCGTCGTGCCCGTCGTCATCGCGCAGATCATCAGGCACCGCCTCACCGCCGACGGGACGATGGGGGCGCTGGACCGCACGCTCGCAAAACTCCAACCGATCTCGCTGTTGGCGCTCCTCGCGACGCTGGTTCTTCTCTTCGCGTTCCAGGGTGAGCAGATCATCGCCCAGCCGGCCATCATCCGCTTGCTCGCCGTGCCGATCCTGATCCAGGTCTACTTCAATTCGGGTCTCGCCTACATCCTGAACCGCATGTCGGGCTAACGCCATTGCGTCGCCGGGCCGTCGGCGCTTATCGGCGCCTCCAATTTCTTCGAGTTGGCCGTCGCGGCCGCCATCAGCCTGTTCGGCTTCCAGTCCGGCGCAGCGCTTGCGACCGTCGTCGGCGTGCTCATCGAGGTTCCAGTCATGCTCTCGGTCGTCTGGATCGTGAACCGCTCGAAGGACTGGTATGAGGCCGCGCCGTCCGTATCCCGAACCACCATCACCGAAAGGCATTGACCATGGACGCCACGGTCTACCACAATCCGTCCTGCGGGACGTCCCGCAATACGCTGGCGCTGATCCGCGCCGCCGGGATCGAGCCCACCGTCATCGAGTATCTCCAGGACCCGCCGGCGCGCGAGCGTCTCGCCAGGATGATCTCGGATGCCGGCCTGACGGTTCGGGAAGCGATCCGCGAGAAGGGCACGCCCTATGTCGAACTCGGTTTCGACAATCCTGATGTGACCGACGAGCAACTGCTCGACGCAATGATCGAGACGCCGATCCTCATCAACCGCCCGTTCGTCGTGACACCGCTGGGTACCAGGCTCGCTCGACCTTCCGACCTCGTACTCGACATCCTTCCCGACACCTTCACGGCGCCGTTCTTCAAGGAATAGGGCGAGCAGATCCTCGACCAGGAAGGAAAGCGCATTGCCTGACACATTCCCCGCCTTGCAGGATCAGCACGTGCACTCAACCGATCTCGATGCCCTGCGCCCGGTCGTCTCGACGCACAAGCCCCGTATCCTGATCCTTTACGGCTCCTTGCGTGAGGTGTCGTATACCGGGGCCCCGCCGCAGGGAATGGGCAGCGGCCCCCTATCGCCTGATCCCACGCGATCCGCACACTCACAGCGGTTGCCACCGGCAAGGCGCGTGAACTACGCCGACGCCACCTGGCCATCGCGATGTATCTCGCTTTCAGGCACGCAGCGCCGTTGCCAATCCGGTGTCGGCCAACCGCGTTTCTTCTCGCGCCGGCATTTCGTCAACAGTCTCGCGATCGGACAGTTGGTGGCGAGGGTGAAGGGGTTCATCGTGCGGATTCAGCAGGAAACGGCGGGCTACGTCGAGATAGCCATCGTAGACCAGGCCACCGTTGATCTCGATAAGCGCGCTCCTGTGCCGACGGTAAAGCGGCGGTATGCGGTACCATGGAATGCCAGGGCGCTTGTGATGCAGCACATGCAGATTGTTGTAAAGGAACAACAGGCCGAATAGCGGGCTGTTTTCAACGATTGCGGTGCGCTCGTCGTGGTGGTCGGCGTAGCGGTGTTCGGCAAAGGACCGCAACCTGGAAAGCGCTGCACCGACATAGACGAAGCCGAAGAGATAGAGCCAGAGCGGCATATCGCAAACGGCGAGTACCCACACCATGACAGCGGCAATACCGATTGCGTGGCGCACCCAGAGAGCCGCCTTCTGCCGGTCGCCATTTATAACGGCCGCCGCTTCCTGCACGAGGAAGTTCACGATCATCACGAGGGGGCCGAGTGTCAGCCGTCCAAGCAAGGTGGTGTTCCATGCGGCAAGGCGCCGACCGATACCGCCCATGCGTTCCCAGGCCGCCTGGGTGAAATAGGAGGATTCCGGATCTTCGATCGGGTCGGTCAGGTGTTCGTCGCGATGATGTGTCAGGTGTCCTTCGCGATAGATCGCATAGGGCAGCCAGAGGGAGAGCGGCGGCCAGCCGATGGCGTCATTTATGGCGCGGCTGCGGGTGGGGTGGCCGTGGATGACCTCGTGCTGCAGCGAGCCCTGCCAGGCGACCAGCCAGCCGCCGAGGGCGATCACGGCCACGACGGGCAGCGATTGCCAGAACCACGTCACAGCGAAAAAGCCGCCATAGATCACGACAGCAAGCGCCACCGTTTGCCATTCGATGCGGGTGATGGCGGATAGGGTGGATTGCGAAGGAAGGGCATCAGGCGACTGGCGGCTGGACATGAACTGGTTCCGGCGGGAGAAAAGCGATCAATTTCAAGCGTCAGTATAAAAGCCGAGCGCCCGATGCCGCGCCGCATGGCTTTGCAGCAGACAGGCGAAAAAGGAAAAACGGGTTGCGCAAAACGGCATTGTGGTGAAATATTTATTCTATGTATTTTATAGAATATTCGATCTAATCCCTCCATCAAATTGACGAGCACCCTCCCCGCCTCGTGGCTGGTTGCTCAATACCGGAGGGACAACCATGACATTCAACCCCACCCGTCGTCAGGTGCTGGTCGGCGGCGCTTCCATCGCAACCCTCGTGGCGCTCGGCGGCATTCACCCCGCCTTTGCCAATGCGGACCGCACGAAGATCGTCGTGCGCGTCGACAAGGATCTTTCCAATCTGGATCCGGCCAACCGTTCCGGCCCCGTCGATCTCAACGTCATCTGGTCGGTTCAACAGGGCCTGATCTCCTTCAAGCCGGGCTCGACCGAATGGGAGCTTGATGCCGCCGAAGAGCTGGAGCAGGTGTCGGATACGGAAATCCGCTTCAAGCTACGCGGCGGCCTTGCCTTTACCGGCGGCTACGGCGACCTGACGGCGGAAGATGTGAAATTCTCTTTCGAGCGCTTCATCAAGCCGGATGCCGAAGGCAAGCCTGTCACCTACGCCAAGGACTGGTCCGCGCTCGATCGCGTCGAGGTGACCGGCCCGCTCGAAGGCCACATCATCCTGAAGAACCCGGCACCGGCGCTCTATACGATCGCGCTCGCAGACGGCTCGGGCCGCATCCTTTCAAAAAAGGCTTTCGAAGCGCTCGGCGAAAAGGCGATCGCCACGAAGCTGATCGGTAGCGGCCCCTATGTGCTGAAGGAGTGGACGCCGCGCGAACAGTTCATTCTCGAGATCAACCCCGACTACAAGGGGCCGATCCAGCCGCATTTCCAGCAAATCGTCGGCAAGCCGATCGGCGAGCAGAAGACTGCAGAAATCGCCTTCCAGTCGGGTGAGATCGACTTCACCGCCATCGATCCTGAAAGCGGCAAGACGCTCGCCGACCTGCCGGATGCAAGCGTGACGGAAATTCCCGCCATCGATTATGTCTGGTTCGGCCCGAACATCGAAAAGGCGCCGTTCGACGACATCCGCGTGCGCCAGGCGATCCGCCATGCCGTCGATATCGACGCGATCCTGCAGGGCGCCTATTCCGGCATCTATCCGCGCGCCAACGCGCTCCTGGCGCCGACGCTGCTCGGTTACTGGAAGGATGCACCGGTCCATGCCCGCGACCTGGAAAAAGCGCAGGCTCTGCTCGCCGAGGCCGGCCATTCCGGCGGCTTCAAGACGAAGCTGACGATCGAGGCCAATGCGCGCTACGAGGCGATTGCCCAGATCATCCAGGCCAATCTTGCCGAAGTCGGCATCGAGGTGGAGATCGAGGCGCTCGAATCCGCCGCCTATTGGGCGCTGGGTGAAAACGATGCCAGCAAGGATCTTGAACTGTCGCTGATCAAGTACAACGGCAAGTTCGATCCCGGCTTCCAGACGCAGTGGTTCACCTCCGCGCAGGTGGGCCAGTGGAACTGGCAGCGTTGGAAGAATGCCGATTTCGACGCCCTGCATGAAAAGGGCGGCGTGACGGTCGACCCGGCCGAGCGCGAGCAGATCTATATCGAAGCACAGAAGTTGCTCGACGAATCCGCCGCCTTCATCTGGATCACCCACAACCTCAACGCCTTCGCCTCGCGCCAGTGGCTGAAGCCCGGTGTCCTGCCGAATGGCAACAACTGGCTCTACACCGCTTTCACGGAAGCGACGGCCTGATCCGGTGGCTGTTTCCGGACTGACGGATCGGGATGCGCTTCGATGAGAAGCGTATCCCTCCAGATTCATCTCGCCTTCAAGCTGGCGACGGCAATGCTCGCCGTCGCTGGCTCCGTCGTTCTTTTGATGGCGCTGACGCGCCTGATCCCCGGCGACCCCGCCACCGTGATCCTCGGCTCGCGCGCCACGCCCGAGGCCGTCGCCGCCCTCAATGCCCGCATCGGTCTCGACAAACCGCTGATCGAGCAAGTCTTTGCCTTCTTCGGCCGACTCCTATCCGGCGATCTCGGCGAAGATGTTTTCAACGGCCGATCGGTGCTCACCCTCGTTTCATCCGCGCTGCCGAATACCGCGGCCCTTGCGATCTCCGCCATGCTCTGCGCGACTACCTTGGGCGTGCCGCTCGCCCTCCTCTCCGCCCGCTGGCCGGGCGGCAAGGTGGATCGGCTGATCGCGTTCCTGAGCGTCGGCTTCATCTCGACGCCGAGTTTCGTCGTCTCGGTTTTCCTGTTGATGACCTTCTCCGTCACGCTCCGCTGGTTTCCCGTACTGGGGGCCGGCGAAAGCGGCGATCTCGGCGACCAACTGTGGCATCTGGTGCTTCCGACCACGGCCCTTGCCGCTGGCTGGATCGGCTACATCGCCAGGCTTCTGCGCGCCTCGCTTCTGGAAGTGCTCGGCGAAAACCATATCCGCACCCTGCGCGCCTATGGCGTCAGCGAAACGAAGATCCTCGTGAAATTTGCGCTGAAGCCGGCGATCCTGCCCACCGTCGCGGTGCTCGGCATGGGATTTGGCGAGCTTCTGGGCGGCGCGGTCTTTGCCGAGGTGATTTTCAACCGGCCCGGTCTCGGCTCGTTGATCTACGATGCCATCCGCACGCGCAATTACCCGGTCGTACAAGGCGGTGTCTTCGTCATCGTGCTTCTCTATGTGCTGACGAACCTCATTGCCGACCTCTCGCAGAGCCTGCTCGATCCGCGCGAGCGCGCCCGCCTCGTCTCCGGAAGAGGAGCATGACAATGGACCTCTTCCGAGATCTCTCCCGTCGCCCCGGCGGCACGTTCGCGCTTCTTGCGGTGACGCTGCTCTGTCTGGTGGCGATCGCGGCACCGCTCATCGCACCCTATGGCCCGAACGCCATCGCACCGGCCAACCGGCTGATGGACCCGTCGTTCCAGCATCTGCTCGGAACCGACCATCTCGGCCGTGATATCCTGAGCCGCATCATATACGGCACGCGCGTCGCGCTCGGCATATCGCTCTCGGTCATCGCCATCTCGCTGACGACCGGTGTGGCGCTCGGGATTGCGGCTGCGCTCTCGCCACGCGCCATCGACCTCGTGGTGGTCGGCATCTTCGATATCGTCACTTCGTTTCCAAGCATCATCCTGGCCCTGGCGCTGGTCGCCGTCTTCGGCCCCGGCCTCGGCAACGTCGTGCTGCTCGTCAGCATCGTCTTCATTCCACATTTTGGCCGGGTCGCTCGCGCCCAGACGATCGCGATCCGCAACAGCCCCTTCATCGAGGCCGAGCGCGTGCTCGGGGCACAGGCCTGGCGGGTGGTGCTGCATCACGTCACGCCGAACATCATCGGCCCGATCTTCGTGCTGGCCTGCATGGACATCCCCGTCGTCATCACCATCGAGGCGGGCTTGAGCTTTCTGGGCCTCGGCGTGCGCCCGCCGCTGGCAAGCTGGGGCAACCTGCTCAACGACGGCTACACCTATCTCGACCGCTCGATCTGGCTTGCCACCTTTTCCGGCCTGGCGCTGATCCTCGCCACGCTCGGCTTCGCGCTGCTGGGCGAATCCTTGCGCGATACACTCGACCCAAAGCTGAGGAGGGTGCTGTGACGGACCCGCTTGTCAGCATCGAAGGCCTGAACGTGTCGTACCGGGGTGCCGGGCGTGCGGCCCACATCCTCGATGGCGTCGACATCACGATCGCTCGCGGGCAATCCGTCGGCCTGGTCGGCGAAAGCGGCAGCGGCAAGTCGACCGTGGCCTTCGCCATGCTCGGCCTGCTCGCCGACAATGCCGAGGTTTCCGCTCGTCGGGCATTGTTCGACGGGCGCGAGACGGCCTTCGCCGACAAGGAGACGACGGCGCTGCGCGGCACCGACATCGCGATGATCTTCCAGGATCCGATGACCGCGCTCAACCCGATGTTCACCATCGGCACCCAGCTCGTCGATATCCAGCGCAGGCGGTTTCCTAGGGATAACCGGCGTACGCTCTGGGCGCGCGCCAAAACCGTACTCGCCGATGTCGGCGTGCAGGATGCATCGGCGCGCATGCACCGCTACCCGCACGAGTTTTCCGGCGGCATGCGCCAGCGTGTGGTGATCGCCATGGCGCTTCTGGTCGAGCCGAAGCTGCTGATCGCCGACGAGCCGACGACGGCGCTTGATGCGACGATCGAAGCGCAGGTCGTCGACGTGTTGCGTCGGCTGAGACAGCGCACCGCCGCCTCCATGCTGATCGTCAGCCATAGCATGGGGCTGATCGCCGAACTCTGCGACAGCGTCATCGTTATGTATGCGGGAACAGTCGTGGAAAGCGGCCCGGTCCGCGATGTTCTGCATCGTCCGCGCCACCCTTATACCCGCGCGCTGCTGGCCTGCGAGATCGACCCCTACGCCGCGTTCGATCCCGCGCAGGACCTGGCGACGATCCCCGGCAACGTGCCCGATCCGGCTCGTCGGCCCGAAGGCTGCATCTTCGCCAGCCGCTGTCCCGCAAGCCACAACCGTTGCAGCGAAAAGCCACCGCGCCGGCAGATCGCTAACGAGCATGCTTTCGCCTGCTGGCTGGAGGCTGCGTGATGGCAGCACCCATTCTCACCCTGAAGGACGCTGTGGTCCGCTACGATCGCCTGACAGCCGTCGACGGCATTTCGCTGGAGCTCAAGCGTGGCGAAACGCTTGGTCTCGTCGGCGAAAGCGGCTGTGGAAAATCCTCCGTCGCGCGCGCCATCGTCGGGCTCCAGCCGCTTGCAGGCGGCACGTTGATCGTTGAAGGCGAGGCGTTGCCCCAGAGCGCGACCAAGCGCCGGATCCAGCTGCTGTTTCAGGACCCGGCCGCCTCGCTCTCGCCCCGTATGACCGTGCGTGCGCTCCTGGCCGAGCCCTTGAAAATCCAAGGGGTGCACACGCCGGAGAGTTGGGCACGCACCGCGTCCCTCGCAGACAGCATCGGCCTCGGCGAACAGCTTTTCACGCGCTATCCGCACCAGCTGAGCGGCGGGCAGGCACAGCGCGTGGCGCTCGTGCGCGCACTTGCGGCCGAGCCTTCCATCATCGTTGCCGACGAACCGACGGCCGGTCTCGACATCTCCATCCAGGGGGAATTGCTCAATCTGTTGCGGGCGCTCCGCGATCGGCTGGGGCTCAGCTACCTGCTCATCTCCCACAATCTCAACGTAGTCGGGCGCGTGACCGATCGGGTCGCCGTGATGTATCTGGGCCAGATCGTCGAGAGCGGGCCGACGGCCGCGCTGTTTCGCGATCCCGCGCATCCCTATACGCAGGCGCTGCTTGCCGCCAACCTCACGCTCGATCCCAAGCGTCGACGCGAGCGCATCGTGCTGTCGGGCGAATTGCCGAGCCCGAGCAATCCACCGTCCGGATGCCGCTTCCACAAGCGCTGTCCCCTTGCCCAGCCGAAATGCGCGGGTGAGGTGCCTGTACTTCAGGGGGGAACAGATGGGCGCAGTGTCGCCTGCCACTTTCCGCTCGCCGCGGAACCGACCGCCCTGCCTCAAGCGATGGCGGGGTAGCCATGACGTGCAGCATATCGATCCAGCTCCGCCAAAACCTCGTAGTCGGCATCGCCGAGCAGGCTGATGCCACGCAGCGAAAGCGTGTCGCAAACGTCAGCAAGTGCCGGATCGGCGATCGTCTCCGCCAGCGCGCGGCGCAAGGTCACCAGGTCCCTTGCCGGGGTAGACGCGGCCGTGATGAAGGGCAGGCCCGGCCCCTTCGCCGTTTCCGCCAGGATGCGCACGCCCGCAACGCGCTCGGGATCGAAACGCAGGGTGTTGCCGAAGGTCACGCAGTCGATCGCCGCGATATCGGCCGCCCCGCTCGAAACAGCATCGATGCTCGCCCGATGGCCGCCGGTCTCCAGCACGGATGCGAAGAACCGGCCTTCGACCGCGTGCGGCGCCACAAAGGCGCGGAAGAGGTTGTAGCCGGAATTGCTGCCGGGCTCGTTGATGGCGGCTCGCCCGCCCCTCAGATCCTCGATCGACTGTGCGGAGGACGCTGCATTGACGATGATGAAGCTGCATTTGAGTGGGCCATCGCAGCCGGGAAGCCCATACACGGGCGAAGCGACCAGCTGCACCTTGCCGCGCAGATGCTGGACGTAGGGGTAGCCGCAGGTCTGGCCGAACAGGAGGTCCGGGCGAAGCCACGCTTCGTCGTAGCGGACATCGTCGTCAAGCGCCTCCGGCGCATCAAGCCCAAGGTCCCGGAGGCGCTTGCCGAGAGCGTCCCAGAACAGCCGCGTCGCCTGCGCGACCGGCTCTGGGCTGACATACATGGCGAGGCTGGCAATGGGCATGACCGAACTCCGGAAACAATTCAAAAACCTATGCAATACATAGATTTAAACTGCAATAAAATTTCTTGTCTGAAAGGATTTCTGCCATGAAGCTGCCCGTGCAAGACGCCGGCTCCACCGCTGGAACTGCAACCGAGATCACCTGTGACGTGCTCGTGATCGGCGGCGGCCCGGCGGGATGCTGGGCAGCCCTCGAAGCGGCCGGCGCCAAGGCAAGGGTCGTGCTGGTCGACAAGGGGTACTGCGGCAGTTCCGGCGCCACTGCTTCCGCCGGCACCCAGATCTGGTATGTGCCGCCGAACCCGGCAGAACGCGAAACGGCGATGGCAAGCCGCGAGGCAATGGGCGGCTATCTTTCCGACCGCGCGTGGATGGTACCCGTCCTCGACAAGACCTTTGAAAGCGTCAATCGCCTGGCGGACTGGGGTTATCCTTTCCCCCGCAACGAGGAGGGCGACCAGCAGCGCATCTCCGTGCAGGGACCGGAATATATGCGGTTGTTGCGGCGCCGGGTGAAGAATGCCGGCGTCACCGTTCTCGATCACCATCCCGGCACCCATCTGCTGACGGACCGTGGAAACGTCGTGGGCGCAAGCGGGCTGCGCCGGCAGGCGGGCGGGCACTGGACGGTCCGCGCCGGGGCGGTTGTGCTTGCGGCCGGGGGCTGCGCCTTCATGAGCAAGGCGCTCGGCTGCGACGTGTTGACCGGCGACGGCTACCTGATGGGCGCGGAAGCGGGCGCCGAACTCTCCGGCATGGAATTCTCCTCCGCCTACGCCATATCGCCGGCCTTCGCCTCGATCACCAAGACGGCGCTCTATCGCTTCGCGCAATTCTACCACAAGGACGGAAGCCTGATCGAAGGCGCAGGGTCCGCCCGCGGGCGCTCGATCATCGCGCGCATGCTGCTCACGGAACCCGTCTATGCCCGGCTCGATCTCACGGATACCGATGAGGTCAGGGCGATTCTGCGGCGCGCGCAGCCGAATTTCTTCGTGCCGTTCGACCGGCGCGGCATCGACCCCTTCACCGAGTTCTTCGAGGTGAAGCTGCGCCTCGAAGGTACCGTTCGCGGCACCGGCGGCCTTCGACTGACCGGACTCGACTGCGCCACCACCGTCCCCGGCCTCTATGCCGCCGGCGACAATGCCACCCGCGAGCCGATCTGCGGTGGCTTCACCGGCGGCGGCAGCCACAACGCCGCCTGGGCAATCGCCTCCGGCACCTTCGCCGGCGCGTCGGCGGCAGCCTTTGCCCTCGGCAACACCAACGCCGCCAACAAAACGGCGGGGACCCCTTCAACAGTTGCAAGCCACCCAAGCACCCTAGACCCACAAGCCATCATCAAGGCGGTCCAGGACGAGGTCTTTCCACTCGACATCAACTACTTCCGGACTCACGCCGGGCTTTCATCGTCTCTCAAGCGGCTTGATGGCCTGTGGGAGGATGTTGCGACGGCAACGGCGGACGAGGCGACCGCCCTGCAATTGCGTCAGGCCCAGGCGATGGTGGCGACGGCGCGCTTCATGTACCGCGCGGCCCTGGCGCGCACCGAAACGCGCGGCATGCACCGGCGCGATGATTTTCCCCAGCAGGACCCTCAACAGCATCACCGCCTGGTCTTGAGCGGTCTTGAGGCAATCTTGGTGCGGTCGGAACCGATCCGATCTGCCGGATATGCGGAGGCAGCGGAGTAATGATCGAAGTTCTCGATACCGATGCCTGCACGGACTGCAATCTCTGCGTCCAGGTCTGCCCGACCAATGTTTTCGAAGCGGTGCCCGACGGCCCGCCACTGATCCTGCGGCAAGACTCCTGCCAGACCTGTTTCATGTGCGAACTCTATTGCCCCGTGGATGCGCTCTATGTCGATCCGGATGCCGAGGCCGTGCATAAATTGACCGTGGAAGGCGTGCGTGCCGGCAATCTCTTCGGCAGCTACAGAAAAGCCATCGGCTGGCACAAGGAGACGCGTGACCGCCGCTACATCGACGACCATTTCCGTCTGCCGCAATAGCGGCCGGCACGACAGGACAAAGGCTGCAAGTGCCCGCCGGCAAGCCCATCAAGGGCTGCCAGCGGGATCGGCCGCCCGGCTAGAGGGCGCGAGCGGCTGCAAATGCCCGATCGAGATCCGCCTTGAGGTCGTCGGTATCCTCCAACCCGATCTGCAGGCGCAGCACAGGTCCATCGGTCGGCGCCGTCGTCACCCTGCGCTCGTTCAGGGATACGTGAAGCGCCAGGGACGCAAACCCACCCCAGGAATACCCCAAGCCAAAGATGGACAACGTGTCCAAAAAAGCCTGGGCCTTCGCCTTGAACTGCTCTTCATGCTCGACGCGAAGAACAAAGGAGAAGACGCCGCTGGCACCCTTGAAGTCGCGCTTCCAGATATCGTGGCCAGGGAAACTCGGCAGCGCGGGGTGCAGCACACGCGCGACGTCGGCGCGGCTTTCAAGCCATCTGGCAATGTCGAGAGCGCTTGCCTGATGGCGATCGAGGCGAACACCGAGCGTGCGCAAACCACGCAGGACCTGATAGGTATCATCAGGTGCAGCACACAGGCCAAGCAAGCCGTTCGCCTTTCTCAGAAGCGGCCAGTGCCGGGCGTTGGCAGACACCGTCCCGAACAGAATATCCGCGTGACCGGCGGGATATTTGGTGGAAGCCTGAATGGAAACGTCGACGCCGAAATCCAGTGGCTTGAAGTAAAGCGGCGTCGCCCAGGTATTGTCCATGGTCACGATCGCGCCATGGCGATGGGCTGCTTCAACGATCGCAGGAATATCCTGTATTTCGAACGTGTTGGATCCAGGTGCCTCGGTGTGCACGAGGCGCGTGTTGGGCTTGAACAAGCCCTCGATTTCGGCCCCGATTGCCGGATCATAATAATCCACCTCGATACCGAAACGCGGCAGCATGGAATCGCAGAACTCTCGGACATTGCCGTAGACGGAATCGACGATCAGCGCATGGTCACCCGATGAGAGATAGGCAAGCAGCGGAACCGTGACGGCGGCAAGACCGGACGGGACGAGGATGGTGCCCGCGGCACCCTCCAGTTCGTTGATCGCCGCACAAAGGGCATCCGTCGTCGGCGTTCCGCGGGTGCCGTAGGTATATTTCTGCCCGTGCGTCTCCATTGTATGCGCATCGGGAAACAGCACGGTTGAACCGTGCACGACCGGGGGATTGATGAAAGCACGCTGACTGACGGAATCGTATCCCGACCTGACCAGGCGCGTTTGTGGGCCTTGCTGCGTGGCAGCGTCTGCTTTGTCGTTCATGAAAATACCCTCCTCGGCATTTGATTTCAGGGCCGCTCACCGGCCAGATGGCGCTCCAGGAAAGGCAGGTTGTCCTGTCCCCAATAGAGTTCGCCATCATAGCGATAGGACGGGAAACCGAAGACGCCACTCGCAGCCGCATGGCTTCGATCAGCCGACCATTTTGCCCTGACGTCTTCATCACTTTCCCGCCGGCCCAACACCGAGCCGTCAAAGCCCGAGGCGCTCGCGATGGCCTCGCGAACATGCGGATTGCCGATGTCCTTTGCCTCGGCCCAGAAAGCATGTTGCAAGGCGCTTGTCAGCGCGATCCAGTCCTGCCCGTCAAGCAGGGCGGCAATCACGATCAACGATGCCGGCGTCGGGTCGCTCAGGTCCTGCCTGTTATCGAGCAGCAGAGGCTTGCCGCGGGCGCGCGCCCACCGCTGCAGATCGCGTGTACCATAGGCCCGGCGTATATCCGGGCGGTTTCGGGAAAAGATGCCGCCGTTCTCTTCTATGACGGTGGTGAGATAGGGCCTGATCCGGGTGCCGCTACGGGCGGCGAGATCGACAAAGGTGTCGAAGCCGAGGTGAGACCAGGGCGATCCGATGGAGAAGAAATAATCGACTGTTTTCGTCACTTACAAAATCCCTGCTCGCGAAGGCACCAGCGGCCTGTTGTTGTTCACGCCGCTCTCCGGCGGGCGCCTGGACCAGCCGAGTTCCGGGGCGATGCGCGTGACGAAATCGTGCACGATCTGGCGGTATTCCTCGTCCTCGAATTCATAGGGAAGCTCGAGCCGCAGTTCGCTGACATGCGGTAGGATCGGGTCGGCAAACAGCCGCTCGAGGATCTGATCGGACGTGCCGACGAGGTCTTGGGCGTAGAGCGTTCGCCGCTCGCCCTGCGGGGTCAGCGTGCGTTCGGTGCGCCCCGCCGCATAGTCGAGATAGCGCTTTCGCGTTTTCGCGTCGGCACCATCCAGCGGCACGATCACGCGGCCGAGCGCAACCCGTCGGCCGCCCTCGGCCGCTGCCCTGTAGGTTTCAAGCTGGCGCAGCTGTGCGACGAAGAAGTCATCGGTGTCTTCGCCCGTCGTGACATTGCCGATCAGGAGGTTGAAACCGTTCCGCCCCGCCCAGCCAGCAGACCGCAGCGAACCGCCGCCGTACCAGATACGATCCGTCAGCCCTCTGGCATGGGGCTGCAACCGCGGCCGCTGGGGGCCGAAGGGCGTCTTGATGAATGTGCTATCGTCGCCGATCAGGGGACTGCGAAGGTTTTCGACGAAGCGCAGCACCCGTTCGTGCGAGAAATCATAGCTCTCCCAGTCTCCGTCGAACGCAAGCGGCCCGATGAGATCGGCATGCAGCGGGCGACCGGCGCTCAAGCCTACGTTCAAGCGCCCGGCTGAGAGCACATCGACCATCGAAAGATCTTCGGCCAGCCGGTACGGGCTCTCATAGCCGATCGGAATGACAGCCGTTCCGAGCTGGATACGGCTCGTCCGCTGCGTCGCGGCCGCGAGAAACGCCGTTGCTGACGAAATGCCGGGTTCCAGATGCCGCTGGCGGACCCACGCGCTTTCGAAACCCAGTGCCTCGCCGAATTCGAGGAGCTGCAGCGTCTTCTCAAGCCCTGACAGCGGATCATCAGCGGGATAATTGCCCGGCGAAAGAAAGCCGATATGGCGGATGGCGGGTCTTGGGAGGCTCATCGTATTGTCTTTCGCTCAGGATTTCGGCAGGCCGTGCGGATTGGTCTCCGATTTGGGCAGCGCTTCCTCGCTCAGCTGCCAGCGATCGAGAATTTTGGCGTAGACGCCGCTGTCGATCAGGCCGTTGGTGGCGACGGTCAACGCTTCCGCCAGTCCGCTGTCCTTTTTCGTTGCGATCGCAACGTCCGAACGATCCGGCCAGCCAGCGCTCAGGGTGCCGACGCGCTTGATGTTGTGATCGCGAGCCGCGATGTAGACGAGCTGCGCATGCGGCTGCACGATCACATCCGCCCGGCCGGAGGACACAGCGAGCAGGCTTGCGGCTTCGTCGTCGTAATATTGCAGCTCCAGCGGCTTCAGGCCGGCGGCGACATTCTGATCGTTCCACCGCAGCAGGATGCGCTCCTGGTTGGTGCCGGCACCAACGATGATCCTGAGGCCCGCCGCATCCTTCGGCTCGGCAATCGCGGCGATGGGGCTGTCGGACTTTACGAAGAAGCCGTGCAGGCCCTGCCGGTAGGTGGAGAAATCGAATTTTTCCTTGCGTTGCTCGGTAACGCCGACATTGGAAATGACGGCATCATATTTGCCGGATGTCAGGCCGAGCGGCCAATCGATCCAGGCGACAGGTACAAGCTCCAGTTCCAGCCCGAGGCTCTCGGCCACCGCGGACGCATAGTCCGGATCGGCACCGACGACGGTTCTGGCATCGATGGCATAGGTTGCGAGCGGCGGGCCACCGGGGCTCACCGCAACGGTGAATTTTCCGGGCGTGACGAAGGTGAAATCCTGGGCGATGGCGGCAATCGCCTTGTCGTTGCGCTCCACATGGATACGGCCAGCCTGCTGCGGGCTGAGGTCGAAGGCCTCTTCGGCGTGCGCCGGGCCGATCAGGGCGAAGATGGATGCAAGCGCGCTGAGCGCGAGCGTGCGGAAAGCCGGTCTGGATGTCATGTCATCGTCTCCATGCTATGGAATGCCGTTCGAACCGGCGCCGCAAGCAGCGCCGGTCCTGATGCTTGGGAGATCAGGAGCCGCTCTTCGGCAGGCCGGCCGGATTGGTGAAGGACTGGTCGATGCCTTCTGCTTCGAGGTTCCAGCGCTTCAGCACCTCGCCATACTTGCCGCTCTTGACGAGGCCGTTGATCGCGACCGTTATCGCATCGGCAAGGCCGGCGCCCTTGCGGGTGGTGACGGCGATCTCGGCGGTCAGCGGCCAGCCGCCGCTGACGATGCCGACGAGCTTGGTCTGGCCCTTGACGGCCGAGCCATAGGCCAGCGTCGCATTGGGGTTGAACTCGACATCCGCGCGGCCCGACGACAGCGCCAGCTCGGCGGCCGCGCGATCATCGAAATACTGGACTTCAACCGGCTTCAGGCCAGCGGCGACGTTCTGGCGGTCCCATTCCAGGATGATCTTCTCCTGGTTGGTGCCGGCACCGGTGATGACCTTCAGGCCGGCGACATCCTTCGGATCCTTGATCTCGGTGATCGGGCTGTCAGCCTTGACGTAGAAACCGAGCACGTCCTTGCGGTAGGTGGAGAAATCGAACTTCTCCTTGCGCTCTTCGGTGACCGTGACGTTGCTGATCACAGCGTCGTACTTGCCGGAAGACACGCCGAGCGGCCAGTCTGCCCAGGCGACCGAGACGATTTCGACCTCCAGCCCCAGCGAATCCGCCAGGAGCGTCGCGAGATCGGGATCGGCGCCGACGATCGTCTTCGCATCGTTTGCAAAGGTGGCAATCGGCGGATCCCAGGCATTGATGGCGACGGTGAACTTGCCGGGGGTCACGAACTTGAAGTCGGGCGAGAGCGCCTTGATCGCTTCCTCGTTCTTTTCCGCGCGCACACGGTTGGACGTGTCCGGGCTGAGGTCGAACTTTTCAGCCGCCTGTGCCGTCGCCAGACCAAGCGCCGTCACCGCGACCGCACCTGCCATCAGAAGTTTTGCCTTGTGAAGAAATGTCATGTCCCGTCTCCTTTTTTCATCCTGTGGTTGTGTTTGCGGTCAATTCCATTCCGTCGCCGTTTCCGGCCCTGGAATTTTGCTAGAGGACTTTTGCGAGGAACTCGCGTGTTCGCGGGTGGTCGGCCCGGCTGAAGATGTGTGCCGGCGTACCGGTTTCGAGAATCTGCCCCTCTTCCATGAAGACGACGGTATCGGCGACTTCGCGGGCAAAGCCGACCTCGTGGGTGACGATGACAAGCGTCGTGCCAGTGCGCGCCAGTTCCTTGATAACATCGAGCACTTCGCCGACGAGTTCCGGATCGAGCGCGGAGGTCGGCTCGTCGAAGAGCAGCACCTTGGGTTTCAGGGCGAGCGCGCGGGCAATCGCGACGCGCTGCTGCTGGCCGCCGGAGAGCTGGCGGGGGTAGGCGTTGATCTTGTCGCTGAGGCCGACGCGGGCGAGAAGCTCGCCGGCAAAGCGGATCGCCTCCTCTCGGCTCGTTCCGCGCACCTGGATCGGCGCCTCTATGAGGTTTTCGAGCACGGTCAGATGCGGAAAGAGGTTGAAGCTCTGGAACACCATGCCGATATCGGCGCGGCGCTTCAGGATGTCCTTTTCCTTCAGTTCATAGAGCGTATCGCCTTTCTGGCTGTAGCCGACCAGCTCGCCATCGATGGCGATGAACCCGCTGTCGACCCGTTCGAGATGGTTGATGGTGCGCAGCAGCGTCGATTTGCCGGACCCGGACGGGCCGAGAATGGCCGTGACGCTTCCGGCCGGCAGGATGAGGTCGACATTGTCGAGCACCTTCAGCGGGCCGAAGCTCTTCGAGATCTTCTGGATCCGCACGGTGCCGCCGGTGCGCAGCTGCGCCGCATCCTGGAAACCGGCATGACGGATCGCCGGGACAGCCACGGTCTCCGGCAATGCCGGCCCGCGAAAGCGGGCGAGGAAGGACTGGAAGGGCAGCGGCACCGGATTGCGCACGGCGCCCTTGGAGAAATGGCGCTCGATATAGTGTTGGGCGATCGACAGCACCGTCATGATCACGAGGTACCAGGCGGTCGCGACCATCAGCAGCGGGATGACTTCGAGGTTGCGGCGGTAGATCACCTGGACGGTGTAGAACAACTCCGGCAGCGCGAGCACGTAGACCATCGACGTGCTCTTGGCCAAGCCGATGATCTCGTTGAAGCCGGTCGGCAGAATCGAGCGCATCGCCTGCGGCAGCACGATGCGGAATGCCTGCCGGTGACGTGGCAGACCGAGAGCGGCGGCGGCCTCATGCTGCCCCTGGTCGACGGACAGGATGCCGCCGCGCACGATCTCGGCGAAGAAGGCCGACTGGTTGAGCGTCAGCCCCAGGAAGGCGGCACCAAACGGCGTCACGAGCTGCACCATCGGATAGTCGACCAGCACGGTATCGCTGAACGGCACGCCGATGCGGATCGTCTCGTAGAGATAACCGAGATTGTTGAGCACCAGCAGCAGCACGATCAGCGGGATCGAGCGCAGCAGCCAGATGTAACCCCAGGAAAGACTGGAGAGCAGCGGCGATTTGGAAACCCGTGCCAGCGCCAGCGCCGTGCCGAGGATGGAGCCGGAGATCGTGGCAAGTGCGGTCAGGAGCAGCGTCCTGCCGAGCCCTGCAAGGACCGGCTCAGCGAAGAACCATTCGGCAAAGACACCCCAGCCCCAGCGCGGATTGGTAGAGGTGGAATAGAGCACGGCGGCGATGACGACGGCGGCGAAGACCGTTCCCACCAGGCGACCGGGATGGCGGGCGGGCACGATGCGGTAGCGCGAATAATCCTGCTTTTGATGTTCGGCCGATCGGTGATCGACCCCGATCCCGGCGAAATCTGTCGTGAGTGCCATGATCTTCCCCTTATGGTTTTAGTCGCAAGCCGGTCAGCGGTGATCCGCTGCAAGCTGCAGCGATGGCTGCACGGGAATGACGGCCGCCGCATGCGCGCCGAGCTGTTTTTCGAAGGGCAGCGACTTGTAGATTTCCGGGTCGGCATCCACGTCGAAAAGGGCGGTGTAGCCATATTTCAGATAGAGGCCGACGGCCTCCGGCTGGCGAAAACCGGTCGTCAGGTAGATGCGCGAATAGCCCTGCCGCGCCGCCTGCTGCTCCAGCTCGATCAGCACCTTGACCGCAAGCCCCTGGCGGCGCAGGTCGGAGCGCGTCCAGATGCGTTTGAACTCGGCGGTGTGATCATCGTATTGCTTGAAGGCACCACCGCCGACCGCCTCGCCATTGCGCAGCAGAAGCAGGAAGTTGCCGTAGGGCGGCGCGAAGGCCTCGGCCGGATAGCGGTTCATCTCCTCGACGGCGCCCGCCTCGCTGAAATAGGAACCGTAGCGCTTGTCATATTCGTAGGTCAGTTCGTCGATCAGCGGCTTGGCGCGGGGATCGAGAGGCGTGGTGTAGAGGAACGTATCGCTCATGTCGCCGGTCCTGTTGCTGACGTCACTGGAGGAAGGTTTCGGTGAGGCGCACCCAGTAGCGGGCGGCGGGCGCGATGATCGCGTCGTTGAAATCGTAGCGGGCGCTGTGCAGCGGCGCCGTGTCGCCATTGCCGACGAAGACGTAGCTTCCCGTCTGCGCCTGCAACATGAAGGCGAAATCCTCGCTTGCGGTGCGCGGCTTGAAGCCTTCCTCGACCTGCATCGGGCCGAACGTATCGAGCGCCACCTTGCGCGCCAGCACGGTCGAGCCGGCATCGTTGATCAGGGCGGGGAAGCCGAGGCGGTAGTCCACCTCCGCCACCGCGCCGAAACTTTCCGCCTGCGCCCGGGCGAGCGCTGGAATGCGCGCGCGCAGTTGCTCCCGCACGCCTTCGGTGAAGGCCCGCATCGTCAGCTTCAGCTCGACGCTTTCAGGAATCACGTTCGAGGCGGAGCCGGCATGGATGGAGCCGACCGTCACCACGGCCATCTCCTGCGGATCGACATTGCGGGAGACGACACTCTGCAAGGCCGTGATGAGGGACGCGGTCGCCACCACCGGATCGACGGCATTCTGCGGCTCGGCGCCATGGCCACCCCTGCCGACGATACGGATATTGGCTTGGTCGACCGAGGCCATTGCCGCGCCGGGCACGAAGCCGAACTGCCCAGCCGGCACGCCCGGCCAGTTGTGCAGCCCGAAGACCGCATCGACCGGGAAGCGCTCGAACAGGCCTTCCGAAAGCATCTTCCGGGCACCGGCGCCGATCTCCTCCGCGGGCTGGAAGATGAGGTGCAGCGTGCCGTTGAACGCGCGGGTTTGCGCAAGATAGCGGGCGGCCGCGAGCAGGATCGCCGTATGGCCATCATGCCCGCAGGCATGCATGACGCCGGGATTGCTGCTGGCATAGGTAAGCTCCGTCGCCTCCTCGATCGGCAGCGCGTCCATATCGGCGCGGATGCCGAGCCGGCGCTCGCCCTTTCCGTTCGAAAGGGTTGCCACAAGACCCGTCCCGGCAATGCCGGTCGTCACCTCATAGCCCCAGGAGGAGAGCTGCGAGGCGATGAGCTTGCTGGTGCGACGCTCCTGGAAGGCGAGCTCCGGATATTGGTGAAGGTCGCGGCGCAGCGCGACGATCTCGTCGAGAAAGGCAGCGATGCCCTGTTCCACGGGATCGCTGAGGCGCGAGGGAGGTGTAATAGCGTTCATGACTTTTCCCCGGCGCTCACGCGCCGACCGCCTTTCCGGGTTCGACGGCGTCCTCGCCGGCCGCATAGCGGCTTTCGCGGTAAAGCAGGCCCAGATGGTCGCGCAGCGTCTGGCCTTCGAGCGACGGGTCGAAATATCCGCGGGCCGCAAGGACGGGCAGGACATGCGCTGCGAAATCGTCGAGGCCTTCGGCGATCACCTGGAAGCCGAGGATGAAGCCGTCGGCGGCACCGCCATCGACCCAGCGGACGATCTCGTCGGCGATATGGTCGGCCGTTCCGATGAAGGCGGTGCGGGGCGTCGCGACGTCGAGCGCGATTTCGCGGAGCGTGAGGTTCTGCTCGCGCGCCGTCTTCTTGATGCGGTCGGTCGTGGCGCGAAAGCTGTTCTTGCCGATATCGCCGAGTTCCGGAAAGGCCTCGTCGAGCGGATAGGCGCTGAAATCATGGTGGTCGAAGAAGCGGCCGAGATAGAGCAGCGCCTCTTCGACGGTCACGAGATTGCGGATCGACAGGTATTTCTGCTCCGCCTCCTCGGCCGACGCGCCGACGATGGGGGCGATACCGGGGAAGATGCGCACGTCGGCCGCGCGGCGGCCCTGCGCGATCGCGCTCTGCTTCACCTGCTTGTAGAAGACCGCCGCATCCTCGAACGGCCCGCCATTGGTGAAAACGGCATCGGCATGTTTGCCGGCGAGCTTCACGCCGGAATCGGACGCGCCTGCCTGGAAGACGACCGGCTGCCCCTGCTTCGAGCGACCGATATTGAGCGGCCCTTCGACGCGGAAGAACCGCCCCTTGTGGCCGAGCCGGCGGAGCTTGGTCTTGTCGACATAGACGCCCGTCTCGCGGTCGCGGAGGAAGGCGTCGTCATCCCAGGAATCCCACAGGCCCTTGACGACACCGAGATATTCGTCGGCGATCTCGTAGCGCAGCTCGTGTTCGGGGTGCTCGCGGCTATAATTGCGGCCCGAGCCTTCGAGCGGCGTCGTCACGGCATTCCACCCTGCCCGGCCGCCGCTGATCAGATCGATCGTGGCGAACTGGCGCGCGACGGTGAAAGGGTCGCTGTAGGAGGTCGAAACCGTTCCGACGAGGCCGATCTTCGAGGTCGATGCGGCCAGCGCCGAGAGGATCGAGATCGGCTCGAACCGGTTGAGGAAATGCGGAATCGACTGCTCGTTGATGTAGAGACCGTCGGCGACGAAAGCGAAGGCGATGCCGGCGTTTTCGGCCTTACGGGCCGTCTCCACGAAGAAGGGAAAATTGACGCTCGCATCGGCCGGTCCGCTGGGATGTTTCCAGGCGTTCATGTGGCCGCCCGGCCCTTGCAGCATGATGCCGAAAGTGACGTTTTTCTGGGACATGGGATCATCCTTTCCGGAAAATTCAGGCCGCGAGCGACAGGCGCTCCTTGGCCAGCAGCTCGATGGACTGGAAGCGTTCGGCCGCTGTCAGCGCCGGTGTTTCGATGATGAATTCGGAGACGCCGTAGCGGCGGTGGAGATCGTCGAGTTCGGCGCGCACCTGCGCCGGCGTGCCATGCAGGATGCTCGGCACCTTCTCCTCGACACGGTAATCGGTGACGCCGGATTGCCGCGCGAACTCCGCCGCCTGCTCCTCGCTGCCGACATTGACGCTCTGGCCGGTCGACAGGAAAACCTTGAAGATCCGGAGCCCCGAAACACGCTCGCGCGCCTGCGCCTCGTCCTCCGCCACAAAGGCCGCCAGCGCCAGGATCGGCGCCTTGCCGCCGCTCGCCTCGCGATACGCCTCGAAGGTCTTGCGCAGGTTTTCCGGGTCGCCGTTCAGATGGCCGGCGAAGACCAACTGCCAGCCCTTGTCTGCCGCAAGCCTGGCGCTTTCGACGCTGGCGCCGAGCAGGAAGCGCTCGGGCGCTATGGTCGGGACCGGCGTCGCCGCGAGATCCGTCGCATCGGGCGCGACCGACAGGTAGCGGTTGAGATCGGAAAGCTGGTCGTCGAATTTCGGCTTGCGCACAGGATCGACGGCCGCCTGCAACGCGTTGGTCGACACCGGAAAACCGCCGGGCGCCTTGCCGACGCCGAGATCGACCCGCCCGGGCGCTAGCGAGGCCAGAAGATTGAACGTTTCGGCGACCTTGTAGGCGCTGTAGTGCTGCAACATGACGCCGCCGGAGCCAACGCGGATGCGCGAGGTCCTTGCCAGAAGATAGGCGATCAGCGCCTCGGGCGCCGAACTGGCGAGACCGGCCATATTGTGGTGTTCCGCCACCCAGTACCGGTGATAGCCCAGTGCTTCCGCTCTCAAAGCAAGCTTCACCGTCGTCTGCAGCGCTTCTGCAGTGGTCTGGCCGGATTCGACCGGGCTTTTGTCGAGGAGGCTGAGATGATAGGACATGAACGCACCAGTGCTGAGACAGATGCATTAATAGTCTATAGTTTTTATGGAAAATTAAGGTACGACATTCTCTTCGCGCGATTGGATGCGAAAAATCGTTGTTCATTGATGGCAGAAGTTTCCGGCACTTGTCTGGACGCGGTGGCTCAGTCGCCTCAAGCGCGATGAGCCAAAATCCACGATGACCGATCCCAAAATGCGAAGGTGCGAACCGCAGCTATGGAACGCGGTGTTCGGACGAGAGACGCGTGCTGCTGCGTAGATCGAGAGATCGCTCCGGCGCACCGACCGTCTATGGTTTTCTTTCAGTCAGGCTATCAATGTAAGCGCAGAACATGTCAGCCATGGCATCGGCATAGGCCTCTATCTCGGACAGGCTCCGAGGCCTCTCCGAAAACTCCTTACCGACAGTGCTCATCGTCGTCATGATCAAGTCGGCGGCCAGTTGCCGGCCGGTATCGGTGCTGTGGGGAAGCACTTCGAGCATGAAATTGCCGAAGAACGGGTCGCCCGCTTCCTTTGCCTCTCGCGCTTCAGGCGCATCGCGATAGAGCGGGGCGGCGTCATCGAGCGCAACGCGGACCGTCGCCTCCTCGCATTCGGATCGGATGAAGGCATGGACGAGGGTTCGCAACCGCTGGAATGGCGATTGCGAACGGTCGTCGAGGATGCGCCGCAGAAGATCCGTGGTCTGCTGCCATTCATCGGTTTGCAGCCGAAAGAGGATCGCGGCCTTGTTCGGAAAATACTGGTAGAGCGATCCGATGCTCACGCCGGCTTTTTCGGCCACACGGGCTGTGGTGAATCTCTGCGCCCCTTCCGCTGCCAAAACCTGAACAGCAGCCTGCAAAATGGCCTGGACAAGCTCGTTGGAACGCGCCTGCCGCGGCTGTTTTCTCGAGGATATACGGGCACTTGGGCGATCCGTCATCAGGGCACTCGTCAAATGCGGTTAGAGAATGCGACGAATTATTCGTATTTTCGCTGCCAACACAAGTCGCTTTCCTGACACGGAGACTTTCATGACCACGCTGACGACGGCACCTCTCGCACCGCTTCTCGACCGCCTGTTCGTGGAGGCTGACGCGCCATCAAACCCGGCGATGGCCGCGCTTTCGCGCGACGAGCGCGACCGTCTCCTGCGCAGCAAGACGGAGTATCTCGATCTCTACGAGCGGTTGAAGGATCTCTGGCTTCCGGTATCGCCCAAAACGGGCAGGCTGCTCTACATGCTGGCCCGCAGTTGCGGCGCAAAGTCGATCGTGGAGTTCGGCACATCGTTCGGCATCTCGACGCTCCACCTTGCGGCTGCGCTGCGGGACAATGGTGGCGGGAGATTGGTGACCAGCGAGTTCGAACCCTCGAAGATTGCACGGGCGCGTCAAAACCTCGCTGATGGCGGCCTTATCGACCTTGTCGAAATCGGGGAAGGTGACGCGCTTACGACGCTCGCCGCCGACCTTCCCGAAACGATCGATCTGCTGCTGCTCGATGGAGCGAAGTCCCTCTATCGCGAGGTCCTGGACCTAGTAGAAAGTCGTCTCAAGCCCGGCGCATTGATCGTCGCGGATAACGCCGACGATTCTCCCGATTACCTCGCCCATGTCCGTCCAGCCGGGTCAGGCTTCATCTCCGTGCCTTTCGCGGAGGATGTCGAACTGTCCATGCGGGTCGGATAAATCCGCCGCTGCCCTTACTCTAAAAGACAACTCTCAAAGATCGGATAAACACCATGCACGTATTCGTAACCGGCGCCACCGGCTGGGTGGGTTCGGCCATCGTGGACGACCTCTTGAGCGCCGGCCACCAGGTCACCGGCCTCGCACGCTCCATGGAGAAGGCAGCGCATCTTGTCGCCTCCGGTGCCGATATTATCCAGGGCTCGCTCGATGACCTTGATATCCTGCGCGAAGCCGCAGCGACGGCAGATGCCGTCATCCACACGGCCTTCAACCATGACTTCATCATGACCGGCCTCCTGATCGCGCTGCGTTTCGTCGATCCGTCGCAGCTCGTTGGCCGCGTGAAAAGCCAGAAAGTGTGAGTGAAACATGGCCCGCATCACTAGCCTGAAAACGATCTTTGCCGAAATCCCCTTCGAGGACGGTGGCCGCGGGGAGGGCATCACGCCGAGCCGCTGGAGAACGAGGACGGCCTGGTCGGTTGGGGGGAGGCGTTCGCCTATTTCTGCGCGCCGGCCGTGGCCGCCGCGATCGAGACCATGGCGGCACCGCTCGTTGTCGGCAAGGAGACCGATGACATCCCCACTTGGAACCTCGCGATCTAGAAGGCGCTGCATATCTTGGGCCACTACGGCATCACGATCTTCGCGCTCTCGGGCGTGGATATCGCGCTTGGGATATCAAGGCAGCGCGCCGGGAAGACCCTGGCCGAACTCATTTCTTCCACCGCGCGCCGCGCCGTGCCGGCCTATGCCCGCCAGTCCGTGGAGGAGGGGTATGGCTATGTCAAACTGCACGAGATCGCCCCGGATGCCATATCCGCCGCGCGGCCGGCCATGGGCGACGCGGCGGGCCTTATGGTCGACGTCAACTGCAACTGGACGTCGGACTTCGCCATCGAGATGGTTCCCCTTCTCAAAGCGGCCGATACGATGTGGCTCGAGGAGCCGATCTTTCCGCCGGAGGACTATGAGACACTTGCGCTGCTGGAGGCGCACGGCATTCCCATCGGCGCAGGCGAAAATGCCTGCACGGCCTTTCCATTCCGAGCCCTTGCCAAATCCATCGCCTATCCCCAGCCGAGCCTGACCAAGGTCGTTGGTGTTTCGGTCTTCCTGGAGATCGTGCGGACTGCCGCGGAGATCGGCAAGGCGCTGATGCCCCATTTCGGCCCTGGCTATTTTGCCACGCTCAACCTGTTCGCCGCGCTCGGCGAAGACAGCCTCTTCGAGTTCCTCTACGTCAAGCCGCATGTCTTCATTGGCCTCGATACGCCGCTGCCAATCGGTGGGCGGGTGGCGCTGCCGCCGGGTAGGGGATCGGGTTTGCGCCCGACGAGGATGTGATCCGCACCTACGGAGCTAGGAAACAAGGACATAGAAATTCTATCACGGGCGCGGCCGGTCTCGTCGGCACGGCATTGCGGAAAGAGCTGCGTGAACGCGGCTACACGCTGCGGCTTCTCGATCTCATCGAACCGGCGGAGGTTGTGGCTGGCGAACGCGCCGTCGTCGGCAGCATCAATGATCCCGCGCTGCTGCTCGAGGCGACGGCCGGCGTCGGTGGCGTGCTGCATCTTGCCGGCTGCACCAGTGATGCGGCTATGGGCGTGCAAATCGAGGGCAGTATCGTCAGGGCGGCCAATGTGTTCGAGGCTGCTCGGCTGAACGGCGTGGGCCGCGTCGTCTTCGCCAGTTCCCACCACGTCGTCGGTTATTATCCCCGTCGCCGAAGGCTGGATGCAAATGTGGTCCTCAGGCCTGACAGCCGCTACGGCCTGACCAAGGGTTTTGGCGAGCAGCTCGGCGCCTTCTATGCCGACAAGTACGGCATGCGGAATCTCGCCATTCGCATCGGTTTCACCAATCACGAGCCCGTCGATCGGCGCAGGCTGGCGATCTGGACAAGCTGGCGCGATCTTCCACAACTGGTCGATATCGGCTTTTCCAACCCGGCGCTACGCTTCGCCGTCGTATACGGCATCTCGAACAACGACCGCTCGTTCTTCGACAACAGTACAGCCTTTGCCGAAGAGGTGCTGAAGGCAAACCCGCCGGAGGATAAGGGCAAGGTCGGCGCCCATGTGATCTGCGGCCATTTCGCGAATGGTGAGTTTGAAGGCTCGTTGGAGCGGATCTACGAATGGTAGGGGTGGGGGGCGGAACCGAACCGATCACAATCGCTTCCGCCGGCCTTGTGGCCCAGTTCCGCCCGGACCTCGGCGGCCGCCTGACGCGCCTTGCGCGTGCGTCAGGCGGCGACATCGTTGTTCCGCTGGCGGCTCCGGGTCAATCTTGCCATCATCCGGGCGCGGGGCTTTTCCATCGACGACGAGGAGATCGTCCTCGGAACACGGTGCGTAGGAGCGCCGATCCTCGATGCGGAGCATCGCCCCATCGCTGCGCGATCACTGTTGCCGCAGCGACCTATCGCATGAGTCCCGACCGAGCTGAGCAGCTCGGTTTCGAGATCGCCGATATTGCACGGCGGATCTCTGGGGCAGGCAGGGTTGAGCCAATTGCCAAATGGATTGATTAGGTGTGACCGAAAGGTTCACTTTACGATGCCGCCCGTTCTGGTCGGTTCAAGACCGCGGATTTGATCATGCCCACGCCTCCAGCGCCTATTGGGTGGGTTGATAGACGTAGGCGGCAAAGCGCCTGCTTTTTGCGACGCTGCTGCAAGCGCTAGTCTAATTCTTGATGAAGCCTAAGGGATGACGGGTTGCTGCCGCCACACCCGGATTGGCTTGTTGCTCAAAAAGGCTCCGCAGATCGCTCTGCAAGCCAGTGCATACCGCCTGCTGTGATCGCGTCATAGACTGCCCGTCCCAATGAAACGCCGATGTCCGTGTGCAGCGCGGCGAAGGGCGCTTCCGGGCTTCCGCATGGTGAGGCGACGACGATGCAATCGGTTCCCGTGCCGGTCACCGTCCGACCATTGTGGGCCAGCCCAAGGTCCATGATGGCGGCTGTGCAGGCTTCTGCGGCAATTGACAGCGCCTCCAGGCGCGCAGCCTCGGATAGGGGCGCATCGGCATGGGCGAGGAGATTGATCGTGCCGAGCCGTGCGTTCTCATCGAGGGCATCGCCGACCCGGCCAGCATTGGAAAGACCGACCGTGGCAAGGCAGGAAGAGGTGGCAGTCCCGGCGACGGCGCTTGCGAGATGGTGATGTTTGAGGTTTCGCGATGTCATGAGGTGCACTGCCCCTTCGTGGTCCGCTTCGCTCATGCGCCTCTGCAGGAGTTGGACGGGGTCGACATCGACGGGCAAGTCCGCATTCCGGACTTCGAGCCAGACAACGGAGCGGGCAACGACGAATCCTGGCCGGGTTAGCGCCCAGCTCAACATGTTCTGCGGCTCGGCAAATTCTGCAACGAGGAAGGGCGGTGTCCAGCGGGTGGAAAAGGCGTGCATCAGCTTTCCGGCGGCTCAGTGGCCGGGCGCGTCGTCATCGGCCGCCGTGGTGTCGGTGACCTTGTCGAAGACGTTGCGCCAGAGCGCCACCAGATCGCAATAGGTGCCTCCGGCGAACTTTTCGGCGAGGCGATGCTGCTGGCGGAGCGTCAGGCGCAAGGCCGCGCGGCCGAACCGGTCTGTGGGTGCGGTGAACCGCTCGGGCTCGTCCTTCCTGCCCAACGCCTCCAGCACGGCCTTGCGCAGGAGCGGCAGGTCGGGACGGGCGAACCGGTCGTACAGAGCCTGGAAGCGGGCGTGATTGTCGATGTCGAACGCCGTGTCCACGCCCATTTCGTCCATGACCGGATTGGCCGGGTGCAGGTAGCCGAGCGGCACCAGATGATCCGGGATCGGCGTGTTGGCCGAATGGGTGCGGCCCGCTTTCAGGAGCTGCGGCAGAAGGTGGGTGTGCGGGCCGGGCGGCGAGACGCCGCTGGTATCTGGCCCGCCGATCATCTGGAACACCTCAACGCGGCCGATGCGGGTCAGCGCGACGCGGTGCGGATGGGCCTTCAGGATGGCGCCGCCCGCCGGATTGGCTGGGTCGAACAGGCTGCGCCCGGCATTTTCGCGCAGGAGGGCGAGGAGGGCTGGATCGTCCGTACGGACGCAGAAGTCGCATTGCGGCAAAGCAAGACCCATGTCGAAGAGAATCGCCTTGCGGTCTCCGGGGCGGACGGCGTCCTTGTCCGGCCCGATTTCGGTGAGGGCGCTTCGCCTGTTCCCGGCGGCCTCCCTCACTGGAAGGCAAAGCGCCAAGGCATGGCTCCAGCGATGCGGCTTGGGGCTTAGCGTCTCGTAGGCGACGGGTTCGATCCGCTCGATCGTATCGGCATTGAGGCGGATGGCACCGCGGCGGGTCGCGCGCACGAAGAGCGCGGGTGCATCGGCCTCCAGATATTCGCCCCTGTCTTGATGGAATTCAGCGACGGCACCGAAGGAGCCCATGCTCCAGCCCGCCTTCTCGTCGACGAGGTGGATCTCGAGGATATTGCGGATATCAGCCACGATAGTGTTCATCCTTCTTCTTCGACAGGTCGACCGGCTGCACGATCAGGCCACCGGCTGCAGCGCCGATGAAGGCCTCGACATGGTAGACGTCTTCCAGTGTTTTGGCCGTGAGCACGGCTTCCGGCGGACCTTCCGCAAAGGTGTGGCCCTCGCGCAGCAGGAGCAGCCGGTCGCACCAGCGCGCGGCGAGTGTCAGGTCGTGCATCGAGGCGATGACGATCCGGCCCTCCGACGCCAGTTCCCTGAACAGTCGCATCAGCGCGATCTGGTGCTGAGGGTCGAGGCCGGCGAGCGGCTCGTCCGCCAGCAGCACCGGCGTTTCCTGCGCGAGCGCCCGCGCGATAAGGACGCGTGCCCGCTCGCCGCCGGAAAGGCTGGTGACGGCGCGATGGCGGAAAGCGGCAAGGTCCATGCGTACGATTGCCGCCTCGACTGCCGCCCGATCGCGCTCTATGAGAGCAGAGAAACGTGCATGGTGCGGCATTCGGCCGAACGCCACCACGACCTCCACACTCATCGCCCAGGCGGTCTCGCGCTCCTGCGGCAGGTAGGCGAGGTGGCGCGCTCGTTCGGCGGTGCGCAGGGTTGCAAGGTTGACGCCGTCGAGACGGACAGTACCGCTTGCGGGAACGAGGCCGAGGCAGGCGCGCAGGAACGTTGACTTGCCTGCACCGTTCGGGCCGATGAGGCCGGTGAAGCTGCCCTTCTCGACGGTGAGCGATACGCCGTTCACGACGCGCTTGCCGGACAACGTGGCCGAAAGGTCTTCGATGGCAAGGATGCTCACAGCCCCTTCCTCCTGTACGACCAGACAAGCCAGAAGAAGAAGGGAGCGCCGACGATCGCCGTCAGCACGCCGAGTTTGATGTCCCGATCCGGCCCGATGACGCGCACGAGGATATCAGCGCAAAGCAGCAGCGCCGCTCCGCCAAGCGCGCTCGCCGGCAATAGCCGGGAGGGCTGTGCGCCGACGAAGGGGCGTAGCACATGCGGCACGACGAGGCCGACGAAGCCGATGGCGCCCGCGACGGCCGTGGCGGCTCCGACCGAGAGCGCAGTGCCGAAGACCGCAAGTCGCTGCACGCGCTTGAGGTCGATGCCCATGCTCGCGGCGGCATCCGGGCCGAGAGAGAGGGCGTCGAGCGCCCGGCCGAGACGCAGGAGCAACAGCCAGCCGACCACCGTGAACGGGAGCATCAGCCAGACATGCGGCATCGAGCGGTCGGTGAGCGAACCGAGCATCCAGAACATGATCTCCATCGCCGCAAAGGGATTGGGCGAGAGGTTCAAGACCAGCGAGGTGATCGCGCCGGCAAGGCTGGAAATGGCGATGCCGGTGAGGATGACGGTGAGCGGTCGCCCATCAGCGCCCGCCATCGCCTTGAGGGCGAATACGGCGAGCATTGCGCCAGCGAGCGCCATGAGTGGCAGGGCGAGTGCGAAGAGCGCCGAAAGCCCGGTATAGATGGCGATGACCGCGCCAAGCGAGGCGGAAGCGCTGACACCAATCAGCCCCGGCTCGGCCAGCGGATTGCGCAGATAGCCCTGCAGCGCGGCTCCCGAAAGGCCGAGAGTTCCGCCGACGAGGAGGCCGAGCAGGGCGCGGGGCAGGCGGATTTCCTGCATGACGAGGACCAGAAGCTCGTCACCGCCACCAAACAGCGCGCGCAGGCTTTCGGCGACGGTGACCTCGGCCGGGCCGATGGTAAGCGAGAGGAGGAAGAGCACAAGGGCCGCCGCGGCAAGGATGGCGAGGGTTTCGCGGAAATGGGAGCGGATCGTCATGGCGCAGCGCCTCGCGCCCCGCGGGCCGCATCCTGCAGGACACGGGCGGCTTCGAGGGTGAACGGTCCGCCGCAGACGGTCAGCCGGTTTTCGAGCGGGGCCTCGGCGGTGGCCGCCGCAAGGGCGCGATAGGCCGGATGAGCAAAATTCTGCTCGGCTAGCGCCGGCTTGTCCCAGTGCGAGCGGCCACCGGCCATCAGTTCTGGATCGGAAAGGACCAGCAGCTCGAGCGGCAGGCGCGTGGTTCCCGCCAGGCCCAGTGTCTCCGCAATGTTTTCGAGCCCGGCGCGCTTGACCACCTCGGACACCAGCGTGCCGGCGCCGGACGTATAGCTGTTGGCGAAATAGAGCGCCGTGCGCAAGCGCGGCGTTCCGGCGGCTTCGAGCCCGGCGATTTCCCGGTCCATGGCGGCGACCAGCGTGCCGGCCCGCGCTGGATTGCCGAGCAGGTCGCCCATCCGCCTGAGGTTCGCGCGAACGTCGTCGAAGGAAGATTCTGGCTGGAACTCCTCCACGCGGAAACCGAGCCGGCGGAGCAGGGAGACGGTTGTGCGCGTCGTGTAGGTGCCGGCCAGCACGAGATCCGGCTTCATCAGGAAGATTTCCTCCGCCAATCCATGATTGACAACGTAGGCGCCAGCCTCTTCTGCCATTGCCGAGGTATCTGCATCGCGCGCGAGATAGGAAACCGAGTGAAGCTGGCCGGGCCGTGCGATGAGCATGGCCAGTTGGTCCGTGCAGACATTCATCGAGATGACGCGCTGCGGAAAGGCGTCGGCGCGCGACGCTGCCGCCGGCCAGAACAGGCAGGCAAGGATCATCGCATGCCGACGCATTGCTCGCATCAGAACGTCGCCTTCAATCCGGCAAAGGGCGACAGGCCCGGCGTGTTGAAACCATAGACTTCCTGGTAGTCGCGGTCGAACAGGTTGTCGATGCGGCCGAAGACCTCGACCGTTTCGTTGACCTTGAAGCTTCCGCCGACATTGACCACGGTATAACCGCCGAGCGTCACGCGCGGCGGCAGCCGGCTAGCGAACACGCTGTCCACCATCTCGCCGTTGAACACCGCCTCGGCAAAAACTCGCACACGGTCTTCATAGAAGAGATAGGCAGCGTTCAGCGAGCCCGTATGGCGCGGGCGGCGCACTTCCGCAAGCCGCGGCCCGCCGACCACCGTCTGCTCGCTCGCATCGGTGTAGGTGTAGGTGCCCGCTATCGTGAAGCCATTGAAGAAATCGACGGTCGTGGAAATCTCGACGCCCTGCCGGCGGCTTTCGCCGTTGCGGTTGACCGGCGTCGACGTGAAGTCCGGATTGTAGACCGTAGCGATCTCGTTTTCGAGATTCTGGTTGAAATAGGTGACGTCGACGACTAGGCCGCCATCGAAGAAGCTTTTCTCCACGCCGATATCCCAGCCGAAGCTTTCCTCCGGCTTCAGGTTCGGGTTGCCCTTGAACGTGCCGGGGATATAGCCGAACTGCTCGTAGAAGGTCGGGTTGGTCACGGCCGTGCCGATGGAGGCATGCAGCCGTGTTTCCGCGTCGGGTATCTGCCAGGCGGCGCTCACCGTCCAGGTCGCGGCATCCGAGAAGGCGTTGTTCCAGTCCTGTCGCGCGCCGGCATTGAGATAGAGCTGGTCGAAGAACTCGCCGCGATACTCACCGATCAGCGAATGGGCGTTGCGGCTGAAGGTTTCGGTAAGATGCGAGGGCGAGAAGGTCTCGCGCTGCCATTCGTAGCCGGCGGTCAGCTGGTGGACCTGGTTGTCCAGGTCGTCGTAGCGGTAGGAGGCCTGGTAGGTCGCGTTGTAGCGGTTGCCATCGTTCCAGCTGTCGCCGAAGTCCTCGGAGTGGTTGAAGCGATAGATGTCGTTGCCGGAAAAGCGCGCCTTCTGCGTTAGCGCGCCGTCACGCGCGGTGTTGGTGAGGCCGATCGAGCCGAAGAACTCGCGGCTTTTCGTATAATCGTCCGCATCATAGGTCATCGCGGTGTCGTAGTTCTGCGGATCCAGATCGCTGCGGCGGTTGACGTAGCGCAGCGTACCATCCACCACCGTATCGGGCGACAGGTCCACCGTGAACTTGCCGTTCAGCGTGCCGTTGCGGTCGCCGTCGTCTTCCTTCCCCATGTCGGAAATGTTGAAACCTTCCGAACGGCGCAGGACGCCGGCGAGCGAATAGTCGAAATTTTCGCCGCCGCCGCGGGTGGAGAGCGCGCCCATCACCGTGCCATCCGCACCGACTTCTGTACGGGCCGTCGATTTGGTCGAATTGCGCTCGCCCTTTTTAGTGATGATGTTGATGACGCCGGACATGGCGTTGGCGCCCCAGAAAGTGCTCTGCGGGCCGCGCAGGATCTCGATGCGATCGATATCGTCGGCAAGCAGGCTGCCGAAGTCGAATTCGCCCTGGCCATTGTCATTGACCTCGACGCCGTCGATGACGACAAGCACTTGATTGCCTTCCGCGCCGCGCACGCGCACCTGCGTCAGGCCACTGTAGGACCCTGTCCGCGATACGGCAAAACCCGGCACGAACCGAAGCGCATCTGCCACGTAGCGAACCTGGTTCTTCTCGATCTCTTTGCCAGTGATGACGGTGACGGCACGGCCGGACTTCCTTAGTTCCACCGAGGTGAGACCGTCAGTAATCACGATCTCGTCGAGCATGGTCGGCGTTTCGGCTACCGGCTGATCCTGCGCCAGGACGGGCTGACACAATACGATCGCAAGCAGGGAAGCCCCCGCCAGATAGTTCTTCATATTTCCCCCACGGCAGGCTGATCCCTGCACGGTTACCAACCGCGGGCGAGTGAGGATTTCCGGAGAGCTGGCGCTTCCCTAAACCGTCCACCGACGCGGCGACATCTTCGACAATGTCACCACTACGACCGGCCGCGCCCGGACACTCCCCGTATCCTGGCATGGGTGACCGGGACAGGCAGGTCTCCTGACTTCCGCGTCATCGCTTGTCCCGCCTTCCCACGCATTCGCGCAGTGGCATCATGAGGCAAGCTCGGCGGTTACAGTTGCGGGGGCAGTCACGGTCTCGGCCCCTGATGGGTAATCCTCACCGTGTTCCCTTTTCATCCGTCGTACTGACGGAACCTGTTCCGTAATCAACATATATTGACGGTTGTGAGCCGGGGTCAAGGGATGAAGGATCCTACCCACAGGCCGATTTGGATTCAATGAATGGCGCCTGCTTGGCAATGTGATTTTGGGCGATGTTTCAGCCCTGCGGGTCGGGTGCGGTCATGTCTGCGACCTGTTGGTGCGGCACCATAGGCCGCTGGCCCCGATGTTGTTCGTCTGAATCGATCCGCCGCGCTGCCGGTCGGATATTTTTAAACCGGAGTTCGAGACTGGGAGTATCGCTTGCCGGTGCTTCCGGGCGGGTGGCCGAAATGTTTGTGATAGGCTGTGCAGAAGTTGCTGGCATGGTTGTAGCCGGTGAAATGGGCTGCCTGCGCGACCGTCCAGTCTTGTCCCTCCAGCCCTGCCCGCGCCGTTTCCATGCGCACGTCATGGACGAAGGAAAAGACCGTCTGCCCATAGACGTGCCGGAACTTCGTTTTCAAGCCGGATATGCTGAGGCCCGCTTCGCGCGCCAGGGATTGCAGGCTGTGTGCGGCGCCCGGCTCGTTGATCTCAACGACTTCGCGGTGGCACAGACAGCGAGTTTTGCCAATTTCAATGCGGTGCGCACCGACCTTCTGGTGTTTGCCGCCATGGTGACAGTCTTTGCGGTGATCCTTGCCTGGCGTCTACGACATGTGCTGGACGTCATATCGCTCGGGCCTGATACCGCAACGAGCCTTGGAGTGGACTGGGCGGGAACCGTCACCGGCCTTTTGCTGCTGGTATCGGCGCTTGTTGCTGTTTCCACCGCGCTCGTTGGCCCGGTAGCGTTCTTCGGCCTGCTCGTGGCGGCACTTGCCGAGCGTAACGTCGACACGCGTCGGCATGCCAGGCTATTGCCCGCGGCCGCTCTGACCGGCGTCGTCGTGCTCGTCGGCGGACTTGTCTTCCTTCTGCTCTTGCTCCTGGGAAGCCGCAAATGATCCGGATCGAGAACATTTCCTTCAAGCATCGAAGCACGCCGGTCCTCACGGATGTCAACCTGACGATCCCGAAGGGCGGCGTCATTGCGCTGATCGGTCCGAACGGTGCCGGAAAGTCCACGCTGCTCTCGCTCGTCGCGCGGCTCCAGCCACTTCAGACGGGGACCATTTCGGTGGATGGCCTGCCCGTGAACACGACGCTTGGCCGCGAACTGGCCAAGACGATCGCCATTTTGCGGCAGGACACACTTGTGGCGAGCCGGCTCACCATACGCGAGAACTCGTCGGCTTCGGCCGCTTCCCGCATGGTCGCGGACGCCTCTCGGACCGGGATCACGCGCTTATCGAAGCGGCAATCGCTCAGTTCGATCTCTCCGATTTGGCCGACCGCTTCATCGAGACCCTCTCCGGTGGGCAGCGCCAGCGTGCGCTCGTCGCCATGGCCTTCGCGCAGGGGACGGACTATCTGCTGCTCGACGAGCCGCTGAACAATCTCGATATGTACTATGCCCGCGCTTTGATGCGGTCGCTGCGCACCGTTGTCGATCAGAGTGGCAAGACTGTCGTCATCGTGCTGCACGACATCAACCAGGCGAGCGCTTGCGCTGACCGCATTGTCGCGATGAAGAACGGGATGATCGTGGCTGATGGCACACCGCACGCCATCCTAAATCCTGACGTGTTGGAAGAGAATTTCGGTTTCCGAATACGTGTCGAGATGATCGTCGGCAAACCTTTTGTGCTGCATCACCTGTAGCTGCCGGTCGAACATATCGCGCTCCACGGCGCCCAACGGCTATTCGGTCCCTGTCAACAGAACTCTGCAGTTTCCAGCGTGCCTGGCCGATCCGCCGGAGCCCAGGAGAAAACTTGACTTTTTGAGACAAATATTATCTGTCCGTCTTGCGGTGGCGCGTAAAGGTGCTGATGCAGATGCTCATCGCTTGTTTTTGTCTACTGGACTCTCCGCCGACATGAGACGTGCATGGTTTCATTTTTGCGCCGCCTGGCGTGTCCAAGTCGTCTGTCGCCAGTGTTGGTGACACGATGAGGCCTCTTTGCGCGGAGAAGCATTAGGTGACGTGGGATATTCAGAACCTGTTCAGGCGGCATGCGAAAGAGCTGGCTGGCTTTTTACGCCGCCGCGGCGTGACCGAGGATGTCGCCGCCGATCTTGCGCAAGACGCCTTTGTCCGTCTTCTTTCGTCGCAGCCACGCAGCGGCGTCGACAATGCCCGTGCCTACCTTTTCCGGATATCCAGAAATTTGCTGATCGACCATCAGCGCAGGCAGCGCATATCGCCTTTTGACGAGGCTGCGGATCAAGCAATCCTTACCGTTCCCGACCCGGCGCCATCGCCAGAGACCGCGATCTACGACAAGCAGCGATTGGCAATTGTTGACGCGGCGCTTGCGGAACTGCCTGAGAGGACACGCAAGGCATTCCTGCTGCATCAACTCGCCGAACTGACGGTTGCAGAAATCGGTCCGGAGATTGGCCTGTCCACGACGCAGACCTGGACGGTCATCCGCAATGCATATCGTCACATCCGGAACAGATTGCACGATATTTGACCTTTCGAGGTGTCGACAGCGAAAATCTCTGACGTTTGTTCGTTCAATTGGCTAGAAGATGGCTCCAGTTGTGCCCTGCGCCCGAAAGAATGGAATGAACGAAGCGCTACCAGACGATCAATTGTTCGATGAGGCGGTGGATCTGATCATCCGCCTGCAGAACGATTCCGACAACGGCGTGACGCTGGAGACAATTCGGCGGTGGCGCCTGCGCGGTGAAGCCTATGAACGGGCCTGGACAGAGGCATGCGAAATCCAGGGAATGGCCAATAGGGTACTCGCCAGCGGACGACAGGACGACGTGTCGATGTCACGCCGGAAGCTGCTTGTCGGCGCTCCGCTTTTGATCGGGTCGGTTGCCGCCGGTGCCTATCTTTCCGGCGTGGGCGCCGTCTCGCCCAGGGCCGATTTTGCGAGCGACACCGCTGAATTCCGTCGCGTATCCCTTTTTGAGGGCAGCACGGCCACCTTGGGGCCGGATAGCGCTATTGCGCTCGACAGCATGGGCGATCGACGCGGCGTTTCGCTTCTTCAAGGAATGGCATATTTCGAGGTGGACCCAGGTCAGGATCGTCCCTTCTCGGTCAGGGCCGGGTCTGTCACGTTGACCGCCCTGGATGCCGCCTTTGACGTGAGCAATGATGCTGATTTTATCACCGCGACGGTCGATCGTGGCGTCGTTTCTGCACAAGGGCCCTGGCATTCGGCCGGCGCCGAATTGCGGCTTGGGCGCGGAGACTGGGTAAGCCTGGACGAGAAGCAATCGATGAACACCGGCAAGCGCGCGGCGGGGCAGGTCGCCGCCTGGCGGGATGGCGTGATCGTTGCGGAGAAGGAGCCGATCTCGGCGGTTGTCGCGAGAATTGCGCGCTGGCGGCGGGGCAAGGTCGTCTTGATGAGCCCATGGTTGAGCGCTCAGCGCATCAGTGGCGTCTTCGACCTTCGCGACCCGGTGATCGCGCTCGAGGCCGTCGTTCACCCATATGGCGGCAAGGTCCGCGAGATTTCACCCCTGCTTGCCGTCGTCTCCCTTGTCTAAGTAATTCCTGAACAGGCCGAAAATTCAGAAACGTCCCTCGTCTTCAGAAACGGGGACGGACTGCTCTTGGACACTCATTGAACGCAGCCCCATCGTGCAGGTCATTTTTGGAGTTGGGGAACATGCGGCAGGGGTATCTGAAGAACGGTTGCGGAAACATCGGCAAGGCACTGACTGCTACGCTGATGCTGACAACGGCAACGATGGGGGCTTCCTTTGTCTCGACGCGTGTCGCGCTTGCTCAAAGCGCCGAAAAAACCTTCTCCGTGCCGGCCGGTCCACTCAACGCCGCGCTCGCAGCGTTCGGTCGGCAATCCGGCCTTCAGGTGACCTACAATCCCGCGATCGCCAATGACAAGCAATCGGCGGGTGCTTTTGGAACACTCGACCCTGCTGACGCCGTCGCGCGCATTCTGGAAGGTTCCGGTCTTTCTTACACGTTTTCCAATGCCTCGACTGTCTCCGTCTTCGATGGATCGGCTGCGGCATCCACCGCGGGCGTGGGGGAAGGCACCCTTCTGGCACCGATCGTCGTGCAGGGCGAGAAAGTGCCGCGCGACCTCTTCAGCACCTATACCAGCGTAGGTATTGCGACCGGCGAGGAGATCGAAGACTACAACCTGCCGAACCTCAACCAGACCCTGAACAGGATGGCGAACGTGCGATCCCTGCCGACGTCCGGCGGCAACAGTTCATTCGTAATCCGCGGCCTGAATTCGGATGGTGTGACGCAGCCTAGTCGCGCGATGCCAGTGATTTCCGTGATCCTCGACGGCGCAGCGCAGGGTGTGGAGGCGACACGCCGCGGTAGCCGCGGGACCTGGGACGTGGACCAGGTCGAAGTCCTGCGCGGCCCCCAGTCGACCCTTCAGGGGCGAAATTCGCTCGGCGGCACCATCATTGTCAAAACGAAGGATCCGACCTGGGAACCCGAGTACATCATCGAAGGGCAGGCGGGCGGACAGGACCTGTTGTCTGGCGGGTTCGTGTTCTCCGGCCCTCTTATCGAAGATCAGCTCGCGGTACGCCTCTCTGGCAATGCCTCGCGCGAGACAAAGGACATCACCTACGCTGACCCATCCATTGCATCACTTGGAGAAGATGAGTTTCAGGAGCTGCGCGGAAAAATCCTCGTGACGCCGGAAGCCATACCGGAGTTCACAGGCCTCTTTACGATCAGCCGCACGCATGACAAGCCGGGCTGGAATTTGGTGTCGGGGCCGGATTTCTTCGACCGTAAATATGAAGACACCACCAATTCCACCGCCGAGTTCCGTGACACCTATGTCAACCGCTATGTGGCGGACCTGAGTTACGAGCTGACACCGGACTGGACGATCAAGTCGGTGACCGCATTGTCGGATACGGACATGACCATCCACTCGCCGGCCACGTCGAACTTTCTGAGGAACGACACGCGCGACGGCATGGATTTTTCGCAGGACCTGCGCCTCATCTATGATTCCGCCGACTCCCCGTTCAGCGGCGTGTTCGGCATCTTTGCGGGTCGCTTTGACAGCAATCTCGACTCACACATCCAGACGACCCTGCTTGCCCCGTTCGGGATTCCGCTGGCCGATATCCAGGTGCTGGATGCCAAGAACGAGACCACGTCCGTCGCCGCCTATGCCGATATGCGTTATCGTCTGGCCGATGACTGGACTCTGATGGCCGGCGGTCGGTTGCTGCGGGACAAGGTTTCTGCCGACTACCGAGGATCGGCGCTTGATCTTGATGCCACCATCGGCGGCGGCTTCCCAGTCTATGGCTCGCTTGACGAGAACAATTCCGTGTCCAACACCGTCTTCCTTCCGAAGTTCGGCGTGGCCTTTGACTTCGCCGAGAATCAGGCGGTAGCGCTGACGGCGGCAAAGGGCTATCGCGCAGGCTATTCAGAGGCCGTTGTCGGCACCACTGAAATTAACAAGGTCAAGCCTGAATATATGTGGTCCTATGAGCTGGCATACCGTTCCAAGTGGCTTGAGGATCGCCTTCAGGTCAACGGGAACGTGTTCTATTACGACTATGAAGACCAGCAGATCCTGACCTCCAATCCACGGTTCCCCGGGCAGACAGTGACAGAAAACAGCGGGCAGTCGCATGCCTACGGCGCGGAGTTGGAACTGCGATACATGGCAACTGAAGCGTTTGAGGTCTATTCCTCGCTCGGCCTTCTGCGCACGCGCTTCGATGATGGCACGACAAACAACGGAATTGCGCTCTCCGGCAAGGAATTCCCGGAATCGCCTACAGTCACGGCGTCGCTCGGCGGGCTTTGGCGGCATGAAAATGGTTTCTTCGCCGGCGCGGACGTCACGTATACGGACGGCTATTACAGTGCGGGCGATCTTGCCAACACACCCGGGCGGTTCGTCGATTCCTTCAAGGTCGTCAACGCACAGGTCGGTTACGAGGCCAAGAACTTCACAGTTACCGCCTTCGCCCGCAATCTCCTGAACGAGGAGTACCTGACCAACATTTCCCCCACAGGCGTGGAAGCGACGATCGGCGATGGACGCGTCTTCGGCATCCGCGCCACCGGACGCTTCTGAGCTGTCGTGCGCCGGCGAAAGAGCAGGCTGGTCTGGCAATCGAAAGGAGCTGCCGCGGCTGCTCCTCTTCGCGTTTCCAAGACCCGTGCGGTGCCTCGACAGTTTGATGCAAAGTGAGTTGAAATTGGAATGAGCCAATGACCTTGACGCAAGCGAAACGCCGAATCACCTTTACGCTAGCCGGTCTTCTGTTGAATGCAGGGGGCGTGTTTGCCGCCTGTGACGGCCGACTTTTCGAAAGTGCGGCCATCATGGCCTCGCTCGTCTGCGTACCGGCCGATGCCAAGCGGATCGTCGTGCTCGACCCGACCTTCAGTCTCGGCATGAGCATCGAGCTTGGTTTGCCTGTTGTTGGTGCCCCGCTTTTCGGCATGAGCGACAAACAGCTGAAAGCGAAAGCCACGGCGCTTTCGGTAGAAGATCTCGGGGCCTTCACCGCGCCTAGCATCGAAAAAGTCGTTGCTCTCAAACCGGACCTGATCATCGGCAGTGGCATGCTGGGCACGGACGTTCTGGCACTCGCATCCCAGATCGCGCCGACCGTTCTGATAACAGCCGAGGACTGGAAGGTCTTCTATCGCACGATCGCGGATATTACTGGTCAGGGTGAAAAGGCCGAGAAGGCAATTGCCGCATTCGAGACACGGCTGGAGGCGCTGAAGAGCCGGCTGCCAGATGTGAGGGTGTCGGTCGTGCGCATCACCGCGTGGGATTTCCAGGTCTATCTGGACGCGCCGAACGCCTACGGCCCCTTCGCTATCTTGCGGGAGGTGGGCGTCAAGCGTCCCGCCTATGAGACCGCAACGGATGGAACGACGTTGAAACGTCCGGACTGGGAGGAACTGGCCGCCCTCGATGGCGACGTCCTGCTTTACATCGTCGGCGGTGCCAACAATTCCGACACGAGCGGGCGCCATGAGGAGGTGCTGGACAATCCCTTGTGGCAGATGTTGCCAGCCGTTGCCGCCGGCAAGGTTCACCGCGTGGATGCGGCGACATGGATGGAGTTTTCCGGCCTGTCCTCGGCAAGCCGCGTGCTGGACGACATCGAGCGCTACATTATCGCCAAGCCATGAGCCATGTATCGATGCAGTCGAGGGTCACGCGAGCCCGCTCGGGTATGGGCGGCAATGGCACGCGCACTCTTGCCATCCTGTCGGCGGTTTGTCTCTGCTGCCTCACATCGATCTGGGCCATGACGATCGGCAGCATGCCCCTTTCCATGCTAAAGATCGTCGATGCGCTCACGCATTTTGACGGTTCCAGGGAACACCTCATCATTGCCAATGTACGCCTGCCACGCGTATTGGCCGGCCTTCTGGTCGGTGCTTCGCTCGGAGTGGCGGGTACCATCATGCAGGCCGTCACCAACAATCCGCTCGCATCTCCGGATCTGCTTGGCATCAACGCGGGAGCGGCTTTCGCGGTTGTCCTGACGATTGTCTTCGGCGGAGCAAACGCGACCTCCGATCTCATTTTTGCGGCTTTCTTCGGAGCCGCGCTTGCCGCCGTCGTGGTCTACACCATCGGCTCGGTTGGCCGTGGCGGCGCGACGCCGCTGAAGCTCGCCATCGCCGGTGCGATGCTCGGGGCGTTTCTCGCCGCCTTGACGACGTCGATCCTGATTTTCGACCAGAGCACGCTCGACCAGATCCGGCTCTGGATACTCGGGTCATTGGCAGGGCGGACGATGCCGGCATCCCTTGCGGTGGCGCCCTACATCGTGGCAGGGCTGATGGTCTCGCTGGTCATCGGAGGGCAGGTCACGACGCTCAGCCTGGGAAGCGATGTGGCGCGTTCCCTCGGTCAGAGTACGGCCCTTTGGCGGTTTCTGGCGGCAATGCTGGTCGTCGTGCTGGCGGGAAGCGCGGTAGCTCTGGCTGGGCCGGTCGGCTTTGTCGGCCTGGTCGTGCCGCATGTTGCCCGCCTGATCGTTGGGGTCGACTATCGCTGGATCATTCCGTTCAGCGCACCGGCCGGCGCCTTGTTGGTCGTTACCGCGGACGCGCTCGCGCGCTTGCTGCTACCCGGTGAGGGCCTTCCTGTCGGTGCGACGATGGCGCTGGTCGGAGCACCTTTCTTCATCTATCTGGCCCGCTATCGGATCGAGGGCGGGCGATGAATCGGATAAGCGGCGTCCTCCTTGTCATCAGCGCGGTGACCTTCCTCATAGCACTCTGTTTTGGCGACTATCCCGTCGCTCCCGGGGCGGTCTTCGCAGCCCTTCGCGGGGAGGCGCCCGACCAGCAGGTCGCGATGATCGTTCTCGACATCCGCCTACCGCGGGTCATCCTCGCCTTTCTGGTCGGGTCGGCACTGTCGGTCGCCGGGGTGATCGCGCAGGCGACCATGCGCAACCCATTGGCCGAACCGAGCCTTCTCGGCATCAGCAGCGGCGCGGCGGCCGCGGCCACGTTCGTCATCGTGGGGCTCGGCGCTGCAAACGGGCACCTCGTTTCGTTTGCAAGCTTTCTTGGAGCAACAGCCACTTGCTTCGCCATCTGGGCCTTGTCCTGGCGCAACGGCACCTCGTCGCTTCGGATCATCCTAATTGGCATCGGATTGAGCGCGCTTGGAGGATCCGCAACAACGATCCTCACCGCCTTCGGCGATATCGGTGATGTCCAGCGGGCGATGATCTGGTTAGCCGGCAGCATGCAAGGGGCAAACTGGGCGAAGGTGACCGCCTTGTCGCTCTGGCTGCCGCTGCCCTTGGCGGCCGTCTTTCTGTTGGCGCGAGAACTGGACACCATCAGTCTCGATGGGGATACGGCGCGTTCGGTCGGCCAGCGTGTCGATCTTGTGCGCAGCTTGATGATCCTCGCCTGCGCCCTGCTATCGGCTGCGGCCGTCGCGGCGGCTGGGCTGGTTGGCTTCGTCGGACTGGTCGCGCCCCATATGGCGCGTCGTATGGTCGGCTATCGCCATGCCGGCCTGTTGCCCGTTGCGGCACTGCTGGGCGGCTTGCTGGTGGTGGTCGCGGATTTTCTGGGCCGTGTGCTCATCGCACCGGCACAGTTGCCGGCGGGCCTGGTGACGGCACTGATCGGCGTGCCATTTTTTGCATTGCTCCTGTGGAAGAGGCGTCATGGCCCAACCTGAAACGATCGCGGAGAGCCGGCTGTCTTTCGACCGCATTGGCGTCTCCTACGGCAGCACCCCGGTTATCGAAGACCTCAGCCTCGTCGTTCCGCCCCACGCCTTTACGGCGCTCATCGGGCCGAATGGCAGTGGCAAGTCGACCGTGCTGCGCGCACTGGCGCGATTGCTTGAGCCCGGACAGGGACAAGTCCTGCTCGACGGCCGGCCGATCGCTTCCCTCCCGTCGCGCAGTTTCGCGCGTCGCGTGGGCTTGCTCTCGCAAGCGCCCTGCGCACCAGAGGGTTTTACGGTTCGGGACTTGGTCAGGCAGGGACGATATCCGCATCAATCGTTCTTCGGCCGTTGGTCGGCAGAAGATGAGGCCGCCTGCCATGAAGCGCTCCACCTCACCTCGATGCTGGATTTCGCCAACCGGCCGCTCGACAGTCTTTCAGGCGGGCAGCGGCAGCGGACCTGGATCTGCATGGCCCTGGCGCAGGAAACCGATATCCTTCTCCTCGACGAGCCGACCACCTATCTCGATCTCTCGCACCAGATCGAGATACTGGACCTGCTCGATCACCTCGTGCGCGAGCGGGGCAAAACGGTCGTTGCGGTTCTTCACGATCTCAACCAGGCCGCGCGCTACGCCACACGGATGTTTCTGCTCGACAAGGGCCGGATCGTATCGAATGGCACGCCGAACGAGGTGATCACCGCCGAGAATATTGCAACCGTCTTCGGCGTGCATGCTAGCGTCATGCCCGATCCCTTCACGGGTAGCCCCATGTTCATACCATACGTCCGTCAGCCGGAACGCAGTGAAGCGGGGGTGACCCCGTGACGATACCCGAGTTTGCACCTTTGTTTTCGGGCAAGCTCGCCGAACACGGCGCGCTTTTCGTGCTTACAGCCGACACTCCGGCGTCCGTTCCCGGCTCTGCCCTCGCCGACAGGGCGTTTCTCTCTCGACAGCTTTCGCTCTTCGCGGAAACCTACTACCCGGGAGGAGATCGACGCGCGGTCGCCTCTCTGTGGTCAAAGACCTATTTCGCGACCGTAATCCCCCCGTTCATGGCACTTATGCTGGTTCTTCAGCGTGCTGTGCCTATCGATCTCGGCGCGATCGGTTGCACTTTTGCGCCAGACGGCACGATCAAACATATTCACCTCGCCAACACGGGGCGGACCTGCACCGCGGTCGACGCGGAAAGCCGCTTCGGCAACCTTACGGAGAACCATTTCGCACCAGTCATCAAAGCGCTTGCGGCCGAGAGCCGCATATCCGCTCGGGTTTTGTGGAGCAATGCGGGCAACATATTCGACATCGCTACCCGCCGAGGTGAATCGTTTCTCGGCAAAACGGCAGCAGTCGAAGATGCTTTTAGGTTGATGGACTTGCGGCACCTCCACGACGGACGCACCAACACCCTCTACAAGCCCGCGCTTTATACCGATCATCAGGCTGGCGTGGAACGACGTCGGCGCGTTTGCTGCATCCGCTATCTGGTCGATGGCTTGGGATACTGTTCGACGTGTCCTTTATCGGCTGACACACCCGCAGCAGATAAAGGCGTGAATTAGCGTACCTAACGGTTTTTCAGCGAGCCTGATGTCCGCAAGAACGGCGCAGTCGATAGCAAATAAGATGGAACAACTAAACCTCTACACCTTGTCCCGCGGGGGTGGAAAGCTATCTAAACTGCAGGTTGACAGAGGGGGACGTGCTTGACCGAGTGGCTGCAAACGATCGGGGCAAACTTCGACTTCCTTCCGCATCTGGGGTCGCTCCTCTTCGCCTATGTGCTTGCCCTACCGATCGGTTGGGATCGGGAAAAGCACGAGAGAAGTGCCGGGCTCCGGACGTTTCCCCTGGTGGCCATCGCAAGCTGTGGCTTCATTCAGGCGGCGGAACCGCTCATTAGTGGCAACGCTGAAGCCACCGCCCGGATCGTCGAAGGGTTAATCACCGGAATGGGCTTCATCGGAGGCGGCGCCATCCTCGTCGTGAAGGCTAGCGTACGCGGTACGGCAACGGCCGCAAGCCTGTGGGCGACGGGCGCAATCGGAACCGCTGTCGGGCTTGGCTCCTTCGACACAGCAATCGTGCTCTCTCTCGTAACATTTCTGACGTTACGCACCCTCTCAAACCTCAAAGAAGAGGGCAAGGATGACCGCCGGGAGGGCGAATAACGCCTCCTGGGTCGCTGATGACGGTGAAATAACCCACGGAGTTTGCTCGTCGGCTATCTCGCATAGGCTTCATCCATCACTAGCGTTGTTCCGCAGGTCTGACCGTCACAGGATTCGCCCTCTGAACGGCGTTCTGTATTCTGCGCGTCGAGTGCGACCATCCTGACGAACTATCTGCATTTGCCTTTCCGGACTAATCCTCATCAAGACGCTCAGCGCGAAGGCCGCATCGAATGGTTGACACCCAATCGCAGCTCTGCCGCGCCGGCACGTCGCTTCCATGAGGCGGTGGTAAAGATTTTTTGAGGCCGGTTTTCCGCCCAGAATACGCTGACACATTCTTTCCAATTGACTGCAGAGATAAGAACATATAGTGAACGTGCATGAAGAAATCGCTGCAGCAACGCTTGGCCATCCTGTCGGATGCCGCCAAATACGACGCCTCGTGTGCCTCGAGCGGAACGGTCAAGCGCGACTCCGCTCGGACCGGCGGGCTGGGCTCGACGGAAGGGGCGGGGATTTGCCATGCCTATGCGCCGGACGGGCGGTGTATTTCGCTCCTCAAAATCCTTCTCACCAACTTCTGCATTTTCGACTGCGCCTATTGTATCAACCGCTCCTCCAGCAACGTGGAGCGCGCCCGCTTCACGCCGGAGGAGGTTGTGTGGCTGACCCTCGAATTCTATCGACGCAACTATATCGAGGGGCTGTTCCTGTCCTCCGGCATCATCCGCTCGCCGGATCACACGATGAGCGAGATGGTGCGGGTGGCGCGGGACCTGCGCACCGTGCACGGTTTTCGCGGCTACATCCACCTGAAGTCGATTCCCGATGCTGCTCCGGGGCTGATCGAGGAGGCCGGGCTTTATGCCGATCGCCTCTCCCTCAATATCGAACTGCCGACCGATGCCGGCATTGGTCGCTTCGCGCCGGAAAAACGTCCCGAGGGAATTCGCCGCGCGATGGGGGAATTGCGCCGGAAGATCGAGGCGGCCGATGACCCGACCTTGCAGACCAAGCGGCGCAAGCGTTTCGTTCCCGGCGGCCAGAGCACGCAGATGATCGTCGGCGCCGATGGTGCGGACGACGCCACTATCCTGAAAACCAGTGCCCGGCTCTATAGCGGCTACGGGCTGAAGCGCGTCTACTATTCGGCCTTCAGCCCCATTCCCGATGCCTCCCATGCGCTGCCGCTCATCAAGCCGCCACTGGTACGCGAGCATCGGCTTTACCAGGCGGACTGGCTCTATCGGTTCTACGGTTTCGGCGTGGAGGAGATCACCGGGGCGACGGGCGGCATGCTGGATCTCGACATGGATCCCAAGCTCGCCTGGGCGCTCGCCAACCGCCAGGATTTTCCGGTCGACGTCAACCGGGCGGAGCGCGAGCGGCTGCTGCGTGTGCCTGGCCTCGGCACGAAGACGGTCATGTCCATTCTCTCCAGCCGCCGGTTCCGGCGTCTCAGGCTCGAGGACCTAGCGCGGCTCGGCGTTTCGCTGCGCAAGGTACGTGCCTTCATCGAGGCGGAGGGCTGGGTGCCGCGGCGGCTCGCCGATCGTGCCGACCTGAAAGCGCTTTTCGCGCCAAAGCCGGAACAACTCTCGTTGCTCTGATGCAGACGATCCCGCTTTCCGGACGAGGCGATTTTTTCGAGTGGCGTGATGCGGCGCGGGCCCTGGCCGCGGCCGGCATTTCGCCCCGCATGGTGGATTGGCGCATCCGTGGCCTAGGCGATGAACTGTTTGCTGCCGATGCGCTGCCGGATTTGCCGAAGCCCGACAAGAGTGCGCCGCCGCTCACCGTGCCGCCCGCGTTCCTGTCCTTGGCCGAGGCGGTCGTCTGTCACACGGAGCCCGGCCGTTTCCACCTGCTCTACAGGCTGCTGTGGCGGCTGCAATCCGACCGCCACCTGCTGGAACTGGACGCGGACACGGATGTCGCCTGGGCACGGTTGCTTGCCAAGAACGTCAATCGCGACGGCCACAAGATGACGGCTTTCGTGCGCTTCAAAGAGATCGGCGGCCAGATGAACGGCCGGCGGCGCTTCTTCGCCTGGTTCGAGCCGTCCCATTTCGTCGTCGCACGGACTGCACCCTTCTTCCGCCGGCGCTTTGCCGACATGGACTGGATTATCGCGACGCCGAACGGCACGGCCAGTTGGGATGGCGGCAGCCTGATCTTCGATGCCCGGCCGGGCGAAAATCCTGGTCATGGCGATCCGACGGACGATCTCTGGCGGACCTATTATGCGAGCATTTTCAATCCGGCCCGCCTCAAGCTGAAAGCCATGCAGGCGGAAATGCCGAAGAAATACTGGCGCAACCTGCCGGAGGCGGATCTCATTCCCGGCATGATCGCCAATGCCGAGGCCAATGTGCGGGCCATGGCCGAACAGGCGGCGAAAGATCCGCGGTTGTTTCACTACCGTCTTCAGGAAACGGCGCAGGCCATGCCCAGGATCGAGCCTCTTGGAGCCGGGACCATCGAGGCGCTGCGGGAGGAGGCGCGCGGCTGCACGCGCTGCCCGCTGCATTGCATGGCAACGCAGACCGTTTTCGGCGAAGGGCCGCAAGGTGCGCCTCTGATGATGGTGGGCGAGCAGCCGGGCGATCAGGAGGACCTTGCCGGTCGCCCGTTCGTCGGCCCGGCGGGAAAGGTCTTCGATGCGGTGCTGAAAGAGGCGGGCCTCGCCCGCGATGCCGTCTACCTCACCAATGCTGTCAAGCATTTCAAGTATGAGCCACGCGGCAAGCGGCGCATCCATGAGAAGCCCAACAAGGGGGAGATCGACCATTGCCGCTGGTGGCTGGCAAAGGAGGTGGAGCTTATCAAGCCGCGCCTTGTCGTTTCGCTGGGCGCCACCGCGCTCTATGCGCTGAGCGGGGAGCGCAAGCCACTTGACCAAGTGCGCGGCAAGACGCTCACCATGCAAGGCAACATCGTGCTCTACCCGACCATCCACCCCTCCTACCTGCTCCGCGTGCCGGACGGGGCCGAACGCCGGTACCAACAGGCCCGCTTCGTTGAGGACATAAGGCATGTTCGGCAGTTGGTGGAGAGGCTTGAGGCGCTGTAGTGAGCCGGCGACGTGTCCTTGCATTAAAGCTGGATCGTTCCGTTCTCCTCGCCATCCCAGTACTGCACGCGCTTGCCCTGGACCTTGATCAGCACGAGGCCGGGCGTTTCAACACCTTGCGGGAACCAGCGGTCAAGATCAGGTACCCAGTGCTCCTCGAACTGAGCCATGTCGCGAATGAGGCTTGCTTCGCCTTCGATCGATATGAACATGCCGGGCTTTCCAAGCAGGCTCGGCGGTTCCGTGAAGGACAGCGTTACGTGCGCATCACGGCCGATATCGGCGACCTTGTTGGTATCGGTAAAGGAAAAGAACCAGGAGTCGCCATCGTACTCGACATCGCCATTGTTGCTCATCGGGCGATTGGTGATAGCCCCCGATCCTCCGTGGGTCGACATCATGCAGAAGTCGATCTTCTTCAGCTTTCGGGCGATATCGGCAAGCAGAGTCTCGGACATGGCGCAGAACCTTCGAAAAAGAGTGAGACGCGTACACTTGCGCGCCTGAGTGCATTTCGCTGGCCGTGGTGAGAAAGCGGAAAACCACAATGTCCATGTTTCTCGTCCAACCGACACAGCCCGCGCTAGTGAAGGAAATGGAGAAGGTGCTGGAAGGTTCCGCGGGATTACACTGGGCCAAATACGAGCCCGATTTGACCCGAGGGCCATTCGAGGGCGTTGTCACTTGGCACTTAAATGTGAGAGTGCGGCTGTTTAGTCGAGTTGGGCGACGACTTGCATTTCGCTTCGCATTTTTTCTTGGGCGGCAGGGAACAATCTCTTCGTTCCGGAGTTGACTATGGTCAAGACGCATCTTGCCCGCTTCGGCGGGGCTTCTTTCCGGTCACGGTTAGAGGCGAAGCGTCGCGGCGAGCGCCGCCACCGGGAGGTCGGTAACGCCAAGGACCCCCATGATCATGAGCTTCCATCGCTCCGCCTCGTCCTTGAGGGCCTAATTCCCGATATTATTCTGAACCGTAAGCGCGGTCCCGCCCGCAACTTGACCGCGACGCTGTGGCCGGGGGCGGCGGCTTCGCGTAAATACTGGACATTTTCGGTCGTCTCACGTCATTCCTTTGACCGCTCCAGGAAATCCTCCACGACGTTCGACATGTCGATCGAGGAGCCACGTTGTATTGGTGGGAATTGAGCTAAGGTCTTCAGGTGGTCGCCAACGAGTCCGCATCCATTGCGCCTTGGGCAATTCATCGAGCAAGGTGGCTGCGTCGGTATAATCTCGCTGATCTGACCCGCGGCTCTGAAGACGTAGAGCGGTCTGCCATCGGCATCGGCATGCAGCTTTGTATTCTTGCTGCTTTTCGTGTGCCCGATCAGTCGTGCAAGCCTCCCTTTCTAGGCGCAGGCTCGAGGCCGTGCAGTGCGCTTTCAAACAGGGAAAAGTCGAAAGTACTTCCGGCTGACTGATAAATGCCTGCTGGTACCATTTCAGCCGAAGAGCAACTCGAGATGACAAGAAGATTGCTTCTTTGCCGACAATATTTTGATTTGTCGGCACGCAGATTTTGCATAATCGGTAGTTCGTATCCCTAAACAATACCGCAGCGCCCGCACAGGCACATCAATTCGAAAGCAGGAAATCGGCGCAGCGTTCCGCTATCATGATGCAGGGCGCGTTCGTATTGCCACTTACAAGTGTTGGCATGATGGAGGCATCGGCTACCCGAAGGCCTGGCACACCGTGAATACGGAGACGATCGTCGACGACCGCCAACGGATCCCGCCCCATCTTGCAGGTGCCGGCCGGGTGATAGACGGTTTTGGCGTTCGCCCGTGCATGAGACTCCAGGTCGGTATCCGCAGATGCTTCATGTCCAGGCGCGAATTCTCTGAAGCCAAGCGCCTTCATTGCGGGAGCGGCGAGGATTTTGCGCGAGAGCTTGATGCCGCGCACCAGCGTGTCGACATCCTCCTGGGCGACCAGGTTGTTGCCGACGAAATGGACCGCATCCTCTACGCGGCCGCTGCGCAGGGAGACCTTGCCCCTTGAGGCGGGGCGTAGAATGCAGGGATTTATCGAGACGCCGTGGCCGTCCATTTGTCCGCGCGTCGCGTCGCCGACAAGGGTCGGGGTGACGTGGATCTGCACATCGGGACGCCCGCAGCCGCTCGTATCGATAAAGCCGCCGCTTTCTACGACGTTTGAGGATAACAGACCGGATCTCCCGAACAGATACTGCAAAGCGTTGGTGACGGCCTTCAGGCCTTTGTCCTGATCCTTCAGGGAAATGGGCCTGTCGGTGACGCCGTAGACGGAAACAGCGATGTGGTCTTGAAAATTTTCGCCGACGCCGGGCAGGTCGCGGATGACCGGGATGCCATGCCGCGAGAGCATGTCGCCAGGCCCGATGCCCGACAACATCAGAATCTTCGGTGTGGCGAGTGCTCCGGCGCACAGGATGACCTCTTCTCTAGCCCGGGCTTCGACCATGTTGCCGTCCCGTTGCCGGTAGGCAAGGCCAACGGCGGCTCCGTTCTCCAGGATGATCTTGGTTGCGATACTCTCGATGCTGACATCCAGCAGGGGAGAGCGGCGCACGGCCTTGAGATAGGTGGCGGCCGTCGAGCCGCGCCGGGCATTTGTCGTCGTCGTCTGGTAGAAGCCGACGCCGTCCTGCCGGGCGCCGTTGAAATCGTGCGAATAGGCAAGGCCTACCTGCTGCGCGGCCTTGACGAATGCCGTGCTGATCGGATGGCGGAAACGTGGTTCCGAAACCTTCAGCAGCCCCCCGGTACCATGATAGTCGTCGGCGAGCACCTCGTTGTCCTCCGAACGGCGGAAGACGGGCAGCACGTCTTCGTAGCCCCACCCTTCGCAGCCGAGGTCGCGCCAGGTATCGTAGTCCTCGGCCTGTCCGCGGATATAGATCATGGCGTTGACAGATGAGCCGCCGCCCAGCGTCCGACCCTGTGGCACGACGAGCACGCGGTTGTTGGCGCCCGGCTCCGGCTCGGTGGCATACATGAAGGTCCGCTTCGTGCCGAGCACCTTCACGAAGGTGGCGGGGATGTGGATGTAAGGCGTGTTGTCGGCTGGTCCCGCTTCGAGAAGCAGGACGCTTTTGCCCGCCGTCACGAGCCGGTTTGCCAGAACACAGCCCGAAGAACCGCCGCCGGCAATGATGTAGTCGTAGCTTTTCATGGCCTGTTACTCTGGTGCCGCCGTGGTTCAGACGCCGATGTGGCTGACGAACTTCGTCGTGAGATAGGAATCCAGCGTCTCGCTGCCGCCCTCGCTGCCGTAGCCGCTTTCCTTGATGCCGCCGAACGGCGTTTCCGCTGCGGCAAGGCCGAAGTGGTTGATGGAGATCATGCCGGCTTCGAGTTCGGCGGAGAACCGGTCGGCCGTGGCGAGCGACCGTGTGAAGCCGAAGGCTGCGAGGCCGAAGGGCAGGCGGTTGGACCGCCGGATTGCCTCGTCGATGCTGGAAACGGGCACGAGTGCTGCGAGCGGCCCGAAGGGCTCGTCGTTCATGATGGCGGCTTCCTCCGGCACGTCGGACAGCACCGTCGGCTCGAAGAAATAGCCGCTGTTGCCGATGCGCTTGCCGCCGCATTCGAGCAGTGCGCCCTGTGAGACGGCATCATCGACGAAGCGCGCCATCGCATCGAGCCGCCGGGCGTGGGTCAGCGGTCCCATCTGCACGCCGTCCGACAGACCGTCACCGACCTTGATCGCCTTGGCGCCGGCAACGAAGCCGGCGCGGAAGGCATCATAGACCTCCTGCTCGATGTAGAAGCGCGTGGGTGCGGCGCAGACCTGGCCGGCATTGCGGTATTTCAGCATCAGCCCGAGTTTGACCGCCGCCTCGACATCGGCGTCCTCCGCGACGATGTAGGGCGCGTGGCCGCCGAGCTCCATCGTCGCGCGCTTGATGCCGGCCGCCGCCATTGCCGCGAGCTTCTTGCCGACTGGAACCGAGCCGGTGAACGAGATCTTGCGGGTGACCGGCGAGGCGATGAGATGCTCGGAGACTTCGGCCGCCGGGCCGAAGACGATGCCGAGAACGCCGGATGGCAGTCCGGCGTCCTGGAAGGCGCGGGCAAGTTCGATACAGGCGGACGGCGCCTCTTCCGGCGGCTTGGCAATGATCGAGCAGCCGCTGGCAAGCGCTGCGGACACCTTGCGCACGAGCTGGTTGATTGGGAAATTCCAGGGCGTGAACGCCGCGACGGGACCGACCGGCTCGCGCAGCACGACCTGCCGTGCCCCGGGCACGCGGGCGGGAATGACACGGCCATAGGCGCGCCGGCCTTCCTCGGCATGCCATTCGATGTGCTCGGCGGCGGCATTAGCCTCGCCGCGCGCTTCGGCGATCGGCTTCCCTTGTTCGCGGGACATGAGCTGCGCCATGGTTTCCGCGCGCTCGCGGACCAGGGCCGCCGCCCTGTGCATGATCTTCGCGCGCTCGAGGGCGGTCGTCCTGCGCCAGGTCTCAAAACCTTGTTGCGCGGCTTCGAGCGCCTCATCGAGATCGGCGTTTTCGCAGAGCGCCAATGTCGCGATCACCTCGCCGCTTGCCGGATTGCGGACCTCCACCGAGCGATTGCCGGCAGGCGCGCGCCATTCGCCATTGATGAGAAGCGGTTTATCCAGCATGGCTCAGTCCTTCATGAGAGAGTGTCTTAGGGCGGGGCAGGGCGGCAACGACCGCTGCATAGTCCCGCGCAATGGAGGCGACGATATCCGCCGCCGGAGAAATGTCGTTGACGAGACCTGCGCTCTGGCCAGCTTCGATTTTGCCGCCCTCGATGTCACCGTCGAAGGCTGCTGCCTTAAGCGAAGCGGCGGCGAAGATCGCCTTGCGTTCGTCAAAAGGACGTCCTTCCGCCTCCGCGATGCTTATCCGCTCGGCAAAGCCGTTGCGCAGCACGCGGATCATGCCAAGCCCATGGCCGACGACCATCGTGTCGGCGACGGAAGCGGAAAGCAGCTGCTGGCTATAGGCGGCGTGCAGGCGCGCTTCGCGCGACAGCATGAAGCGGGTGCCGAACTGCGCCGCACCGGCACCCAATGCCAGCGCGGCCGCTAGGCCCTGTCCATCGGCAAAGCCCCCGCTCAGGATGAGCGGCATGCCTGGTACCGCCTTGGCGATCGCACGACCGAGAACCAGTGTGGAGACGAGGTCCGGCGGCGGATGCCCGCCTGCTTCCCCGCCGACGGCGATCAGGCCGTCGACGCCAGCCGATGCTGCCTTGACAGCGTGTTCCTCGCCGGCGACGACATGCAGGCAGACCGTGCCGATGGCCTTGAACCGTTCGAGATAACGCTTCGGCCCACCCTGCGAGGCGATGAGGACCGGCACACGCTTTTCGACGAGCATGTCCATGATTTCGTCGGCGCCCTTGCGGTAGAGCGGCAGGTTGACGGCGAAGGGCCGATCCGTGCCGGCCCGCACCGCGTCGATTGCCGCCGCAAGGTCATGCGCATACATGGGACCGGCGGCGATCACGCCGAGGCCCCCTGCCGCCGAGACGGCGAGCGGCAGCGCGGAATTCGACGATGCCCAGGACATGCCGGCCTGGATGATCGGAAGGTCGATGCCGAGAAGGCGGGTCACGTTGGTTTCGATCCGCATGTCCGTCATGCTCCGATCAGCTTGCGTGCATGCTCGGCGAGTTGCTTCTTCTGGATCTTCGCACTTGCCGTCATGCCGATTGCTTCGAAGCTTTCGACGATCCAGACATGGCGCGGCACCTTGAAGCCGGCCATATGGGATTTCGCCCAGTCCATGATGTCCGCCGGCTCCGCATGGGCGCCCTGCTTGAGAATGACGAAGGCGCCGGTGACCTCGACAAGCCGCTGGTCCGGCACGCCGACCACCGCTGCCTGGCGGATGGCGGCATGGCGGTGCAGGACGTTTTCCACGTCCGCCGGCGAAACGTTTTCGCCGCCGACGCGCACGATCTCCTTGGCTCGGCCGAGGAAGGTGAGCCTGCCATTTTCGTCCAGAGCGCCCATGTCGCCGGTGGAAAGCCAACCGTCCGCGGAAAGCGCCGCGTGCGTCTCGGCGGGCTTGTCGAAATATTCCTGCATGACACTCCAGCCGCGCACGTGGATTTCACCCGGTTCGCCGCAGCCGACCTCCTCGCCGTCTTCCTTCAGAATGCGAACCTCGACACCCGGCTGCGGTCGCATCGCGGCGGAGATGCGGATTGCCTCGGGCTCCCACCAGCAGGATTGCGCGACGTTGGGCGAAGCCTCCGACAGTCCGTAACCGACGACGCATTCGCGAGCGCCGAGTTCGTCGATGACACGGGCGACGATGGTGGGTGACGCGGCAAGCCAGGCGCCGCGCAGGACGAGACGTCGTTCTGCGCGGTCCGGATGGTCGAGCAGCATCAGCGCCATGGTGTCGTTGCCGGAGAAATGCGTGCAGCGCTCTTCCTCCATGAGGCGCAGCGCTTCGCCCGGCTCGAAGCGGTCCATGGAGACGAGCGTCGCCATGTGCTGGAGGCAGGAGAGGATCGACAGTGTCGTGCCTGCGACATGGAAGAACGGTCGGGCGCTGTGGAAACGGTCGCCGACGCGAAGCCCCATGCGGTGGCCGGATACGAAGGCATTGCCCAGCATGCTGCGCTGGGTCAGCAGCACACCTTTCGGGAAGGACGTGGTACCGGATGTATACTGGATGAGAAGGGGGGCGTCCGGGCTGCAAGCCGCTAAAACGGTTTCCGTGCCGCTCGTCAGCAAGGCCTGCCAGGAGATTGCGGCGGACGGCACGTCCTCTCCGATGACGATCAGTTGGCGCAGATCGGGAAGGGTGGGAACCGGCAACTGCTGTGTAATGGCGGGATCGATCTGCCGTAGCATGCCGATGAAGTCGATCTTCAGGAACCGGTCGCACAGAATGAGGCGCGAAACCTTCGACTGGCGGAGGGCATATGCCATCTCGGTAGCGACGAAGCGTGTGTTGATCGGCACGGTGACGGCGCCAAGCGAACCGATCGCGAGGAAGATGGAGACCCATAGCGTGGAATTGCCGAGGCAGAGGCCGACATGATCGCCCTTCTTCACGCCCTGTGCTGCGAGCCCATTGCGGATACGCGCGACCTCGCCGGCCAAGGCGGCATAGGTAAGCCGCCTGTCGCTCGCCACGACGGCTTCGACGTCGCCGGCAAGGGCTGCGGCCCGTTCCAGCGCGGCGGTAATCGTAGTCGGGCAGAGAGCGTCGATGTCGAACGCGGTGTGGCGGTCGGCGATCATGGTTCCTTGCCTCCGATGTTTTTGGTGAAGCGGTCCAGGCCATCCCGCCATCCGCCGTCCGCCAGGCACCGTTCGATCGCGGCCATTTCGACGCGTATGCCGTTGTTAAGGTCGGTTTCGCTGCCGAGATCCACCGCCTGCTTGGTCAGTGCCATGGCGAGCGGCGGCGCGGCGGCAATTGCGCTGACGATGCCGGCAACAGTTTCGGCAAGAGCGTCTGACGGGATGATACGGGCGACGAGGCCGAACTGATAGGCTTCCTCAACCGGCATGGTGCGGCCGGTGAACAGCAGTTCCTTGGCTCGCATCTTGCCGATCGTGCGTTGCAGGCGCTGCGTCGCGCCGACGGTGCCCCATTGCGGCTCGGGGAAACGGAAGGTTGTCTTGTCGGATGCGATGACGAAATCGCAGCTCATGAGGATTTCACCGCCGGAGCCGACCACCGGGCCCTGGGTGACAGCAACCACCGGCTTGCGGCAACGGGCGATGGCATCATAGGCGGCGAACGAAGCCCTACGCCGTGCGATCACCCAGGCCTCATCGCGGCCGTTGCGCTCTTTCAGGTCCGCGCCCGCGCAAAAGACGGGGCCGTTTGCGGAAAGGACGACGGCACGGATATCCGCATCCGCATCGAGTGCCTCGAACATCTCCTTCAGCGCAAGGCACATCGGAAGGTTGAGCGCATTGCGTGCTTCCGCGCGGTCGAGCACGACATGGGCAACACCATCCGCCTTGCGCAGGAGAATCGGGGATTTGGGGCCGCTCATCAGATCACTCCCTCATTGCGCAGTCGCTCGATGGTTTCGGCCGGCATGTCCAGTTCTCCCGCGAGCACGGCCGCCGTATCGCCGCCGAGGGGTGGCGGGCAGCCGATGGCCGGATCGTCGTAGCCGGCAAAGCGCAGCGGCGTGCGCAGGGCGCGGACGGTGCCTTCGGCGGGATGGTCGAACGTGCCGACTAAGCCGCGGGCGACGCTGTGCGGATCGTTCAGGGTCTCGCGCACCGTATTGACCTCGCCGGCCGGCACGCCGCGGCTTCGCAGCGCCTCGGCGAGGGGCGCACGGTCGCGGCTCGCGATCGCCTGGCGCATGCGTGCCATGACCCGGTCCCGCGCAGCGACGCGGGCGGCATTCTTCTGCAAGGCTTCATCGACGAGAAGATCGTCGAGACCCAGCACCGTGCAGATGTCGTGCCAATGCTGGTCGCTGCCGCTGATATGCAGCCATGATCCGTCGGCGCACTGGAATGCGGCGGAGGGAACGCGTCCGGGATGTTCCGTTCCCGAGCGCCCTATATCTTCGTCGAGTGCAAAAAGCCGCGCTGCTGCGAGCGCCAGAAGGCTCGTCTGCACGTCCATCATGGAAAGATCGACGTGGCATCCTTTTCCCGTACGGGCGCGGCCTACCAACCCCGTCAGGATGGCAATTGCCATCCACAAGCCCGACGTCATGTCGGAGACCGGAATGCCGCTCTTGGCAGGCGGCGCGTCGGGATGCCCGGTGAGATGCATGATGCCGGAGAGCGCCTGGAAGATCGTGTCGTAGCCATTGCGCAGGCGATAGGGCCCGGTCTGGCCGAAGCCGGTATTGGAGACATAGATCAGGCCTGGATTGCGGCCGGACAAAGTCTCATAGCCGAGATTGAACCGATCCATCTCGCCGGGCAGGAAATTCTCGACAACGACATCGTGTCCTTCCGTAAGCCGTGCTGCAATCTCCTGGCCTTCCTCTGACTTGAGGTTCAGCGTCATGGAGCGCTTGGCGCGGTTGAAGGCGAAGAAATATGCGCTCTCGCCGCCCGGCAGTCGGGGTTCGAAGAGGCGGGATTCGTCGCCCGTCCCCGGTCGCTCAATCTTGGTGACCTCCGCGCCGAGCTCGGCCAGGATCTGCGTCGCCATGGGGCCGGCAAGCACCCGGGAAAAATCGAGAATGCGGATACCCTCTAGCGGCTTCATTGGCTCTCCTCCCGGAAGCTGCGCATCTGCGCGTTCACGGTGCGGCCAGCCGCCATCGCCGCGTCATAGGGAAGGTCCGCCACGCGATAATAGAGCGACTTGACCGCCGCCATGGCCTTCGGGTGCGCCGCCGCCCACTGGCTGGCGATCTCGAGGGCCGCTTCGACAATGTTTTCAGGTGCCACGATCCGGTTGACGAGGCCGAGGGCGCGCGCCTCCTCCGCGCCGATGAGGCGGCCGAGACTGACCAGCTCGAAGGCGGCCTTTCGCCCGAGCGAGCGTTGCAGGCCGGTCATCACCAGCGCCGGCACGATCGAGTGCCTGAGTTCGGGATAGCCGAACTTCAGGTCGCTGCCCGCGACCATCATATCGCAGCCGATGGCCAGGCCTGCGCCCCCGCCAACGGCCGCGCCGCGCACCGCCGACACGATGGGCTTGGAGAGGCTCTGCATCATCGCCTGCGTGCGGCATGTGAGGTCGGCGCGCTTTTCGACGAGGTCCTGGTTGGCGGGTGTCAGCGTGGAAAATTCCGAAAGGTCGGCGCCGGCGCAAAAGGCGCGACCGCTTCCCGTCAGCACGATCGCCCGCACGGATTCTTCGGCATCGGCGGCCAGCAGCGCGTCGTGCAGCGCCTGCGTCAGGGCTGTGTCGAGGGCGTTCAGCTTGTCGGGCCGGTTGAGCGAGAGGATGCGGACCGGACCGCGGTCTTCGATGATGAGGATCCGTGAAGCGTTATTCTGTGTCATGAACAAATCCTATGCTGCCAGATGGCCGAAACCGGTTCGCGCCACCTTGCTCTGCAATTCCCGGCCAAGAGCCCGTTCGCATTGCAGCGAAGCGGTCTGGAGCCTGTCGATGTCGATGCCGGTGGCAATGCCTTCGGCCTCGAAGAGATTGACGAGATCTTCCGTCGCCACATTGCCAGTATAGCCGCCGCCGTAGCGGATCTGGGTGGGATGCCCGCCGACGCCGCCGATGGCGCTGTCGAACCAGCGGCATCCGGCCTCGTAGGCGGCCATGCAATTGGCGATGCCCGTGCCGCGCGTGTCGTGGAAATGGGCGATGGGTGTGACATCCGGCACTTCGGCCACGGCGCGTGTGAAGAGGCGGCGTACGCTGCCGGGCGTACCATGGCCGGTCGTGTCGCAGATCGAGACGTGACGCACGCCGAGGCCGGCAAAGGCCTTCAGGTCGTCGATGACGGAAGCAGGGTCGACCTTGCCCTCGAAGGGGCAGCCGAGCGCCATCGAGATCACGCCGATCAGGCGGAACCGGCCGTCGGCCAGCGCGGCCATCTCGGCAACATTGCGCCATTGCTGTTCGCGTGTCGTGCGCAGGTTCTTCTCGGTGTGCGATTGTGTTGCCGACACGAGCAGGCTGATTTCCTCCGGCCCGCGTCCCGCCGCGTGATCGTCAAGCGCCCGCTTGACGGCGTGCAGGTTCGGGCAGGTGGCCTTGTAGGTGGTGCCGGAGCGGCGGTGGATGCCGGACAGCACGAGACTGGCATCGGCGAAGGCCGGAACATGGCGGGGGCTGCTGTAGCTGGTTGCCTCCACACGCGCGAAGCCGGCCTCGGAAATGGCGTCGATCAGGGCGATCTTGGTTTGCGTGGCGAGATCTGTCGTCTCGTGCTGCAAGCCGTCCCTTGCGAAGCACTCGCAGATCGTCAGCTCTCCCGACATCTCGATCCTCCCGGTTTTCATGGGGATAGTGATGCGAAATTTAGTTCATATTGTCAACTATAATTCTGACGATGCGACCTAATCCTCGTCGAGTTCGCGCAGGTCTTCCTGCGATGCATTGGTTTTCAGGTCGTGGAAGTAGTGTGCGCTGTTGCGTCCCACACGCTGCAGAAGCTCGATCAGGATCTGCCGCTCGGCATGGCTGAGGGTTGAAAGCATGTGTTCGTTTCGCTCGAAGGAGTCCGCGAGGATCGCCTGCGACAATTCCAGGCCTTCCGGGCTGAGTTTGAGCAGGATGCTGCGGCCATCCTCCGGATTGGCCGTTTTCAGGATGTAGCCGCGGTCGATCATCGCCGAAACCGTCCGACTCATCTGGCTTTTCAGCAGTCCGCTGTGCTTTGCCAGCTCTTGTAGCGGCACTTCGCCGAGATATTTAAGGACGGCGAGTGCGCGCCATTCGCGGGCGGTGATGCCGTATTTCGGGCGGATCGACAGGGCGGCAATGCGGGTGGATAGGCCCGCAAGCCGCTGCAGTTCGAAGGAAAATAGGTCCCGGATGTCGGGCTCAGTCTTTTGGGGTGATGTGTGGCCGCGAAAGAAATGGCCGTCGTTGCGACTGGAGCGATCCGTCAGGTTTTCGTTTTGCTTATTCAAGTGGTTGCTCCTCACGGTTCCGGCGGACGGATATTATGCGGATAAATTTGGTTGACAACGTGAACAATATAGTTCATCTCATTAACTAGATTGGCACGCAGGGAATGGAATGTCGATCCTGTATTCGGACCGTGGAGGATGACTCCGGCCGATCATCACCAGAGGAGGAGTTTGGTAATGGCATCGTGTAATCGCGCATTCTTGACCGTCGCCACGGCAGCCGGTGTACTGGCCTTCGCCGGCGCCGCAGTGGCACAGGAAGCACTCATCGTCGCCGGTTTTGGCGGCAATCTCCAGGCCGACTTGCGCAAGACGATCTGGCAGCCGGCGGCGGATGCCGCAGGCGTGGAATTGCGCGAGGAGACCCATGATGGCCTCGCCGCCGTGCGTGTGCAGGTGCAGTCCGGTTCCCCGACCTGGGATGTCGTGCATCTCGGCGCAGACGAATGCGCGGTCGGCGGCAAGGAGGGGCTTTTCGAACCGCTGGACTACAACACGATCAGCACCAAGGGTTTCGATACGCGCGGCTACGGTGAGCACTGGATTGCGACGAACACCTATTCGGTGGTTCTCGCCTGGCGCACGGATGTCTATAAGGACAAGGCGCCGGCAAGCTGGCAGGACTTCTGGAACGTCGACGCGTTTCCTGGCCGCCGCGCACTCAGCACCTATCCGCAGGAGATGATGGAGATCGCGCTCATCGCGGATGGGGTGAACAAGGACGGCCTCTATCCGCTCGACACCAAACGCGCGCTGGCTTCGCTCGAGAAGATCAAGGGCGATGTCGGCGTCTGGTGGTCGTCCGGCGCACAATCCGCGCAGCTGCTGAAGGACGGCGAGGTCGATATGATGGCGATCTGGGGCAGCCGCGTTGCCTCGGTGATAACAGACGGCGCGCCTGTAAAATTCACCTATCAGGATGCGGTCCTCGGCTATGGCTGCCTCGCGATCCTCAAGGGTGCACCGCATGCCGCCAGCGCGCAGAAGTTCATCGCCGGCGTGGTATCCCCCGAAGTGCAGGCCCGCATTCCGGAAATGATGCCGTATTATGGTCCGACCAACAGTCTCGCCTTCGAGGTGAAGGCGTTTTCGCCGGAGGTGTTGGCGCAGTCCAACATGTCGCCGGAGAACGTCAAGAAGCAGACCTTCCTCGATGCGAACTGGTGGCGCGACAACAACGAGCTGGTTCGCGAGGACTATAGCCTGTTGATGTCGAACTGATCGAACGAACCGGGAGGACAGGATGCGCTCGGGCAGAGTCAACCTTCGCGAGGTCCACAAGGCCTATGGCAGTTTCAGGGCGCTCGACGGCGTTTCCCTGGATATCAAGGCGGGGGAGTTCCTGACGCTTCTTGGTCCTTCCGGCTCGGGAAAGACCACGCTTCTCAACGTCATCGCCGGCTTCGAACGGCCCGACCAGGGCAGCCTGCTGGTTGATGACGTGGAGTTCATCACGCGGCCGCCGCACAAGCGCGACCTTGGCATGGTGTTCCAGAACTACGCGCTGTTTCCACATATGGATGTCTTTTCGAACGTCGCCTATCCGTTGAAGCTGCGCAAGGTGGACAGCGCGTCTATCCGCAAGCGCGTGATGGGCGCCCTGGAAATCGTCCACATGCAGCACCTCGCCGATCGCCGGATCACGGCACTGTCGGGCGGCCAGCGCCAGCGTGTCGCGCTCGCCCGTGCCTTCGTCTTCGAGCCGCGGCTGTTGCTGATGGATGAACCGCTCTCCGCTCTCGACAAGAACCTGCGCGAGCACATGCAGATCGAGTTGAAGCGGCTGCACAAGCAGCTCGGCATGACGACGATCTATGTGACGCACGACCAGCAGGAAGCCTTGACCATGTCGGACCGCATCGCCGTGCTCGACAAGGGCAGGATCGTCCAGCTCGACGTGCCGGCAACGGTCTATGATCGGCCGAATTGCAAGTTCGTCGCCGGCTTCATGGGCGAGACCCGCTTCCTGCCCGTCGAATGCCGCGATCATTCCTATCTCCTGAATGGGCGGCCTCTCCAGCTTGCCGATACGCGGGCTGTATCCTCCCGTGGCGAAAACTGGCTCATGGTTCGCCCGGAGCGGCTACGCTGGGAAGGCGAGATCGGACGCGACAATTGCATCGAGGGCAGGGTACTCGATGTCGTCTACCGCGGCGATTGCAATCAGGTCTCGGTCGAGCTTTCGGGCGGGCATGAAATTGCCATTCGGCATTCGGGCAGCGAGCGCAAAGCGTTGCCGCAGCCGGGTGATAGCATTGCCCTGTGGCTGCCGGCGCAATCAAGCCTGGTCATGGGGAGTGCCGCGCCATGACGCTGGCTATCGACCGAGCGTCCGACTTGCCGCTCAACGGCACCATGCTAATGAGTGCTGGAAACCGTGAGCAGAGGATGTTCCAGGGGCTCACCCTGCCTGCACTGATCCTCGTCACCTGCATTCTCCTCATACCCTTCGCCTGGCTTGCATGGCTGTCGCTGTTCGATGCTGCCGGGAACCTTTCGATCCAGAACTATGCACGGCTGCTGCGGCCCGCCTATGTCGGAAGCTTCCTCACGACCTTCAAGGTCGCGGGATTGGTGACGGCGCTTTGCGTCGTCCTTGGATACCCGGTCGCCTATCTGCTTTCGCAGCTTTCGCCGCGCACGGCGCAAATCCTCATGGTCTTCGTGATCCTGCCGTTCTGGACCTCCGTGCTGGTGCGCACCTATGCCTGGCTGGTTCTGCTGCAGCGCAAGGGCGTCATCAATGACTGGCTGCTGTCGATCGGCGTGATCGACCAGCCGCTCGCCCTGGTGCACAATCTGACGGGCACGATCATCGGCATGGTGCATGTCATGCTGCCTTTCCTGATCCTGCCGCTCTATGCCTCGATGAAGGCGATCGATCCGGTACTGCTGCGCGCCGCCGCAAATTGCGGCGCTTCTCCGAGCCAGGCATTCCGGCAGGTCTTCCTGCCCCTCTCGATGCCCGGCCTTGCCGCGGGGATCGCGCTGACCTTCGTTCTTTGCCTCGGCTTCTACCTGACGCCGGCGCTCCTCGGGGGCGGGCGTGTTGCGATGTGGTCCACGCAGATCGCCGATACCGTTTCGAAATTCTCCAACTGGGGGGCGGCAAGTGCGCTGAGCGTGGCCCTGCTGGTGGTGACGGCCGTCATTCTCTGGGGTGTTCGCAAGTTGACCGACGCCTTGAGCTTTTCTGCGGGAAGACCGTGATGCTGAACACGCCTGCCACATCCACCCAGATCACGCATGGCCAGCGCCTCTGGCTCTATGTGACCGTCGCCCTGGTCATGGCCTTCCTGATCATCCCCTGCATGCTCGTCATCCCGATGTCATTCTCGGACTCGCAATATCTCGAGTTTCCGCCGCGCAATCTCAGCCTCCGCTGGTATGAAGCCTTTTTCACTTCGCCGGAATGGATCCAGTCTGCGGTCGTGTCGCTGAAGGTGGCGAGCCTGACGACGGTGCTGGCCACCGTACTCGGAACCCTGGCTTCCTACGGTCTCTACAAGACCACCAGTCTCTTGGCGCCGGCGACACGTGGTCTCCTGATGCTGCCGATGATGATCCCGCTGATCTTCGTCGCCATCGGTGTCTTCTTCGTCTATGCGCGCTTCGGCCTCAACAACACGATCACCGGCCTCGTGCTGGCGCATACGACGCTTGCCATCCCCTTCGTCATGATCGCGGTCGGCAACGGGCTGAAGGGTTTCGATCCCAATCTCGAACGGGCGGCCCGCAGCTTGGGAGCGTCGCCGGTGGCCGCCTTCCTCACCGTCACGCTGCCGCAGATCCGTATCTCGGTGCTTTCGGGCATGTTGTTTGCCTTTGTTACGTCCTTCGACGAGGTCGTCGTTTCGCTGTTCGTTTCCAGCGGCTCCAATTCCACGCTGACAAAGCGCATGTTCGCCAATATCCGCGATCAGGTCGATCCGACCGTCGCTGCCATCTCGTCCATGCTGGTGGCGCTTTCGATCGTCGTGCTCATCGCTGCCCAGTTCGTAAAGCGCAAGGACGCGTAGTACGCGCCGCGCGCCGTTTGTAATTCCAGGAGGAAAACCATGTACAACTCGCTCCGCATGCGCGATATCGCGTCCCAAATCCACCCGCAAACCAATCTGGCCACCCATGAAGCCGTCGGACCGACGATCATGGCGCGGGGCGAAGGCGCCTATGTCTATGACGACGACGGCAAGCAATATATCGAGGGCATGTCCGGCCTCTGGTGCGCGGCGCTTGGCATGAGCGAGAAGCGGCTGGTCGATGCCGCCACGCGTCAGCTCAATACCTTGCCCTACTACCAGAACTTCGCCCATCGCGCGACGGAGCCGGCGATCGAGCTGTCGGAACGTCTTCTGAAGATTGCGCCCGTGCCGATGTCGAAGGTGCTGTTCCAAAGCTCGGGCTCCGAAGCGAACGACACGGCCGTCAAGCTCGCCTGGTACTATTTCCACGCCCAGGGCAAGCCGGAGAAGAAGAAGATCATCGCCCGCAACCGTGGTTACCACGGCACCTCCATCGCCTCGGCCAGCATCACCGGCCTGCCGCACCTGCACCGTGAATTCAATCTGCCGCTTCCCGGCTTCCTGCACGTGACATGCCCGCATTTCTATCGCGAGGGCCTGCCGGGCGAGACGGAGGAGGAGTTTGCCACGCGCCTGGCCGACGAGCTGGATGCGCTGATCGTGGCCGAAGGGCCAGACACGGTGGCCGCATTCTTTGCCGAACCCGCCATGGGCACCGGCGGTGTGGTCATCCCGCCGAAAACCTATTTCGAAAAGATCCAGAAGGTCCTGAAGAAGCACGACGTGCTTCTGGTGGCCGACGAGGTTATTACCGGTTTCGGGCGCACCGGCGCGTGGTGGGGTAGCCAGACATTCGGGCTGGAGCCGGACATGATCACCTGCGCCAAGGCACTCACGGCCGCCTACATGCCGCTCTCGGCGGTGCTTCTTTCCGAGCGCCTCTATTCCGGCATGCGGGCGCAGAGCGAGAAGATCGGCGTCTTTGGGCACGGCTATACCTATGGCGCTCATCCGGTGGCCTGTGCGGTGGGCGTCGAGGCGCTGCGGATCTACGAGGAGGACGGGATCATCGATGGCGTCGCCGCACTTGAAGAGCGCATGGCCGAGGGAATGCGACCGCTCATCGACCACCCGCTCGTCGGCGAGGTGCGCGGCGTCGGCCTGATGTGGGGCGTCGAGATTGTCCGAGACAAGGAAACACGCGAAGCCTTCCCGGCCGACATGCAGTTCGGTGTCGGTATCCAGAACCGCGCATTCGAGAATGGGCTGGTTTGCCGGTCGCTCGGCACGGCGATCGCCTTTGCCCCGCCGCTGATCAGCACACCGGAGCAGATCGATGCGATCGTCTCGCGGTTCCGCGATGCGCTGGACCGATCCCTGGACGCTTACCTGGCGGGCGGCGGCCGGCTCGGCAAGCAGTGAGGAGGCTGCGGTGCTGGCGATCTATGACGAGCGGCAGTCGCTGCACCGGCCCTTGACGCGTATTGCAGGTGGCGTGCTGCAGCCCAATCTCGAGGTTCCCGAGCGCATCGAGAAGTTTTGCGAAGGGCTGGCGCTGGCCGGTGTCAGTGTCGTCGCCCCTGCTGGTGACGATACGACCCTGATCCATCGCCTGCATGATGCCGGCTATCTTGATTTTCTGGAGAACGGTTTTGCCGCCTGGCGCGCGATCCCCGGCAATGGCCCGGAGTTGCGCTCCAGCATTCACCCGAATATCTACATGAACCGGCGCCCGGACGATCTTCTCGGTCGTGCCGGCTTCTACCAGGCGGATGCAGGCTGCGTCCTTGTTGAAGGAACGTGGGAAGCTGCAAAAGCGAGCGCTTTGACCGCACTCGATGCTTCCCGGCGCGTGCTTGACGGCGAGGACATGGTCTATGCCCTGTGTCGTCCGCCTGGCCATCATGCCTATCGCGACAAGGCCGGCGGCTTCTGCTATCTCAACAATTCCGCCCTTGCCGCCGAACAGGCGGTCGTGGCGGGGCGGCGTGTCGCAATCCTCGACATCGATGTGCACCATGGCAACGGCACGCAGACGATGTTCTATGATCGCGGTGACGTGCTGACGCTGTCAGTGCACGGCGACCCCGCGTATCTCTACCCCTACTATGCTGGTTATGCCGATGAGGCGGGGGGCGGCGCGGGGGCGGGAAAGAACCGCAATTTCCCCCTTCCACTCGGCAGCGACGGCGCGGCGTATCTGGTGGCGGTGCGGACGGCATGTGAAGACGTCCGACGGTTTGGCGCCGACTTCCTTGTCCTGGCTCTCGGCCTTGACGCATCCGTGAACGATCCCTTTGCTTGCATGAGAGTGGACGACGGGCATTTCAACCGCATCGGGCAGCACATCGCGAAGTTACGAATCCCGACCGTCATAGTTCAGGAGGGAGGCTATGTTTCACCCTTCCTTGCCGCAACTTTGGCAGCTTTCATCTCTGGCATTTCGCAGTAGCAGGCAGACGCGTATGCGTAACACAGGGGAAACGGTCAGTGCTCCAGCCAGATCTGTGACGGCAGAGGTCGAACCTCATCAACGCCAAAAGCGTTTTTTAAATCGGCCTGGGCGACGTTGCGCGTCTGTGCCGCGAACTTGATATCTCTTTGGCTTTGGGCAACATGGCACACCGAATTCGGTGTGCGCGGCGATGAAGCCCGCCAAGGGGAAAACTCGTGAGTGCTACAAGGCCTTCGGTGGCAAGGCCATCTGCTTCCAAACAGACAGCCGGCCGCATGACGCGTGAGGCCTGGATCGTGGCAGGAATCGAGGCACTCATTGTAGAAGGCATCGCCAATGTGAAGATCCAGGTTATGGCCAAGACGCTCGCCGTTTCGCGGTCGAGCTTCTACTGGTTCTTCGCCGACCTGCAGGAACTGCACCGCGAGCTCATCGAATACTGGCTGCGCAAGAACACCAGTCCTATCATAGAGCGGGCGCTTCGGCCGGCGCCGACCGTCACCAGGGCCGTATGCCACATTTTCGAATGCTGGGTTGACCCTGATCTCTTCAGCCCGCGCCTCGATGCCGCCGTCCGCTCGTGGGGGCAGGTGGATGCATCGGTGCGCAGCATTGTTGATCAGGCGGACGACCAGCGCGTCGATGCGGTCACTCGCATGTTCCTGCGTTACGATTATCCGCAGGACGAAGCCTTCATTCGGGCCCGGGTTCTCTACTTTACGCAGATCGGTCATTTCACACTCGGCATGCGCGATGACAGGGAGATGCGGCTGCGTCTCTTGCGCCCCTATCTCCTCAGCTTCACTGGTCGCGAGGCATCGGATGCCGAAGTTGAGGCTTTCGAAACATTGATGCGCCGTGTTCAGCCCGGCGGTTGAGCAATAGGCATTGCTGTACGTCTACGGATTGCTGGAATTATGGATGCTAAGCGACGGATGGCCGTCGCCACGCATATTCCCTTGCAATTTTCTGGACATTTGTGTCCAGTAGAAATATGCATATCGTCGGATCAAGCGGAGGGGCTTGATCGACCGGTTCCTTATCCATGAGGCAGCGCATGAAGCCGCACTCAGCCTTGTCGTTTTATCGCTGCGCCGAGGCGCGTGCGGGTGCTTTCCGATGACGCGGCACTACTCTGCACTTTCGCTATTCAAGGAAGGCCTTCGGGGTCAGAAGGGCTGGCAGCAAGCCTGGCGCTCGCCGGAGCCGAAGCCGCGCTACGACATTCTCATCATCGGCGGCGGCGGGCATGGTCTGGCGACGGCCTATTACCTCGCCAAAGTGCACGGCATCAGAAATATTGCGGTTATCGAAAAGGGTTGGCTCGGTGGCGGCAATACGGGCCGCAACACGACCGTCGTGCGCTCCAACTACTTCTTCCCAGAGAGTACAGCGCTCTATGACATGGCGTTGCGCCTCTACGAAACGCTCGGCCGGGATCTCAACTACAACATCATGCTGTCGCAGCGCGGCATCATCACGCTCGCCCACTCGGAGGCCGAGATGGAGATGGCGGCGCGGACGGTCAATGCAATGCAGATCAACGGTACGGATGCGGAATTGTTCGGCGTCGAGGATGTGCGCCGCGTCCTGCCGCTCGCAAATTTCTCTCCGGAAGCACGCTATCCCGTGTTCGGCGGCGTCTGGCAGGGCAGGGCCGGTACGGCGCGGCACGATGCCGTCGCCTGGGGCTATGCGCGCTCCGCAGACAGGCTGGGCGTCGATATCATCCAGTCCTGTGAGGTGGAGGAATTCCTGATCGAGGGCGGACGGTGCCGGGGCGTGAAGACCAGCCGTGGCGAGATCCGTGCGGAGCGCACGGGCATGGTCGTTGCTGGCCACTCCTCGCATCTCGCGGCCAAGGCCGGCTTCCGCCTGCCGATCACCTCCTATGCCCTTCAGGCCTGTGTTTCCGAACCGATCAAGCCGGTGCTCGATACCGTCGTGCTATCGCCCGGCACGGGTACCTATGCGAGCCAGTCGGACAAGGGGGAGCTCGTTCTCGGCGGGGCTCTCGACCGGGTTCCTTCTTATGGCCAGCGCGGCAACCTGCCGGTGCTGGAAGAGGTCGTCTCGGGGCTGCTTGAAATGTTCCCGTCGTTCCGCCAGCTCCGGCTGATGCGGCAATGGGCCGGTGTCGTCGATGTGACGCCGGACTCGTCGCCGATCATCGGGGAGAGCCCGTTGCCGGGCCTCTTCCTCAATTGCGGCTGGGGTACGGGAGGCTTCAAGGCCATTCCCGCCGGCGGCACGCTGCTCGCCTATCTGCTGGCGACGGGCAAACACCACGATGTCAGCCGCCCCTTCGATCTTGACCGCTTTTCACGCGGGCGACTGATCGACGAGGCTGCCGGCTCCGGCATCGCGCATTAGGAGGTTTTCATGCAGCTTTTCCCGTGCCCCTTCTGCGGACCACGAAGCGAAAGCGAATTCCACTTCGGCGGCGACGCCGGCAACCATCGCCCGGAAGGGTTTCGCGACGTAACGGATTGCGAATGGGCCGCCTATCTCTACCAGCGCAACAACCGGCGTGGCGCAGCAAACGAAATCTGGATGCACATGAGCTGCGGCGAGATTTTCCGCATGGAGCGGGACACGGTGAGCCACCGTGTGGCGCAGTCCGTCGTGCTTGGCGAAGGAGGCAACAATGACGCCTTGGCGCACTGAGGGCGGCACGGCCGTCGATCGGTCGCGACCGCTCACCTTCACCTTTGACGGCAAGACAGTCGAAGGCTTTGCCGGGGATACGGTCGCGTCGGCGCTGCTTGCCGGCGGAATTTCCGTGCTTGGCCGGAGCTTCAAGTATCACCGTCCGCGCGGCCTCTGGGGCGCGGGTGTCGAGGAGCCAAACGCCCTCGTGGATATTGCAGGCGGCATGCCGAACACGCGCGCCACGCAGGTGCTCGCCGCTGACGGCCTTGCGGTGCGCAGCGTCAACGCGGAGCCGAGCGCGGAAAAGGATCGCCATGCCTTCCTCGATGCCTTTTCCCGCTTCATTCCGGCCGCCTTCTACTACAAGACCTTCATGTTCCCGGACTGGCATCTCTTCGAGCCGCGCATCCGGCAGATGGCCGGTCTAGGGAAGCTGGACGAGGCTGCCAAAGGGCCTGCCTTCGCCGAGCAGGTGAACCATCATTGCGACGTGCTGGTGATTGGTGCGGGGCCTGCGGGTCTGCTTGCCGCGCGCGATGCAGTGCAGGCGGGTAAGCGCGTTGTGCTGTGCGACGATGGTTTGCACGCGGGTGGCAGCCTGCTTTACCGCGCGGCGACCATCGAGGGGAAATCCGGTGCCGAATGGGCGTCGCACGTTACCGCTGAACTGCAGCAGGCCGGAGCTTTGCTGCTGACCGGCACGACTGCCTTTGGCATCTACGATCACCATCTCATCGGCCTCAACCAGAAGGGCGAAAGCGACGGCCCCGACCGGCTTTGGCGTGTTCGCGCCGGGTCGATCATATTGGCCACCGGTGCGATCGAACGGCCACTGCCCTTTGGCAACAACGATCTGCCCGGTGTCATGTCGGCAGAGGCCGCGCTGGTCTACCTCCGTCGCTTCGGTGTCGCCGTCGGCCGAAAAGTGGTCATCGCGACGAATAACGGGTTTGCCTACGAGACGGCCGAAGCGCTGGCGGCGACGGGGGCCGATGTTACGGTCGTTGACTATCGTGGCGATGCCGCATCCTCTGGGGGCGTGCGGGTGCTGAGAGGTGTCACGGTTGTCGCGGCGGCCGGCCGCAACGCCGTCAACGCGGTGAGGCTGTCCGATGGAAGCGTGCTGGAAGCGGACGCGGTGCTTGTCTCGGGCGGCTTCACGCCGACCGTGCATCTCTATTGCCAGGCGCAAGGTAAGCTCGACTGGTGCGACGATATCCTCGCTTTCGTTCCCGGCCGGCTGGTCGAGGGCGTTGAGGTGGTCGGGGCTGCTGCAGGGCATTTCGGCCTTCCGAGAGCACTTGCGGACGGCACGAACCGCGATTTTGGCATCGTCGCAGCCTGGCCGAAACCGGGCGCGAAGGAGCGGGTCTGGATCGACCTGCAGAACGATGTCACTGCCAAGGACGTTGAACTGGCGGTGCGGGAGAACTTCGTCTCCGTCGAGCACCTGAAACGCTACACGACACTCGGCATGGCGACGGACCAGGGCAAGACCTCAAACGTCAACGGTCTTGCCTTGATGGCCGAAATCACGGGCCGCCGTATTCCCGAGGTCGGCACGACAACCTATCGTCCACCCTTCACGCCGGTGCCGCTGGCCTCCTTCGCAGGCGCCCGGTCCGGCACGCGCATGAACCCGCTGCGCCGTCTGCCGCTTGAAAAGGCGCATCGGGCCGATAGTGCCGTGTTTCGTGAATATGGCGGCTGGCTTCGGCCCGCCTTCTACGGTGCCGGTGCGCCGGAAGAGCGTATCCAGGCGGAAGCGAAGGCTGCCCGGGAGGGCGTGGCGCTTTTCGATGGCTCGCCACTGGGCAAGATCGAGGTCATTGGCCCGGATGCCGCATCGTTCCTCGACTTCGTCTATTACAACACCATGTCGACGCTGGCGCCTGGTCGCTGCCGCTACGGGTTCATCCTGACGGAGGGCGGCAACATTTACGACGATGGCGTGCTGGTTCGGCTTGATGAAAATCGCTTCGTCGTGTCCTGCTCGTCTTCGCATGTGGCAGGCGTGCACGCCCTTCTGGAGGAATGGCGGCAGGATCGCTTCGACAAGCGGCGTGTCTTCATTCACAATGCCACGGCTGAGATGGCGACGCTGACGGTCACCGGCCCACGGGCGCGGGCACTTGTGGAAAGCATTGGCTTCGGCGTCGCGCTTGACGATGTGACCCTGCCGCACATGGCCGTCGTCGCCGGCAGCGTCGATGGCGTTGCGGTGCGGATTGCCCGCATCAGCTTCACCGGCGAACGCTCCTACGAAATCTCCGTACCGGCTGATTTTGCCGCGGTGCTCTGGGCGCGGCTGCGGAAGACCGGCGCGGCTTTCGGTGCAACGCTGCTTGGCCTTGAGGCCCTGATGATCCTGCGTGCGGAGAAAGGCTATATCGTCATCGGAAAGGATACCGATGGCACGAGCCGCCCCATGGATTTCGGCCTTACCGCGCCGCTGGAACGCAAGAAGGTGGAGTTCATCGGCCGCCGCTCGCTGATCACCGAGGATGCGGCCCGGCCCGATCGGCGGCAGTTCGTCGGCCTCGAGGCAGCAGACGGCAAGGGTGTGCTGCCGACCGGCGCGCATGGCATCGAACGGGAAGCGGGAAAACCTCGCAGCACCGGCTATGTCACGTCGAGCTATTTCAGCCCAGCCCTGCAGAGGCCGATCGCGCTCGGGCTGATCGAACGCGGCCTGTCGCGCATGGGTGACGTTATCGAGTTGCAGCATCTCGGGGATATCAGGCGCGCGCGCATCGTCTCCTCCTGTGCCTTCGATGGGGAAGGGAGCCGCCTTCATGCTTGATATTGCCCGCAAATGGCAGCCCGAACCGGATTGGGTGCAGGCACGGCTGACAGGCCGCGCCATTGACATCCGAGCCCTCACAGGCGTGACGCAGCGCCTCGTCAGCGGCGATATCGACCGCTTCCTCGCTCGCTATGATCTCGGCAGGGATGTCGGCGCGCTCGGCCTTGCCTTCGGCGATCGTTATGCGGTGCGCGTTGCCCGCGATCGCTTGCTGGTCATCGGGCTTTCATCTGGCGATGTGGCAGACGGTTGGTACGATGAGGGTTATGCGGTCTCCACCGTCAGTTCCGCCCTGCGCCTCTTCGAGGCGACGGGCGAGGGCGTCCGTGATCTTCTCACGCGGGCGACGACGGTCGATCCTGATCATCCCGGACCCTGCGCTGCCATGCCGTTCGGCGGCGTGATGGGCACTGTCTACCGGCATACCAATGCCGAAACCTTGCGCATTCATATCGACAGGGGGCTTGCTGCCTACCTCTGGGAGTGGTTCGAATGCCAGCCACTCGTTTTGCAAGCATAGACTTTCATGTCTGGAAGGAGACCCGCGCTGGTGCGGGCGAAAAAAGGGAGTTGAGATAATGAAAAGAATTCTAATCCTCGGTACGGCGCTCGGCCTGCTCATGGGCACCGCGGCGCGAGCAGAAGACCTGACCTTCGCCGTCGCCGGCCCGCTCACCGGTCCGCTCGCGACGATCGGCGACCAGTTCAAGCAGGGTGCGCAGGCTGCGGCTGACGCCATCAATGCCAAGGGCGGCGTGATGGGCCGCCAGATCAAGCTGCAGTTCGAAGATGATCAGTGCGATCCAAAGCAGGCCGTCTCGGTTGCCAACCGCATTGCCGCCGCCGGCATCCAGTTCGTCGACGGCCATGCCTGCTCGGGTTCGAGCATTCCGGCCTCGGCCGTCTACGCCGAAAACGGTACGCTGATGATGAGCCCGGCCTCGTCCAATCCGGTCATGACGGACGATGCGGCCAACAAGGGGTGGACGAACATCATGCGTCTCTACACCCGTGACGATGCTCAGGGCGCTTTCATCGGCCCGTGGATCGCCAAGGAGTATGCCGGCAAGAATGTCGCCGTGCTGCACGATAAGACGGCCTATGGTCAGGGCGTTGCGGACGCTGTGCGTGCCACGATGAACGCAAACGGTCTCAAGGAAGTTCTTGCTGAAGGCATCAACGCCGGCGAGAAGGACTACAATGCTCTCGTTACCAAGTTGAAGGAGGCCAAGGTCGATGTCGTCTATTTCGGCGGCTATCACCCGGAAGCAGGCCTCATCCTGCGTCAGGCTGCCGAGCAGGCTTACAAGTTCCAGCTGATCATGCCCGATTCCATCGCCTCGCCGGAATTCTGGCAGGTCGCCGGTCCGGCCGGTGAAGGTACGATGTTCGTCTTCCCCTCCGATCCGCAGGCAAAGCCTGAAGCGAAGGAAGCCGTGGAAAAGATCAAGGCCGGCGGCTTCAAGCCGGAAGGCTTTACGCTGTTTTCCTATGCTGTGATCCAGGCCTTCGCCCAAGGTATCGAACGCGCCGGTTCGGATGATCCGACAGAAGTCGCGAAGGCACTGAAGAACGGCCAACCGATCGACACCGTGGTCGGCACCGTCACCTTCGACGAGAAGGGCGACCTGAAAGACGCGAGCTACGACATCAACCGCTGGAGCAATGGCAACTACGCGCCGATTGCCAAGTAACGCTTACATCGTTGGCGAAGTTCAACGGCCCGGCCAAATGCCGGGCCGCCTTTCTATTTGTCTGCCGAACCCAGCAAAACCTTGGGAGCGGTCCCGTGGAAACCACCGAGACAGCGTGATTGTTAGGGTAGGAAACCAAGCATCCTTGATGCAGTCAGGAGCTCTCTGGCCCTCGCCGCATATTGTCTCCAGAACGCGACTCCGCAGGATGGTAGTGAAATGCCAAGCGACACATGGCGTGCGTGCCTCGTACCATCGATGGCCTTTTTTGCCTGGTGTCGTTGGCGACGTCAGGGATGTCGTATTCCCGAAGGCTAGTTCCTCTTGCGCATGGTTTGCTGACGGCATTCAAGGTGCCGCCCGGACGTCGTCAGGGTGGATAATTGGGAAACCGGTCTGAGGCCGGTGCTGCCCCCGCAACGGTAGCGGAACGAAAACCTCGACGATTGCCACTGGCCACGGCCGGGAAGGTGTCGAGGGCGTCCTGACGGACGGTTCCGAAGCCCGGAAACCAGCCTTGAATACAAGACTCGGCCGATTGCGGTGGGCGATCGAGAGGCGAACAGCGTTGCCTCTGGGCCGCTTTGTTCCTTCTTCTTTCCATCCTTCGTCGAGAGACGTTTTGCAGGCCGCTTGGCGGTTTTCGCATGCGTTCCGACCATGATTCGGCCCGCGGAGGAGCGGGCCGGACAGGCTTCAACTCAGGAGGAGACAAGACTATGAGCAGAAACAGAGGCGTCGTCTATATGCGACCCGGCAAGGTCGAGGTTCGCGACATCGATGACCCGAAGCTGGAGGCACCGGACGGCCGCCGCATTGAGCACGGCGTCATCCTCAAGGTGATTTCCACCAACATCTGCGGCTCCGACCAGCATATGGTGCGCGGTCGCACCACGGCGATGCCCGGCCTCGTCCTTGGCCACGAGATCACCGGCGAAGTCATCGAGAAGGGCATCGACGTCGAGATGCTCAAGGTCGGCGATATCGTCTCGGTGCCCTTCAACGTCGCTTGCGGGCGCTGCCGTTGCTGCAAGTCGCAGGATACCGGCGTCTGCCTCACCGTAAACCCGTCACGCGCCGGAGGCGCTTATGGCTATGTCGACATGGGCGGCTGGATCGGCGGCCAGGCGCGTTACGTCACCATCCCCTATGCCGACTTCAACCTCTTGAAATTCCCCGACCGCGACAAGGCGATGGCAAAAATCCGCGATCTGACCATGCTCTCCGACATCCTGCCAACGGGTTTCCACGGCGCCGTGCGTGCCGGTGTCGGTGTCGGTTCCACGGTCTATGTGGCGGGCGCGGGTCCGGTTGGTCTTGCCGCTGCCGCCTCCGCCCGCATCCTCGGTGCGGCTGTCGTGATGATCGGCGACTTCAACAAGGATCGCCTCGCCCATGCGGCGCGGGTCGGTTTTGAGCCGATAGATCTCTCCAAGAGCGACAGGCTGGGCGACATGATCGCCGAGGTCGTCGGTACAAACGAGGTCGACAGCGCTATCGACGCCGTCGGCTTCGAAGCGCGTGGCCATGCAGGCGGTGAGCAGCCGGCCATCGTGCTCAACCAGATGATGGAGATCACCCGTGCCGCCGGCTCGATCGGCATTCCGGGCCTCTACGTCACGGAAGATCCCGGTGCGGCGGACGTCGCGGCCAAACAGGGTAGCCTGTCGCTGCGCTTCGGTCTCGGCTGGGCGAAGGCGCTGTCTTTCCATACCGGCCAGACCCCTGTGCTCAAGTACAACCGTCAGCTCATGCAGGCGATCCTGCACGACCGCCTGCCCATCGCCGACATTGTCAACGCGAAGATCATCGCGCTCGACGATGCCGTCCAGGGCTATGAGAGCTTCGACCAGGGTGCCGCGACCAAGTTCGTGCTCGACCCGCATGGTGATCTGCTGAAGGCAGCATAACGAGAAAACGACGTGCGCCGGCCGTTTCCGACGGTCGGCGCACCGAACCCGATAGATCGCATGCCGCCCTTTTCCGCCACGCGGCGCATCAGGACGTCGCGGTGTCGGTGCCTGGCACTGGCCGAAGCGGTCCATTCCTCTGGCTCACGCCGCAAATTAGATAAGGTGAATAAAACCTTTCGCACACCCGTTTCGCGTCTGGACGCAAGCTTTGATGGGTCGGGGAGGGACACATGAGAGTGATGTCGGTGCGGCGAATCCTGGTTTTCATAATCCTGCTGCTGCCCATCGAGGCGGCGGCGTCCGTGCGGCACGCGCTTCTCATCGGCAACAGCCGCTACGAGGTAGCGACACCCCTGCGCAATCCGGAAAACGATATCGAGATCGTCGGCACCGCGCTGGCAAAGAGCGGCTTTGCCGTCACCAAGGTCGCGAATGCCAAGGCGGCGGATACATTGGCGGCGGTCGATGCCTTCGTGGCGCGCCTGGCCACCGTTGAAAATCCTGTTGTCATGGTCTACTTCGCCGGCCACGGCGTCCAGATCTCCGGGCAGAACTACCTGCTACCTGTCGATGTCAAGCTGGGTACCGAAGAGGAGCTGCGCTCGGTCGCGCTCTCGCTTAGCGAACTCACGCGCCGGCTCGATGCGGTGAGGACTAGCCTTCAGATCGTCGTACTCGATTCTTGCCGCGACAACCCGTTCGAGCAGACGCGCGGCCTCAGGCGCGGCCTTGCGACGGCACCGGAACGGCTCGGCCGCATCGTCGCTTTCTCGACCTCTCCTGGCAATCTCGCGGCCGACGGCAATACCGGTGCTAGTCCCTATGCGGCGGCGCTCGCCGAATCCGTGACGATTCCCGGCCTTTCCATAGAGAATGTCTTCAAGCGCGTACGCGCCACCGTGCAGGAGCGCACCGGCGGCAAGCAGGAACCCTGGGAAAACAGCGCGGTCTACGGCGACTTCCAGTTCGTCGCAGGAAAACCGGCCGAGGCGGGCGGTGACGAGGTCGCCTTCTTCGAATTTGCCGCGCTCGCCGACAGTCAGGAGGCTTACCGGAAATATCTGTCCCGCTATCCACAGGGAATGTTCGCAAACCTTGCGAAACAGAAGATCGAGTTCATGGACAAGGATTTCAGCTTCCGTCGGCAGAACGAGGCGTTTCGTAACTTCACGTTCAGCACACCGCCGGACGATCCTTGTGGAAGGGGAAGCTTTGCCGGCGGCGAGAAGGTGGGTGAGGACATAGCCGACGGCGAGATCATCCTACTCGACCTGTTCTTCAACTACCCGGATCAGCCGTGCAAGAACACGGTGTTCGTCGATTCCTTGATCGATATAGACGGAGGCGGGGTCAGTAAAAACAGAATTATCTTCGACTATTTTGGCGACAAATTCTACCGGCGCGGATCCCATATCCCTTTCGATCCGGCTCCCTACGTTCATTTCCTGGAGAAGTTCGACCAGCTCTTCTTTACCTATCGCAACATGCACAAAGAAGGCGATATTCTGCTCGAAATGTCGGAGCCGGCGAAGGCGGCCATGGACTACATCGACATCGAGTCCTGCGAAGGGACCTGTTTTGGTGTTACAGCCCTCGTGAAGGCGCGGGCCATCCCCGAAGAAGAACTTATGGTCTATCGGTTCGAAGTGGTGAATGCCGCCGAACTCGGACTGACATGGAAGTACCAGAACACGATCGCCAAGATCAAGAATGAGCGGGCTAAAGCTCTTAAGGAGACCGCACTCAAACGAGAAGACGCGGTGCTGACATCGCCCTTTCTCAAGGTTCAGTCGGTGGCTGGATGGGAGGTTCTGGCCAATCTCGATCAGGCAAATTACCTTCAAAACTGCCAGGCGACGCGTCGCCATGATGCGGGTCGGTCGAGCGTCATCCGCTTGGATGCCTCTGGTGGCATCGATATCGGCTTCCGTGACAGAGACCGGGATTTCATGGACGTGTCGGGCCGGCCGTTCACTTTCTTTGTTGACGAGAAGGAGATGCAGTACATCACACGCATCAGGTCCCAGGATGAAATCCTCTACAAGATTGCCTCCACGCAGCAAGTCCTCGCGCTCCTGAAGGGCGGGCGCGAAGTGCGCCTGCACGACGGTGCTGCAAGTCTGGACGGTTCCCGTGCGATGCTTTCCATGCTGGAAGCATGTCTGGCGGCACTCGGCGGCTAAAAGGCAATCAACACACAATGACCAGCGTGGCTCCCGTGTGAATCGGCTGGGAGCGAGAACTAGCGTCGACGAGCGTGTTGGACCTCAAACCATCGAAGCCATGGAAAATTGCGTTTATCTTCTTGGAAGGGTGGACGGATCGCCGCACGTCCTGGAGATCGACAGCAGCGAAATTCCTCTATCCGTCCGCTCGACGTCCCTGGACCATCCGGTCGAGTACGATAGCGCACAGGAGAATTGCCAAGCCGGCGAGCAGGCCTTGTCCTTGCGCCGCATACTGCAGGGCGTGCAGCACGTCTTCTCCTAGGCCCTTTGCGCCGATCAGCGCTGCGATGACGACCATCGACAGGCACATCAGGATGGTCTGGCTGATGCCGGCCATGATCGACGGTGCGGCGGTCGGGAGATCGACCTTGAAGAGGATGAAGCTGCGGGACGCACCGAAGGCAATCGCGGCTTCACGCACGGAGGACGGCACTGAAGCGATGCCGAGCGCCGTGAGCCTAACGACGGGCGGGATGCCAAAGATGACGGTTGCGATGATGCCGGAGGACTTGCCTATCCCGAAGAGGGCGATAACCGGTATCAGATAGACGAAGGCCGGCATTGTCTGCATGAAATCGAGCAATGGACGCACAATTGCGGCGACGCGCCGGTTGTAGCCGCAGAGAACGCCGAGCGGGATACCGATGGCAATCGAGATCAGCGCCGCGGTGCCGAGAAGCGCTACGGTCTGCATGCTTTTTTCCCAGTAGCCGAGGATTGCCATATAACTGATCGCGACTAAGGTCAGAAGAAAGACGCGGAATCCAGCGAGCTGCCAGGCGATGGCGAGGATAATCGCCATGACGACGGGCCATGGCGTCTCGGTAAGAGCCGCCTCCAGCAGCCCCAGCATCCCATTGATCGCGCTGGTCAACGCTCCGGCGGCCGGCGCGAGGGTGCCACTGATCGAGCTGATGACCTGGTCCAGCCAAGCCGCTGCCGCGGAGTTCCAGGCCGGGTCGCTCGGGAAGGCGTCCAGTAGTGTCCGATCGCTAAAATGAAGCGCGATGATCGGAATGAGGATAGCGAGCAGGGCTGCGGCGCCAGCGGAGTGCAGCGGGCTGAAGCCGGATTTGGCCGTGTCGCTTTCCAGCCGCCATTCGCGAAAGCGGCGTTCCACCAGATGGTTGGCGATGGCCCCCAGGCCAAGACGGGTAGCGGCAAGGAGTCCGCCTCCGAGCACCAGTATCAGGGAGGCGGCGGCCTTGGCGTCGGTGGCGGTCTGCCGCGCCTCGCGGGCTGCCTGTTCTAGTGCGGTGGCGGAGCGGGTAAGTGACTTTGCGATCGTGGATGTTGAATCCCTGTCGTTCGCGGCTTTCGCCTCGGACAGACGGGTGGCGGTGAGCCGTTCAAGGCGGTCGGCGCGTGCACCCTGTTCGGTACTCGCTCCCCCGGAAAGTGCGAATGCGATCACCACGACGGCGAGAAGATCAGCAATCAGGAAGGGCCAGAAGGCTGACCAGAGCCGGCGCCCCCCAAGCCAGATCGGGCCAAGCAGGACGGCGGCGGCGTTGACGGAGGGCGTATAGCCGCGCCGTTCGCCGATGCGCTGAAACGCTTGCCGGTAGTAGGCGCCGCTGCTGCCGGTAAAGCGGGCGATGGCTTCGTCGCGTGCGGTTTGCTCGGTCATGCGATGGCTCTTGTTTTGACAGGTGGGAGCTCGTCTCGTTCAGGCAAACGGGCATTGCGGACGAAGCGGCGGACATAGTCGTCAGCAGGCCGGTTGACGAGGGTCTCGGCCGTTCCGGTCTGGACGATACGGCCTGCCCGCATCAGCACGACACGATCGGCGATGCGGAAGGCCTCATCGACATCGTGCGTCACGAAGACGGTCGTCTTCCCCAATTCACGCGACAACGCCATGAACTGCGTCTGGAGATCATAGCGGATCAACGGGTCGAGCGCGCTGAAAGGCTCATCCATGAGAAGAATATCCGGATCGGCGGCGAGCGCCCGGGCTAGGCCAACGCGCTGCTGCATACCGCCGGAGAGTGCCCCGACACGTCGGTCTCCCAGCCCCTCGAGCCCGACGCGGACAAGCAATTCGTCAGCCCGGTCCTCGCGCTTCGTGCGGGCGATGCCGCGGATTTCGAGAGGCAGGGCTACATTGTCGCGTACCGAGAGATGCGCGAGCAGCGCGTGGGACTGAAACACCATGCCGATACGGTGCGAGCGCAATTCGCGCAGCGCCTTGGGGCCGAGAGACAGGATATCGCTGCCATCGATGCGCACATTTCCTGCACTCGGCTCGAGCAGGCGATTGATGAGGCGCACGAGCGTCGACTTGCCGCTGCCCGAGAGCCCCATCAGGCAGATCAGCTCTCCTTGTTTGACGGAGAGGTTGGCGGCGCGCACACCGACAACCGCGCGAAGGCGCTTGAGGACGGCTTCGTCAGGTTCGGCACGACGTGCCTCGGTGAGAACCGCTGCTTCGTCGTTGCCGAAAACCTTCCAGACGTCCTCAAGCTCGATCATATGGTCAGTTCCCGACCCAACCGGCGACGACGTCGGGATTGGCTGCGATCCAGTCCCTGGCAGCATCATCGGGGTTCCGGCCTTCGACGGCAATGGCGAAGGCGAGCTTGCTGACGGCGTCTGTCGTGAAGGTCACCCTTTCGAGGATTGCCGCCACCTCAGGTGCGTTTTCGGCAAGCGACTTCGAGTAGGCGATATGGATAGCCGCATCCTTGTAGGCCGACTTGATCGACGACTTTTCCAGCCAGTTTGGATCTGACGGCTCGACGAAGTTCCAGGCGGCGTCGTCGTGCTTGGGTTCTTCCAGCACTTCGAGCTCGTAGCGGGCGAAATTCTGGTGTGGGCCGTAGCAGTAGCCGATCCAGCCAGTACCAGCCTTCACAGCGGCGTCGAGATCGGCCGTGGCGACGGCTTCGTCAGTCGTCTGCAGGTCGAAGAAATCGGCAAAGCCGTAGTCGCGGGCGCGCACCGTTTCGATGTTGGTGGAAAGCCAGCCGGCAGCGCCGAGCCAGATCTTGCCCTTACCCTTGCCGTCTGCCGAGAAGACGGCTGCCTTGGCCGGATCGGCCAAGTCGAAGACGGAATGGATGCCATGTTTGTCCGCCGTCACCTTTGTCGTGCAATAGCCCTGCGTACCGGCATAGGAATTGGCGGCGAGCTTTACCTTGCCGTTTTCGCCGGCATATTGATCGACAAGGGCCTGCTGGTTCGGCAACCAGACGTCGGTCCAGATATCGATTTCGCCGCCATTGCGGTTCAGCGCTTCCCAGATGACCGGAACGGAGCCGGCCTTGATGGCCTCGACTTCCTTGCCGAGCTGTTCTTCGAGGAGGATTTTCACGACATAGGCTGTGCCCTGCGCAGTAGCGTAGCCGGGATCGGCCACGGTAATGGGGGCCGCCTGCGCTGCGGCCGGGATCAAGACGGCAAGGGCTGTGGATGTTGCAAAAAGGATTTTGAGAGCGGTGTGCATAGAGTTTTCCATTCCGGTTGGGTTTTCAAGGTCAGGCGTGGTTCCGGGTGTTGCCAGCCTCGGAGCGCGCAAGGTGGGGCAGACCGAGCCGTTCGCGTAGCGAGCCATCGGTCGGGCCCGGTGTGAGAAGCCCTCGTTCGCGCAGCAGCGGCACGACGCCTGCGATGAAATCGTCCTGTCCCGCGGGGAAGGTCGGTGGCAGCAGCATGAAGCCGTCGGCCGCGCCGCCGGCTACCCAGTCCTCGATCTCATCGGCGATAGCTTCGGCCGTGCCGATGACCTGCCAATGGCCGCGCGCGCCGGCAATCCGGCGGGCAAGTGCGCCGACGGAAAGGCCTTCCTTGCGGGCAAGCTCCGTCAAAAGCGTCTGTCGGCTGCGGATGGAGTTGGAGACCGGCAGGTCGGGCAGCGGGCCGTCGATATCGACGCCGGAAAGGTCGACGTCACCGAGATAGGTCTCAAGCAGTGAAAGAGCGACGTCTGGCTGGATCAGATCCTGCAGGGCGGCGTATTTTTCTTCCGCCTCCGTCTTGGTCTTCCCTATGACGGGGAAGATGCCGGGCAAAACGAGAACGTCATCAACATGCCGGCCGGAGGCAACGGCGCGCTTCTTGACATCCTGATAGAAACCGCGCGCGGAGACGATATCGCTGTGTGCGGTAAACACGACATCGGCCGTCCGGGCGGCGAGTGTCTTGCCCGCATCGGAAGAACCGGCCTGCACGAGAAGCGGGCGGCCTTGCCGGGAAGGAATGACGTTGAGCGGGCCTTTGCTGCGGAAATACGTGCCCGAATGATTCACGCTCTCCACGGCATCCGGCTCGAAGAAAACACCGCTCTGCTTGTCACGGACAAAACCGTCCGGGTTCCAGCTCTGCCAGAGCCTCTGCACGGCCTCGACGAATTCACCGGCGCGGTCGTAGCGCGCCGCGTGGTCGAAGTCGGGACCGATGTTGAAGTTGTCGCTCTCCTGCTGGAGGGAGGAGGTAACGATGTTCCAGCCGATGCGGCCATTGCTGATGAGATCCAGCGAGGCAAGCTGGCGTGCGAGATTGTAGGGTTCGTTGAAGGTCGTCGACGCCGTTGCAACGATGCCGATCGTCTCGGTCGCCGTCGCCACCGCCGACGCAAGCGTCAGCGCCTCGAAGCCGTGCGACCATTCATCCACGCGGCGCAGCGCCTCGGCACGGCCCTTCGGGACACCGAGACGGTCCGAAATGAAGGCGATTTCGAAGCCGGCGGCTTCAGCCGCACGTGCAGCGGCGATGTAGTGGCTGACGCAGATATTGGCGGCGACCTGCGTCGACGGATGCCGCCAAGCAGCAACATGGTGGCCGCTGGGGTAGAGGATAGTGCCGAGAACGATTTTGCGGGTGGGCATGATTGATGTGTCTCAAAGGGAAAATTTCCGCTTGAAAATACCGTACTCCATACCGTCAGCGAGGAATTCCCATTTAATTTATCTATTATGTAGGAAAAGAAAATCCGGCCCGTGTCCGCGAGCAGGCGCGCTGGCGGTGATGTCTCCTTGCATGACTTGAGCGTCACGCAAGATCATTCGCGACTGTCACGATAGCTGCAGCCAGCCTTCGGCGTCCCAATCCACGCTAACTATAAGCCGTGATGTTTCCGGGCTTCGGTGACGCTTCACATCGTTTGCCGAAGTGTCTTTGGGCGGGAAGGCTTTCCACAAAATATGCGCAGTTTGGAATACGCGCCTTTGATAATCTATCAAAACGATAGAAAATATAAACAATAGAAGATGGGGGACGACATGAAGATCCTTGGCATTTCGGGTAGCGTCAAGCGGCCATCGCGAACGGCGCATCTTGTCGAGCAAATTGTTGCGGCCATCGCCCGCACAGCAGATGTGAAAACCGGCCATCTCGATCTCGCTGAATCGGCGCCGGTGCTTTTCCGGGCGCTGCGCGCCGACCAACTCGACGATGCTGGGCGCGCGATTGTAGATTCAGTCGAGGCCGCCGACGTGCTTGTGGTTGGTTCCCCAGTCTATCGAGCATCCTATACCGGCGCCCTCAAGCATCTCTTCGATCTTGTCGATTTCCGAGCCCTCCAGGGTCGGCGTGTGATTTTGGCGGCAACGGGCGGAACACCACTGCATGGCCTCATGCTCGAGCATCAGTTCCGGCCGCTTTTTGGTTTCTTCGGCGCAGTCACGGTCCCCACGACTGTCTATGCGGTCGAGGTGGATTTCACCGAATACACGCTGACCAACACGATCGTCGAAGCGCGTATCGAGCGCGCCGTCAGCGAGCTGTTTGATCTTCTGCCCGGCGCGGCCCCGGCCGCAGGCGATCTAACCAATCCGGGCTTGCGCCTCGTCGCCGGCGACGCGGCAACCAACTGATACAAGGAAGAGAGGAGTTTCGCATGACAGAACATAGCAGGGATCCCGTCAAATTCGCCTACTGGGTGCCGAACGTTTCCGGTGGCTTGGTCATCTCCAACATCGAGCAGCGCACGAGCTGGACGATCGACTATAACCGCAAGCTCGCGCAGATCGCCGAGGCAAGCGGCTTCGACTATGCGCTGAGCCAGATCCGTTTCACGGCAGGCTACGGTGCGGAGTTCCAGCATGAGTCCGTATCGTTTAGCCATTCGCTGCTGGAAGCTACGACGACCCTGAAGGTCATCGCGGCGATCCTGCCGGGGCCGTGGAACCCGGCGCTTGCGGCCAAACAGATCGCAACAATCAACCACCTCACGAACGGCCGCGTCGCGGTCAACGTGGTCAGCGGCTGGTTCCGTGGCGAGTTCCATGCGATCGGTGAACCATGGCTCGACCATGATGAACGCTACCGCCGTTCCGAAGAATTCATCCGTGCTTTGCGCGGCATCTGGACCGAAGAGAGCTTCACCTTCCGCGGTGACTTCTATCGCTTCAACAATTACTCGCTGAAGCCAAAACCGATCGATCCGCAGCCGGAAATCTTCCAGGGTGGCTCGTCGCGTGCGGCACGCGATATGGCCTCGCGCGTCTCCGACTGGTACTTCACCAATGGCAACACGCCGGAGGAAATCGCCAAGCAGGTCAACGACATCCGCGGAAAGGCGAAGGAAAACGATCATTCGGTCAAGGTCGGCGTCAACGCCTTTGCCATCGTGCGCGAGACCGAGGAAGAGGCGAAGGCCGTCCTTGCCGAAATCATCGAGAAGGCCAATCCGGAAGCGGTCAACGCCTTTGGCCACGAGGTGAAGAATGCCGGAAAGGCCTCGCCGGAAGGCGAGGGCAACTGGGCGAAATCGAGCTTCGAAGACCTCGTCCAATACAATGACGGTTTCCGCTCCAACCTGATCGGCACGCCAAAGCAGGTGGCCGAACGCATCGTGCGCCTGAAGCACGCCGGTGCCGACCTCATCCTGCTCGGCTTCCTGCATTTCCAGGAAGAGGTCGAGTACTTCGGCAAACACGTCATCCCGCTCGTACGCGCGCTGGAAGAGGCAGAGGAGAGCGCGGCCATCGCCGCCGAATAAACGAGAGACGACCAGACGGGGCGGCGATTGCCGCCGCTCCTCGCAACGCGAGCACCAGGGTGTCCGCGATCGGGAAATTGCGCCGGTTTGAAACCGGAAGACGGGATAAGACATGTCGGCATCGAATTTTCTGCTCGCGGGCCTCGGCAGCGAGGTAGCGATACCGCCGGATATCCGGGAGCACCTTGAGCTACGCGGCGTGCGTGCGGCGTCGGACCGTCCTGTGCCGTGCGCGGACGAGGCGCTCGCACTGGAATTGCACGGCATCGACCTGTCCTTCGGCGGCGTTGTCGCGCTCAAGGACGTGGACCTTGCCGTGCGACATGGCGAAATCCGCGCGATCATCGGCCCGAATGGTGCCGGCAAGAGTTCGCTGATCAATGTCATTTCCGGGGTCTATCGTCCGGATCGTGGCCATGTGGCGATCGACGGTGCTGTCTACAGTCCCGTTCCGACGCAGAAGCTTGCGCGCCTTGGCATTGCCCGCACCTTCCAGAACCTCGCTTTGTTCAAGGGCCTCAGCGTCCTCGACAATGTCGCGGCTGGCCGCGCCTTCGTCGGGCGGTCGAGCTTCCTGAGCCAGATCGTTGGATTGCCGGGCGCGCGCCGCGAACAGGTCGATGCCCGCGAACGGGCAAGCCGCGTGATCGATTTCCTGCATCTCGCACCCTATGCCGACAGGCTTGCCGGCACATTGCCGTACGGCCTGCAGAAGCGTGTCGAGCTCGCCCGTGCACTTGCCGCCGAACCGCGCATCCTCCTGCTCGATGAGCCGATGGCCGGCATGACGGCGACGGAGAAGAACGAACTGGCCGACTACGTTCGGTTGGCGCGTGACGAGTACCAGATCACTGTCGTGCTGATCGAGCACGACATCGGCGTCGTCATGGGGCTTTCCGACCGGATCGCGGTTCTCGACTACGGCCGCAAGATCGCCGACGGCACGCCGCAGGAGATCGCACGCGACCAGCGCGTCATCGACGCCTATCTCGGCGTGGCGCCGGAAAACGAAGACGGGGAGGGCATCTGATGGCCGGGTTCGACTGGCTTTTCTTCACCGAGGTGCTGATCGGCGGGCTCCTGTCCGGTGTCATGTATTCGCTCGTCGCGATCGGCTTCGTGCTGATCTACAAGACATCCGGCGTCCTGAATTTTTCGCAGGGCGCACTCCTGCTCTTCGCCGCGCTGACCTTCGTCAGCCTCGTCGAAAAGGGCGTGCCCTTTGCCGCCGCCTTTGCCATCACCTTCGCGGCGATGGTGGCCATCGGCATCGCGATTGAGCGCACGGTGCTGAGACCGCTCACCAACAAGCCGCCGATCACGCTTTTCATGGCGACGCTAGGCCTGTCCTATATCATCGAAGGCGCGGCCCAATTGATCTGGGGCACACAGGTTCATGGCCTCGATCTCGGTATCGAGGACATTCCCTTCGATGTCGGCGGCGTGTTCATCAGCCAATTTGATATCTTTGCCGCTGTCGTCGCGGCCGGCATGGTGGCGCTGCTCTCCGCCTTTTTCCGCTACACCCGCATCGGTCTCGGTTTCCGCGCCGTTGCGGACGATCAGTTCGCCGCCCTTGCCATCGGTCTCAAATTGCCGTGGATCTGGGCGAGCGTCTGGGCTGCCGCGGGCCTCGTGGCTTTGGTCGCGGGCCTTCTCTGGGGCGCACGCCTCGGCGTACAGTTCTCGCTCTCTCTCGTCGTCCTGAAGGCGTTGCCGGTTCTCGTTCTCGGCGGCTTCGATTCCATTCTGGGGGCCATCATCGGCGGCCTGCTTGTCGGCGCCTCGGAGAAGCTCGCGGAGGTCTATATCGGCGAATATTTCGGCGGCGGCATCGAGGGCTGGTTCGCCTATGTCGTGGCGCTCGCCTTCCTGCTCATCCGCCCCTCCGGCCTGTTCGGCCAGAAGCTTTTGGAAAGGGTCTGACGTCATGTCCGCCATCGCAACAGATCTTTCGCCCTCCGTTTCCCTTCCGCGCTATGCCGGGCCGATCTCCGTGCTGGCGATCGCCTATCTCGTCATCCCCTTCGTCGGGACCAGCTATCTGTTCGAGGCGATCCTGCTGCCGTTCCTCGCCCTGAGCCTCGCCGGCGTGGGGCTCAACATTCTGACGGGATATGCGGGACAGGTCTCGCTCGGCTCTGCCGCCTTCATGGCCGTCGGCGCCTTTGCGGCCTACAACTTCAACCTCCGGATCGATGGATTGCCGCTCGTCGTCTCCATCGTGCTCGCCGGCCTTTCGGCCGCTGCCGTCGGCATTGTCTTCGGTCTTCCGAGCCTTCGCCTGCGCGGCTTCTACCTCGCGGTCTCGACGCTTGCGGCGCAGTTCTTCGTGCAATGGGCGCTGACGAAGTTCAGCTGGTTCTCCAACAATTCGGCCTCCGGCGTTATCGATGCACCGCCGCTCTCGATCGCTGGCCTGCCCTTCGAAGGGGCGGTCGGGCGTTATCTCTTTGCGCTGACGGTGGTGGCCGTCTTCACCTTCCTCGCCTATCGCCTGGTGTCGTCGCAGACCGGTCGGAACTTCATCGCCGTGCGAGACAACGAGACCGCCGCCCGCATCATTGGTGTTCCGGTGCTGCGAACCAAGCTGCTCGCCTTTGCCATCTCCTCCTTCATCATCGGCGTTGCGGGCGTGCTCTGGGCCTTCGCCTACCTGCGTACGGTCGAGCCGGCCGGGTTCAACCTCGATCGCTCGTTCCAGATCCTTTTCATCATTATCATCGGCGGCCTTGCCTCGATCCGCGGCGCCTTCTTCGGCGCAGCACTCATCGTCGTCTTCCCCCTGGTGCTCTCAAGACTGGGCGCATTCCTGCTCGGCGATGTCTTCGATTCCGGTGTGCTCGACATGACGCAGCGCATCGTCATTGGCGCCTTCATCATCCTCTTCCTGATTCTCGAGCCGGACGGTCTGGTCGCGCTGTGGGATCGGTTGAAGTCACGCTTTGCGGCCGTCCTCCGACGGACGTGAGACCACGAAGCCGCTTCGGCTTCCAACAACAAAAGCCCTTGAACCCAGAAACGAAACCGGACGGCGCAAGGCCATCCGACAGACGGAGTGTGTCCACAAATGACCCTTTCTACCAAGATCAGAGCGGCCGCCTTCGCTGCCGGCATCGGCCTTGCGGCCATCGCGTTCCCGGCGCAGGCCGACGAGCAGCACTTCCCCCTCCAGAGCTATCGTGTCGGACCCTATGCGGCCGGCGGTACCGGCTTCTTCGGCGGATTCATCGACTACCTGAACCTCATCAATACCCGCGATGGCGGCGTCAACGGCGTGAAGCTGACGTGGTCGGAGGCCGAAACCCAGTATGAGGTCGAGCGCGGCGTCGAAGCCTATGAGCGCCTGAAGAGCAATCCGGGTATTGCCGCCTGGAACCCGCTCTCGGTCGGCATCGCCTATGCAATGATCGACCGCATTGCGCAGGACAAGGTGCCCCTGATCACGATCAACCACGGCCGCACCGACTCGACGGACGGCCGCGTCTTTCCCTACGTCTTCCCGCTGCTGCTCAACCCCTACAGCGAGACATCCGGTATCGTGAACTACATCGCCTCGAAGGAGGGCGGTGTCGAAAGCCTGAAGGGAAAGAAGATCACCGTGCTCTACCACGGCTCGCCCTACGGTAAGGAAACGATCCCGATCTACGAACTGCTTGCCGAGAAATACGGCTTCGAACTGCAGCAGATCGAGGTTCCGCATCCGGGCAATGAGCAGCAGTCGCAATGGCTGACGATCCGCCGCGCCAAGCCGGATTATGTCGTGCTGCGTGGCTGGGGCGTCATGAACCCGGTCGCCTTGAAGACTGCCGCCAAGACCGGCTTCCCGGTCGATCACATCATCGGCAATGTCTGGTCGAACTCTGAAGAGGACGTCATTCCGGCGGGCGATGCGGCCAAGGGCTATACGGCGATCACCACGCAGGCTTCGGGCGCCGAATACCCTGTCGTCAAGGAAATCGTGAAGACGGTCTATGACGCCGGCAAGGGTAACCTTGAGGACAAGGGCCGCATCGGCTCCGTCTACCACAATCTCGGCATCGTCAATGGCATCCTGAACGTCGAAGCGGTCCGCATCGCGCAGGAGAAGTTCGGCAAGCGCACGCTGACTGGCGACGAAGTGCGCTGGGGCTTCGAGCATCTGCAACTCGACCAGGCCCGCGTCGAAGCGCTCGGTGCGAAGGACCTGTTCCACTCGATCAACGTCACATGGGACAACCACGAGGGCAACGGCTACGTGACCTTCCAGCAATGGGACGGCAAGAAGTGGAACGTCGTTTCCGATTGGATCGCGCCGGACTGGGCACTGCTGCGGCCGATCATCGAAAAATCGTCCGAGGCCTATGCGGCCGAGAAAGGCATCACGCTTCGTACCGCCGATGATGCGGGTGCGGTGACGAACTGATGCCGACGGCCGCGCGCCCTACCGCGCGGTCCTGCGGCCGGCCGCCACGCGACTTCTTCCTCGCTTGGTGCCCGGCCGCGGATTTTCGCCGAGAGCCCGACGATATCCGCCAGAGGAGTTTGAAATGACCGAGGAAAACCGGATACTGACCGTGGAGGGCCTCCATGCGACCTACAACCACTCCATCACCGCGCTGCATGGTGTCGACCTTTCGATCGCGCGCGGCGAAATCCTCGCCGTTCTCGGCGCGAACGGTGCGGGCAAGACGACGACGCTGAAGGCCGTCTCGAACCTCCTCCCGGCCGAGCGCGGTCAGGTGAATGCCGGCCGCATCCTGTTCGAAGCCCGTGATGTGTCGCGCGAGACGCCGGCAAGTCTCGTGCGTCTGGGGCTGGTGCAGGTGCTGGAAGGCCGGCATTGTTTCAAGACGCTGACGGTCGAGGAGAACCTCGTCTCCGGCGGCCTCGGCCGCGGTGCGTCACGCGCGGAAATCGCGATCGACCTCGAAAAGGTCTACGCGCATTTCCCCAGACTACGCGAGAAACGCCGGGTGCTTTCCGGCCTCACCTCCGGTGGCGAACAGCAGATGACGGCGATCGGCCGTGCATTGATGTCGCGCCCGCGTCTCCTTGTGCTCGACGAACCCTCCATGGGGCTCGCGCCCCTCGTCGTGCAGGATATTTTCCGCACCCTCAAGCGCCTTAACCGCGAGGAGGGGCTCTCGATCCTTGTCGCCGAACAGAACACAGCCGTCGCGCTCACCTTTGCCGACAGGGCGGTCATTCTGGAGAACGGCGTCAGCGTGCTCACCGGCGATGCCGCAGATCTCAAGTCGCGCGACGACGTGAAGGCCTTCTATCTCGGCCAGAAACCCACCGCGGCCGCGGCCGCACTCGTCCATTGAATTCAACCCGAAGAGGAGCCAGACAATGACCATTTCCAACGTCAACACGAAGGATGCCGTCGAGGGCGTTCCGGCCGTGCCGCGTCCGAGCGAGCCGGCGCACATCATCAAGAGCGACGCCGAGGCAATCGCGGTGGCGAAGACGCTCGCAGCGGAGATCGCGCCGGGTTCGGCGATCCGCGACCGTGACCGCATCTGGCCGGTGAAGGAGCTTGATGCGTTCTCGCAGAGCGGCCTCTGGTCTATCAACGTGCCGAAGGCATTCGGCGGTCCCGAAGTCTCCTACGCCACGCTCGCCAAGGTGATCGAGATCGTCTCGGCGGCCGATTCCTCGATCGGTCAGATCGCCCAGAACCATCTCGGCGTCGTGGCGGCGATCCGCACCGTGTCCGATAAGGCGCAGCAGAAGTTGCTCTTTGCCGAGGTGCTGAGCGGCACGCGCTTTGGAAATGCCTTCTCCGAATTCGGTTCCAAACGCGCCGCCGATTTCGAGACGAAGTTTGTCGATGCCGGCGACCATGTCGTCGTCAACGGCCAGAAATTCTATTCCTCCGGCGCGCTCCTCGCCCATCTCGTGCCGGTCGTCGCACTCGATGAGGAGGGCCGTGCCTGGTACGCCATTGCCGAGCGCGATGCGCCAGGCCTGACCGTCATCGATGACTGGTCTTCCTTTGGCCAGCGCACGACGCTCTCAGGCACGGTGATCCTCAACAATGTGAAGGTTCCAAAGACCCATCTGGTGCCTGGCTACAAGGGTTATGAGGTGCCGACGGCTGACGGCGCGATCTTCCAGATCATCCAGGTCGCCGTCGATACCGGGATCGCGCAGGCCGCCATCGACGAAACGGTTTCCTTCGTGCGCACGAAGAGCCGTGCATGGATCGACAGTGGCCTGGACCATGCCTGGGACGATCCCTACACGATCCAGGCCGTCGGCGACCTGACACTTCGCCTGCACGCCGCCCAGGCGTTGCTCGAAAAGGCCGGCCACGCCATCGACCGTGCGGTCGCGAATCCGAATGCGGAAACGGTTGCAGAGGCCCAGATCGTCACTGCCGAGGCAAAAATCCTCTCGACCGAAATCGCGATCACCGCGACCAACAAGTTGTTCGAACTCGCCGGCACGCGTTCTACGCTCGCTGAGCATCACCTAGACCGGCATTGGCGCAATGCCCGCACCCATACACTTCACGATCCTGTGCGCTGGAAATACGCCATCCTCGGAAAGTACTTCCTCAACGGCGAAAAGCCGCCGCTTCATGCCTGGAGCTGATTTCGTAGAGACCACCGATGCGTCTTCTTCAGGCGCATCGGTCCGCTGAGGGAAGCTGTATAGGCAGACGCACGGCCTGCCGGTTGAAGGATATCATCTCGCTGTCCGGGGAGGTCAATAAATCTGGAATTTCAAACTCCAGATTTATTGACCTCCCCGGGTTTCGCGCCTATTGGAGGCGAAGTTTGGGCTTGGCCCTGTCTTAATCCTCCAGTCGCCGTCAGAATCGCCTCGTGAAAGACAAGTTCCTCTTTCGGACCTTTGTGGATAGCTACAACGAGCTCGTACGGCATCTGACGGTCAAGCTGCGCAGTCGGTCCGATGCGGATGACGTGGCGCAGGAAACCTTTCTCAAGATCAGTCGGATGGGTGGCGATACGGTCGTAGACAATCCCCGTTCCTATCTTTTCCGCATGGCGGACAACGCGGCGATCGACCATCTGCGTCGGCAGAAGGTGCGCACGCGCCTCGCTTCGGATGAGCAGGCAATCGAGCAGCCGGCAGATACACCATCGCCGGAAGAACAGGTGGACTACCGCCAGCGCCTCGTGCTTCTCACCCGCATCGTCGACGACCTGCCGCCGCGCCAGAAGCAGGCCTTCGTCCTGCACAAGTTCGACGGTCTTGGCCATCAAGAGATCGCCGCAAAGCTCGGCATATCGAGAAGTGCCGTCGAAAAACTTCTGATGAAGGCGCTCGCGACCTGCCGCGACCGGTTTGGAGAGCATCTCGAATGAGGGGAAACATCAGGACGGGGCTGAGGTGTCATTGCGTGAGAAACGTCTTTGCTCCAGATGAGCGTCGAGGAAATCGACCGGGCATGCGGGTTGGATGAGCGCCATGGCGAACAAAGAGACGGATCCGCGATCGGTTGCGCTGGAATGGTTCGTCCGGATGCAATCCGGCGAGACGACGCAGGCCGAGCGTCTTGCCCATGCCCGCTGGCTGGCGGAGGCCGACGAACATCGTCTGGAGTACCTCAAGCTCGAAGGCCTGTGGGCGGATTTCGATGCCATTCCGCGCCCGGTGATCGATCCGGTCGACGGGGGCCGGCGACGCTTTCTCGTGGGGACCGGCGCTGGGCTTGCCGCGGGCCTTGCCGGTGTCGCTGCCTGGCAGGGCGGCTATCTCGGCAGCTTCAGCGATTTTTCAACCGGCACGGGCGAGCAGCGCACCATCAGGCTCGCCGATGGCAGCCAGGTGACGCTTGATGCTGACAGCGCGATCAACGTCGGCTTCGACGACCGTGCCCGGCGCATCCATCTCCTGCAGGGTCGTGCCTTCTTCGATGTTGCCGCAGACAAGGCGCGACCCTTCTCGGTCGAGGCGTCGAAAGGTGTCGCCACGGCACTCGGCACACGGTTCTCCGTCCACCGGCGCGAGACATCCGTGACGGTCGACGTGGAGGAAAGCACTGTTTCCGTGGTGGCGCCGGATGCATCGACCGTCGTGCTCAACGCGCCGGAAACCCTGTCCTACGGGCAGCATGGCGTGGCGCGCGTTGGCACCATCGATACCGAGGTCGCTGCCGCGTGGCGCCATGGCAAGCTGATCTTCGAGGATCAACCGCTGGGCCAGGTGATCGAGGACGTGAACCGGTACAGACGCGGCTCGATCCGGATCTATGGCGAGGGCCTGCAGGCCTTGCGCGTTAGCGGCATCTTCGACATGGCCAATCCGGATGGTGTGCTGGACACGATCACCCGCACGCTTCCCATCTCCGCCTACAGGCTCACCGACTACTTCGTCGTGCTGCGGCCGGCGTGAGCGCCGCGGGTCTCTTTTAAAATTTGATAAAAAAATTCCACTTTAGGGGTGAGGACGTGCGCGCCGGCATGCGTCATGTGGGGTAGATGGGGCAGAACGCCTCGAGAATGACGGTAAAGGTTGAGGCGCATGAGCATGATTTCGAAGACCGGCAGGGGCCTGCGCAGCGGCGTCGCCTGCATGGCGATTGTCCTGGCGACGGCAGCGGCGACGACGTCGGGTTATGGCCAGGAAGCAAAGCAGGCTCGCGCTCAGGCCGTTAGCTACACCATTCCGGCCGGCCCGCTCGGCCAGGTGATCTCCCGCTTCGCCAATCGCGCCAACCTGCAGATCCTTTACCCCGCCGGCCTCGTGCGCGGAAAGACGAGCGGCGGCCTGTCCGGTTCGCATTCCGTGGAGAGCGGCCTTGCGGCGATCCTTTCGGGATCCGGGCTGAGCTACAAGCTTACCGTCGGCAATACGGTGACGATCGTCGATCCTTCGGCGTCGTCCGCTTCCCAGGTCCAGCCGTTGGCGGACGGCTCGACCGTGCTGCAGACGATCAATGTCGAGGGGGATGGTTCTACGACCGAGGGAACGAACTCCTACACGACACGCGAAATGACGACGGCGACCGGCCTGCCGCTCTCGATTGCTGAGACGCCGCAATCGGTGACGGTCGTCACGCGCAAGCGGATGGAGGATCAGGCGAGCACGTCGCTGCGTGACGCGCTTGAATCGGCAAGCGGCATGACCACGCAGCAATATGACAGCGACCGCACCGAATATACCGCGCGTGGTTTCGCAATCACCGAGTTCCAGTATGACGGCGTGGCCGTCGAGACGGATGGCGTCTACGATTTCGGCCTGAGCAATGCCGACATGACCATCTATGACCATATCGAGGTGGTGAAGGGTGCCAACGGCCTCCTGATGGGGGCCGGCAATCCCGGTGCGGCGGTCAATCTCGTGCGCAAGCGCCCGACAGACACCTTCCAGGGTTCGGTGACCGGCACGCTCGGCGCGTGGAACACCTATCGCAGCGAACTGGATGTCTCCGGGCCGCTCAATGACGACGGTTCGCTGCGCGGACGTTTTTCCGGATCCTTCGAAGATGGGGAATCCTATCTCGATCACTACGAGAAGAAGTCCTTCACGCTCTATGGCGTGCTGGAAGCCGATATCGGCGACAGCACGACGTTGTCGCTTGGTGCCGACTACCAGCAGAACCGCCCGCGCGGCTCGAGCTGGACGGGCCTGCCGATGTTCTTCTCCGATGGAACCCGTACTGACTGGGATGTTTCCACCAACCCGGCCACGACCTGGAGCCGTCGCGATACGTTCACCAACAATTTCTTCGTCTCGCTCGACCATGAATTCGACAATGGCTGGAAGGCGGAGCTGACCTACAACCATCGCCGCAACGGGCATGACAGTGTTCTTGGCTCCGCCGGCGGCGGTTTCCCCGATCCGGTCACGGGCGCCGGTGTCTCGCAGTTTGTCGGCAAATATTCGGGCCGGATCGTGCAGGATACCATCGATGCCAAGGTGTCAGGCCCGTTCGAGCTGCTCGGCCGCGAACACGACCTGATGTTTGGGGCGACCGCCTCCCGGCGAACGGACAGCGGACCCTGGTATGGCTATGGTGGCGTCGACTACGATCCGTCCGTTCCGAATTTCTTCGAGTGGGACGGCAACACGAAGGAGCCGGATTTCGCACTCGCAGGGCACTATGAGGATTCGCTGACCCAGTATGGCGTCTATGCGGCCACGCGGCTGAAGCCGACGGATGACCTGTCCTTCATTCTCGGCAGTCGCATCAGCTGGTGGGATTTCAACGACCGCGGAACCTATGACATCGCCACGGATGTATGGAACGCGCCGGGTGCCTACTCGGCCAAGGGCAAGCTCACGCCCTATGCCGGCATCGTCTACAATCTCAACGATTCCTATTCCGTTTATGCGAGCTACACGGACATCTTCAGGCCGCAGGGCAATCAGGACGTTGACGGCGCCTACCTCGCGCCGGAGGAGGGCAAAAGCTACGAGACCGGCGTGAAGGGCAGCTTCTTCGACGGCGCGCTGAATGCCGGTGCCGCGGTGTTCATGACCAAGCAGGACAATCTCGCGGAAGTTGCCGGATATGATCCGATCCGCGGGGGGAACTACTATCGGGCGGTGCAGGGCGTGACGACGAAGGGCTTCGAACTTGAGGCCTCGGGCGAGATCCTGCCGGACTGGAACGTCTATGCGAGCTACACTCATGCTCGCGCGCGCAAGGCGAATGGCGATCTCGTCTATTCCTTCATCCAGACGAGCGCGCCGGACAATGTCGTGAAGTTCTACACGAGCTATACGCTGCCCGGCGAATGGGAAAACCTGACGATCGGCGGGGCCCTGCGCTGGCAGGACGAGATCCACGGCTTTGTCTGGAGCCCGGCGAATGTCTATCAGAATGTTACGCAGAAGAACGTGCTTCTGGTCGACGCGATGGCGAAATACCGGTTCGGCGAGAAGATCGACGTGACCTTCAACGTCAAGAACCTCTTCAACGAGAAGTACTTTGCCGGCCTCGGCAACTTCGATACCGGCTTCTATGGCGAGCCGCGCAGCTTCAGCATCTCGACGAAGTTCAAGTTCTGATGCTTTTATCCTCGTCCCGCAGTCTGGGGACGACACGCCGCGGCTTCCTTGCGGGAGCCGGGGCGCTGTTGCTTGAACCGCAACGGGTGTCTGGCGCGACGGCGACGTTTCCTGCGACGGTGGAGCACGCGCTCGGCCGCACGGTAATCGCGTCACCGCCCAAGCGTGTCGTCACCGTCGGCTATGGCGACGAATGCGCGCTGCTCGCGCTCGGGGTGAGGCCGCTTGGCATCGTGCGGTCCGGCATGTTCGACAGCGGTATCACGCCCTGGTGCGCGCAGCGTTTTGGCGCTGACATTCCCTTGCTGCTCGAAGGCGGCATGACGGATTACGAAATGGTCGCTGATCTGGCGCCCGATCTCGTGCTCGGCGTGTTCTCCGGCCTCGACAGCGTCTCCTACGGCCGGCTTTCACGCATCGCGCCGACGGTCGCCTACCGATCGGGACCCTGGCAGGCGAGTTGGCACGAGCAGACGCGGATCGCGGGCGCAGCACTTGGACGGGCGGAAGAGGCGGAACAGCTCGTCGTGCAAACGGAAGGGCTGTTGAAAGGCTACGGCGACCGCTGGCCGGCCCTGCGCGGCCGGAGCTTCACCTTCGCGACCTTCTTTCCGGGCCGCGGCGATATCGTCGTCTATCTTCCGGGCGAAACGCGGGTGGACTGGCTTATCCAGCTTGGCATGGTTCCCTCCGAAGGTGTACGTCAGCTCGCATCCCGCAATCCGGGCCGTGTCTCTGTCGATGTCAGCCTCGAAGTGATCGACAGCGTCGGGGCAGATCTTCTCGTCATGTGGCTGGAGAAAAGTGCGCGGGCGGCACTCGAGGCACAGAGCCTGTTTCGCCTTTTCGAGCCTGTGCGGCGTGGCCGCTGCTTCACTTTCGACGACCCGGTATCGATCTGGGCGGCCTCGTGGCCGAATGTCCTTTCCATCCCCTATGCTTTCCCCGCCTTCCTCCCGCGGATGGAAGCGGCGTTGAAGGCCTGAACGGAAGGCGCCGGCATGTCCCACCAGCACGAGCACGAACCCTATGTGGAGGACTATTTCCTCGCAACGACCGAGGCCGTCATCCACCTGACGCCATCGATGATCCGTGTGGTTCTCAAGGTGCAGGACGGCGAGCGGCTGGTCGCGACCGATCACCCTGACGAATGGGTACGCCTGGCGCTTCGCCCCGATCCCCAGACGCCGGTGACACTGCCGGTGCTGATGGAGAATGGCCGGTGGGGTCGGCCCGACGGCTCGCTGGCCTGCCCCAACAGGCCGTATACGGTGCGCGCCTGGAACCCACGAACCTGCGAGATGGTCATTGATCTTGTCGCCCATGAGGGCGGCGTCGCTGCCGGCTGGGCCATGGCTGCGCGCGTCGGCGACGTGGTCGGCATCTGCAATCCGGAGGGCCGCTTCGAGCCGCCGCCGGGTGCCAAATGGATGCTGTTGCTGGTAGACATCACCGGCCTGCCGGCCGCCGGCCGCATTCTGGAGGAACTGCCGGCGGAGATGCGTGCCATCGTGCATGTCGAAATCCCGTCCGCTGCCGACCGGCAGAGGCTCGGAAGCCGGGCCGATGTCGAGTTGGTCTGGCATGAGACGCATGGCCAGCGGGATGGGAGCGAAGCGCCTACCCGTCTTCCGGAAATCGCCGCAGGATTCACCACACTGCCGGACGGCCCCGGTTACATCTACATCGCAGGGGAAGCTCGCGCCGCGTCCGCTTGCCGCAAGCACTTTCGCGACCGGCTAGGCTTCGACAAACAGGCAATCGATGCCGTCGGCTACTGGATCGAAGGGCAGGCCCGGGTATGAGCGCGCTGGCGGCAGAAGCGAGCGGTGGCGGCATGGACGTGGCGCGGCCGCGCTTTCGTCTGGCAATGGTCGCGGGCGTCCTGCTTCTCGGCGTGCTCTCGGGCGCGAGCCTCTTCGTCGGCGTGCGGCCGGTGTCGCCTACCACCGTCCTGCGCGCATTCCTCGCGTTTGATGCGGCGTCCTTCGACGCGGTCGTCATCCGCGATTATCGCTTGCCGCGGACCCTCCTCGGCCTTCTGGCCGGTGCCGCGTTCGGTGTTTCCGGTGCGCTCATCCAGGCGATGACACGCAACCCGCTCGCCGATCCGGGTATCCTCGGCGTCAATGCGGGTGCCGCCTTCGGCATGATACTCGCCGTCTGGCTCCTCGATCTGCAATCCGCATGGGGCTCTCTCGGCTTTGCCTTTCTCGGCGCGCTCGTGATCACTGCGGCTGCCTATGCCATCGGCGCGTCCGGCCGGTCCGGGGCCTCTCCGCTCCGCCTCGTGCTAGCCGGCGTTGCGCTTTCCGCCGTGCTCGGTGGAGTCGGCTCAGCAATCGCGCTGCTCGATCCGGATGTTTTCGAAGGCATGCGGCATTGGTCCATCGGCGCACTGGCCGGCCGTGATATGGCGATCGTCGCGATGGTCGCGCCGTTCGTCCTGGCAGGGTTGACGATCGGGCTCGCGGTGGCGCCGCCGCTGAATGCCGTCGGGCTCGGCGACGATCTCGCCCGCGCCTTCGGCGTCGGCATCGGACGCCTGCGCCTTCTCGTTATTCTCGCCGTCACGCTTCTTGCGGGTGCTGCGACAGCGGCGGTGGGGCCGATCGGCTTTGTGGGACTGATGGTGCCGCATGCCGTGCGCTGGTTCACCGGACCGGACCAGCGCCGCATCATCCCCGCCACGATGCTCTTCGCGCCGATCCTGCTACTGGCCGCGGATATTGCCGGACGCCTGGTTCTCTTCCCGGACGAACTCGAGGCCGGAATCGTCACTGCCGCACTGGGTGCGCCGGTGCTAATCTTGCTGGGGCGGCGCAAGGGAGCGCATGGCCTATGAGCAGTCCTCCTATCCCGCCGGATTTCGGGCGCCGCATGCTTGCCATCCGCATCCTCGGCGACCGCCTGTCGCGACGGCTCGACGGACGCGCGCTGCTGGTCGGCAGCCTCATTCTCTTTTTCGTCATCGGCCTGGCTGGAGTGTCGCTGGTGACCGGCTATTATCCTGTAACACCAGCACAGGTGGCCACTGCCTTTCTCCGACCTGACACGGACGTCATCCGCATGATCGTCGTGGAATGGCGCCTCCCGCGTGTTGGGCTGGCCTTTCTGCTCGGCGGCGCGCTGGGCTTGAGCGGCGCGATCTTCCAGTCGCTGACGCGCAATCCATTAGGTTCACCGGATATCATAGGTTTTTCGGCCGGCTCCTATACGGGTGCGCTCGCAGCGATCCTTCTCCTATCAGGCGGTTACTACGAGACGGCGGCGGGCGCACTCGTCGGCGGTATCCTCACGGCGCTCGCCGTCTACCTCTTCGCCTATCGACGCGGCGTGCAGGGGTTCCGGCTCATCATCGTCGGCATCGGCGTTTCGGCAATGCTCGGCGCGCTCAACGCCTGGATGATCCGCGAAGCCGATCTGCAGGTGGCAATGACTGCCGCGATCTGGGGTGCAGGGTCGCTAAACGGCCTTGGCATCGATCAGCTCCTCCCCGTCCTCCTCGTTCTCACCCTGCTCGCGCCGCCGATGCTGGTACTTGCCCGGCCGATGCGGCAACTGGAGATGGGCGACGATGCGGCGCGCGCCTCCGGCGTGAACGTCGGCCGTGTGCGGTTGTCGCTGATGGTACTCGGCGTCGCGCTAACGGCGACCGTGACCGCCGCCGCGGGTCCTATCGCCTTCATCGCGCTCGCCGCCCCGCAGATCGCACGGCGTCTCACCCGCTCGGCCGGCGTGGCACTTCTACCGTCGGCCCTGGTGGGGACGCTGTTGCTAACGGCGGCCGACTGGACCGCACAACATTCCTTCTCCACTCAGCTGCCGGTCGGCATCATGACCGTCAGTATCGGCGGTTTCTATTTTCTCTGGCTGCTCGTCCGGGAGGGCCGCACATGACCCGATCTCCCTATCCGTCCGATCCGCGCCTCCATGCCGATGGCGTGACGCTCGGCTATGACGAACGCATCATCGCGACGGACCTGTCAGTTTCGATTCCAGAAGGGTCCTTCACCGCCATCGTCGGGCCGAATGCCTGCGGCAAGTCCACGCTTTTGCGCGCCCTGTCGCGCCTGCTCGTGCCGTCTAAGGGGCGTATTGTTTTGGATGGAGGGTCAATCAGAGACCTGCCGGCAACGGAAGTCGCCCGAAAGCTCGGCCTGCTGCCACAAAGCGCGATCGCTCCGGAAGGCATCACTGTCGCCGACCTCGTCGCCCGCGGCCGCTATCCACACCAGTCCTTCCTGCGGCAATGGTCGAAGGCGGACGAGGTCGCCGTCGTCGCGGCCATGCACGCCACTCATGTCACGGACCTCGCCGGCCGCCTCGTTGACGAACTCTCCGGCGGCCAGCGCCAGCGCGTCTGGATCGCCATGCTGCTCGCCCAGGAAACGCCGATCCTGCTGCTCGACGAGCCGACGACCTTCCTCGACATCGCGCACCAGATCGAGATGCTCGACCTACTCGCCGACCTCAACCATCAAGGCCGCACCATCGTTGCCGTGCTGCATGACCTCAATCATGCCTGCCGCTACGCCTCCCATCTCGTCGCCATGAAGGAGGGACGCCTCATCGCCGAGGGTCAGCCTGCCAGGATTGTGACCGAACAGGTCATCGAAACCGTCTTCGGCCTCGCCTGCATCGTCATTGACGATCCCGTCTCCAGAACGCCTATGGTCGTACCGAAAGGGCGAGGGAAAATCGCTGGCAGACGAGAGATTGGACCGAACACGGCAGAAACAAGGCTTTGATCGTCCTCGCCGATACGCAGTAGCAAGGACAGGATTGGCAGTCTTTTCGCCCACCGAGCTGGCAACGCATCCGAGGTGGCGCCAGTCTTGATTGGGAGTCATATGGGCACCCAATCAACAGGCGGTTGCTTCAGCAAGCGGCGCCTGCGCATGCAGCCCAAGCTGCGGAAAAGTCTAAACGTTTTCAATCGGAAGGCTCTGGGAGCTCACCGCCCATAGGCAGCGATAGTTCGTATCCCATCAAGAGCAAAAAATGGAGTTACTTTTCCGGGCCGACGAGGCTAAGTTTGCGCAATACTTCGCGCGGCGCCGGCATGCGCCAGACCGTCTGGAAACATTCCACGACATTGCGCGCGGTGACGGCAAGACCGGGCAGGGCGACCCAGGCGGGGGCCAGCCGGCCAAGTAGGGCGGTCACGACGATGGAGGCGGCGGTTTCGCCCTGGCGGAAGGGTTGCTGGGCGGCGATGGCAACAAGCGGTTCGCTGGCGGCAAGGCCGATTGCGGCCTCCTGTCCAAGGTCCACCGTCGCCATCGAAATCCTGCGGCCCATCGTTTCGAGAACCTGGGCGGCGGTCATGGCCGGCGTGTCCCAGACGACAAACAGGCCGGCAAGCTCGGGATGGGCTTCGGCAAGGTTTCGCGTGGTCTTCGCGACGTCCGACAGGGAAGGGAACCGCTGCACGCGGAGCGTCACATCAGGGCGGTTGATCTGCATCCACTTCACGAAGGCGATTTCGCGCTCGTTCGTTGCAAAGAAATCGGCGTCGTAGCCGAGCACGCCGACCTCCGCACCATCGGGCACATGCGGTGACAAGCCTTCCGCCGCGATCTTGCCGAGCCCGAAATTGTCCGCCGAGACGAGCGAGATATAGTCCTTGCCCGGAAGTAGGCCGGTCGGCACGTTGTCGAGCAGGACGAGCTTTATGCCCGCCGCCGAGACGCGCGCATGCGCCGCGGCCACTTTGGAATTGGCGACGGGCAGCGATATGATGGCGTCCGGCGCCTCGCCGATCAGTCGCTCCAGCGCCTCGATCTGCACCTCCGGCGTGAAGGCACAATCGACCACATCGATGACCGCGACCCCGCAATTGCCGAGCATGCCGACGATGCCGGAGAGCTGCTGCTTGGCCCAGTCGCTGGCAAGCGTGTGCAGCACGATCGCGACGCGGAAGCCGCTTGCCCGTGCGCGCGCCATATCTTCCGGCAGCAGCAGCACCCGCTCGGGCGCCGATGCCCGCTCTCCGTGAGGGCCGAGACCCGTAATCGCCATTGCTTCCTCCTTAAACATCCGGCGGCCGCACGGTGTTTCCCTCTATAGTCTTGCGTCGGGCAATCTCGCCCTTCACCTGCTGGAAGAGTGGATGCGCCTGGGGTCGCCCAGCCATGATCCAGTCCCTCAGCATGGCAGGGGCGAACAGGCCCTCCGTCGCGACGATGGCGGCCCCGACGAGCCCTGACGAACTGCCCATCTGCGAGCGGATGATCTGCAGGTCTCGGCTGACCAGCGGGTGGCAGGCGCCGTAGATCGCTTCGCGCGCCGCCGCAAGAAGGATGTCGTTCGTCTGGGCGATTGAGCCCGACAGCACGATGAGCGCCGGGTTGAGCATGTTGGCCAGCGTCGCGACCACCTGGCCGATCAGCCGCCCGCTCTGCGCTAGAATGTCGATCGCCGCGGCATCGCCCATTTGTGCAGCCTGCGCGACTTCGAGGGCCGTGACGTCGCCGCCGCGGCGCACATGCTCGGCGAGGATGGGGCTCGCGCCCTGCTCGGCCGCGACCTTGCCGTCCTGGGCGATGTGGTCGGAACCGGCCATGGCTTCCAGCGTGCCGGTCCTGTCGCCCACCGTCACCGGAACCGAACCGATAAGGCCGACGGCGCCCTGCGCACCACGGAACAGCGTGCCTTCGCTTGCCAGACCGGCGCCGATGCGTTTGCCGACCTTGACGAACAGCATGGTGTTGCGGCCGCCGCCGGCGCCGGCATGGAGTTCGCCCATCGTCATCGTTTCGACGCTGGAGCGTAGCCAGACCGGGGCATCGAAAGCGGCGATGAGCGTCTCGACCAGCGGAAAGCTTTCCCAGCCGGGCAGGACACCGGGCGTGCTGCGCTGGAAAAGCGCTTCACCGCCATCCGGCACTGCGCCGGGAACGGAAATGGAAATGCCATAGAGCTGCGGATCCAACTGCCGCTCGAGAATCCAGCGAAAGAGCGTGATCAGTCGCTCTGTCAGGGCGGAAACCGGCTGGGTCAGCTCGGCTGCCTCATGATGCTCCATGAGCAGGGACCCGGCGAGATCGGCAACGCCGACGCCGATGGCGGTCTGGTCGAGCGTCGCAACGAGAATACGGCCGCGATCCGCCGCGAACCGCACGAGGCGCGGCGCGCGGCCGCCGGTGGCGGTGCCGAGCTCGCTTTCATCGATGAGGCCCAGTTCGCCGAGCGTTCCGAGCCGATCAGCGACGACGGCGCGCCCAAGCTCGCTGTGTCGTTCGATTTCCTGGCGGGTGGTGGCCAGCTCGGTGCGCACGAGGTTGAGGATGTCGACGAGGCTGGGTGCAGCGGTTTCGGAGACGCGCGGACGGCCTTTGCGGCGGGATTGGCCATCAGTTTGCGCGGTCGCCGTCGTCGGCATGGGGCTTCCTTTCTGGCGGCTTCGCCTTCTTTCCCTTGATAAGGCCGCTTGTTTCGACTGGCAATATCTGACTTTTGCATTAAATCAGCAAAAGATATGGGAGATGTGCGTGTAAATAATTGACATCAGATTTTTCACGCCGTAAGACGATCTGAAAGTCACGACGGTCACTGGGAGGAGGCGCCGATGTCGAACTTCAAGCTCGCCTATCATGCGAACTGCTGGGGCAATCTCGGCGGGGATGCGGTCGGCGTCACGTCGATAACCAATCTCGCCTACCGCACCTTCGGCGACATGCGCCGCGCCCTCGCCGACATTGCCGTGGCAGGCTACGAGGGCGTCGAGCTCTTCGACGGCAACCTTCTCGATTTCAGCACCGACGACATGCGTGCCCTGCTCGCCGACAACGGGCTTGCGCTCGTGGCGACCTATGCTGGCGGCAATTTCATCTTCGACGACATCCTGCCGGAAGAACTGGCCCGCGTGGTGCGTGCTGCGGACCGCGCCGCCGAGCTCGGCGCACCGCATCTCGTTATCGGTGGCGGCGCCAAGCGCTTCGACGGTATCCGTGAGGCGGACTATCACAAGCTCGCAGCCGCACTCGACCGCGTGAAGGAGATCGCCGAGGCGCGCGGTCTCACCGCGCACTACCATCCGCATCTTTCGACGATCGTCGAAGGGCCGGCGGAAGTGCGCAAGATCTTCGGGCTCACCGGCATCCACTTCTGCCCGGACACGGCCCATCTCGCGGCCGCCGGCGGCGATCCTGCCGCCCTCATTCGCGAGCATGCGGCGCGCATTTCCTATGTGCATCTCAAGGGTTTCCAGAAGGAGCCCTTCGCCTTCACGCCCATCGACCGAGGCGACATCCCGACGGACGGGATCATCTCGGCCCTTCGGGAGACCGGCTTTGCCGGCTGGGTTTGTACCGAACTCGATTCATGGCCTGATCCGCTTGAGGGAGCGAAAGCGAGCATGGCCTATCTTAAATCGGCCTGACGGCCGCGACCGGGGCGCAAGCCCCACTTTCGGGAGGAGAAAGTGATGATGACGAGACGATTCCTGTTGGGCACGGCTGCCGCGCTGGCGCTTGCTCTTGCCTATTCTGCACCGGCCGCGGCCGATCCGGACACCGCGCTGGCGGAGCTTCAGAAGACAGTTCTCTCCAAGGGGCCTTCCGGCGAAGACCCGGCGCCGGCGTCCGATGTCACGCTTAGCGACGAGGAACTCGCCAGGATCAAGGGTATGAACGCCACCGCGGCGATCGTCATGCACTATGGTGGCAATGACTGGTCGCGCGCCCAGGTCAACGGCCTTCAAACCCAGTTCGCCGCCATGGGTATCAAGGTTCTTGCGGTGACCGATGCCGGCTTCAAGCCGGAAAAGCAGGTCGCCGATATCGAGACCATCATGGCGCAAAAGCCGAGCATCATCGTCTCGATCCCGACCGACCCGACGGCAACGGCCGCAGCCTACAAGGCGGCGGCGGAGGCCGGCACCAAGCTCGTCTTCATGGACAACGTGCCGACCGGCTTTGTGGCCGGCAAGGACTACGTGTCGGTCGTCTCGGCAGACAATTACGGCAATGGCGTCGCGTCCGCGCATCTGATGGCGAAGGCGCTGAACGGGGAGGGCGATATCGGCCTGGTGTTCCACGCCGCCGATTTCTTCGTCACCAAGCAGCGTTATGAAGCCTTCAAGGCGACGATCGCCGCCGACTACCCCAACCTCAAGATCGTCGCCGAGCAGGGCATCGGCGGGCCGGATTTCTCGGGCGACGCCGACAAGGCGGCGTCTGCGATCCTCACCTCCAACCCGAACATCAAGGGCATCTGGGCGGTCTGGGACGTGCCGGCCGAAGGTGTGATCTCGGCCGCGCGCGTCGCCGGTCGCGATGACCTCGTCATCACGACCATCGACCTCGGCGAGAACGTGGCGATCTCGATGGCCCAGGGCGGTTTCGTCAAGGGGCTCGGCGCGCAGCGGCCCTATGATGCGGGCGTGGTCGAGGCCAAGCTTGCCGGCTATGCCCTGCTCGGCAAGGAAGCCCCCGCCTTCGTGGCACTTCCCGCCCTTCCGGTAACGCGGGAGACGTTGCTGGACGGCTGGAAAGCTGTCTATTCCAGTGAAGCGACCGACAACATCAAGACGAGCCTTGGCCAGTGATGTGCCCGGCACGGGGCACTAAGGTGCCCCGTGCCGCAAGGATTGACCCGGCCTAGACGGCCGAAGCCGACCTCTTTCAGGAGAAACCCGATGACCAAAGTGATGAACGTCGCCATGATCGGCGGCGGGTTCATGGGCAAGGCGCATGCCATGGCCTATGCCTCCATGCCGATGTTCTTCTGGCCCGCACCGGCCATCCCACACCGCAAGGTCGTCGTCGACGTGACGGACGGCATGGCGGAGGAAGCGCGCCGCCGCTATGGTTTCGAAGAGGCGTCCTCGGACTGGCGCGCCGTCGTCAATCGGCCGGATATCGACGTCGTCGACATCTGCACGCCCAACAACGTGCACGCCGAAATCGCTATCGAGGCGGCGAAGGCCGGCAAGCATATTATCTGCGAAAAGCCGCTCGCCCGCACGGTCGAGGAGGCGAGGGCGATGTACGACGCGGTGAAGGCCGCTGGCGTCATCCACATGGTCGCCTTCAATTATCGCCGCACGCCGGCGGTGGCGCTTGCCAAGAAGTATATCGACGAGGGCCGCATCGGCCAGATCCTGAATTTCCGCGGCACCTATTTGCAGGACTGGTCGGCCGATTCGGATTCACCGCTCTCCTGGCGCTTCCAGAAGAAGATCGCCGGCTCCGGCTCGGTCGGCGACATCGCAACCCATGTGGTCGATCTCGCGCACTATCTCGTCGGCCCGATCGCCGAGGTGAGCGCGCTCACCACAACCTATAACAAGACGCGCCCCCTCCAGCAGGGCGGCGTCGACAAGCTCGGCGCGGCCGAGAAGGCCAAGGATGCCGAACGCGGCGAGGTGGATGTCGATGACGAGGTCGTCTCGATGCTGAAATTCGAGGGCGGCGCGATCGGCAGCCTGGAAGCGACCCGCAACGCCTATGGCCGCAACAACTTCATCACGCTGGAAATCCATGGCACCAAGGGCTCGATCCACTTCAATTACGAGCGCCGCGACGAGCTGCAGGTGATGTTCGCCGACGACCCGGCCGATGCCCGCGGCTTCCGCACCGTCTATACCGGTCCGGCGCATCCTTATGGCAATGGCCTCTGGCCGATCCCCGGCCTCGGCATCGGCTATTCGGAAACGAAGATCGTCGAGTGCTACGATTTCTTCTCGGCCATCGCGAAGAACCGGCTCCCGAGCCCGAACTTCGAAGACGGCCTGTTGACGGAACTCGTCGCCGACGCCCTTATCCGCTCCGGTGAAACCGGAAAATGGGAGAAGGTGGGATGACTGCGAGCGCCGCTGCCGTCCGCATGACCGGCATAAGCAAGGCCTTCGGAGGGGTGCGCGCGCTGGACGACGTCTCCTTCGAGGTACTGCCAGGCGAGGTTCACGCGCTGCTCGGCGGCAACGGTGCGGGCAAGTCGACGATCCTCAAGGTGCTGAATGGGGTGCATCGCCCCGACCAGGGCGCAATCGAGGTCGGCGGCGTGCCCCTGACGGTGCATACGCCGGAGGCGTCGCGGGCAGCCGGCATCGCGATGAACTACCAGGAAATGAGCCTGGTCCCGACCTTGACGGTCGCCCAGAACATCTTCCTGACGCGCGAATGCCGTGATGGTATGGGGCTTATCGACGACCGGGAAGCCGAGCGGCGCGCGGCGGACATTTTCGCGCTGCTCGAAGTCTTCGTCGATCCGAAGGCCGTGGTCGCGGACCTGGGGGCGGGCCAGAAACAGCTCACCGAAATCGCCAAGGCGATCTCGCAGGATGCCAGGGTGCTGGTTCTGGACGAACCTTCCACGGCGCTCGCCGTTTCCGATGTCGAGCGGCTCTTCATCTTCCTGCGCAAGCTGAAGGCGAAGGGCGTTGCGATCATCTATGTCAGCCACCGCATGGACGAGATTGCCCGCATCGCCGACCGCGCGACGATCCTGCGCGACGGCCGGCATGTCATCACCGCGCCGCTTGGCGAATTGCCGATCGATACGATGATCGAACACATCGTCGGCCGGCGCTCGAAAGGGCTCTCCGATGTCGAGCGCGGCCATTCCGCGAGGGGCGAAGTGCTGCTGGAGCTAAATAAGGTCAGCGGCTTTCACAAGCCAGAAGACATTTCCCTGACGCTGCATCGCGGCGAAGTGGTGGGGCTTGCCGGCTTGCTCGGCTCGGGCCGCTCGTCGCTTGCGCGTGTGATCGCCGGCATCGAGCCTGCGGTCAGGGGCGAGATCCGTATCAAGGGCCGCGCCGTCGCGATCCGCAAACCGGGAGATGCGATTGCCGCGGGGGTCGCGCTGGTGCCGGAAGCACGCGCGACGCAGGGCATTATTCCCGCCCATTCGGTCGCCTCAAACATGATCCTCGCCGTCATCGGCCGGCTGTCCAAGGGCGGCCTCGTTGACACGAAGGCGGCAAACGACCTGACCGACAAACAAATCGAGCGCCTGCGCGTGAAGACGGCGAGCCGCGACCATGCCGTCTCGACGCTTTCGGGCGGCAACCAGCAGAAGGTGGTCATCGGCAAATGGCTCGCCACGAACCCCGACATCCTCATTCTCGATGAGCCGACCGCAGGCATCGATATCGGTTCGAAGTCCGAGATCATCCGCCTCGTGCGTGAACTCGCAGCCGCTGGCAAGGGCATCATCATGATCTCGTCCGAACTCTCCGAGCTTCTGACCGCGTGCGACCGCATCCTCGTCATGTCTGAGGGGCGCGTACACCAGGATCTTCCGCGTGAGGCGCTGGAAGATCCGTCAGTGCCCGCCGACGACCTCGCTCACCGTCTCCAGGCCGCCGAACGACGGCTCCAGATCGAAATCCAGAAGGCCCTTGCGGTTCAGGAGGTATCCCATGGCTAACGCCTTCTTCGCCAACTGGCGCCAGAACATCATCTATATCGGCTTCGTCGTCATCTTCCTCGTCTTCGCGGCGACGCTGGCGGACAAGGGCTTCCTCAACCCCAACAACCTGCTCAACATCGTGCGTCAGACGGCGATGATTGCCGTCATGGCCATTGCCATGACCTTCGTGCTCTCGGCCGGCGAGATCGACCTTTCGGTTGGTGCGGTCGCGGGCCTCTCGACCGTCACCGTCGCCATGGCGATCGCGGCGGGCGGGCCGATCGTCGGCGTGGGCGCAGGTATCGCCACGGGGCTTGCGGTCGGCATGTTCAACGGCTGGCTCACTACCCGCATCGGCATCCCGTCCTTCCTCACCACGCTCGCCATGATGGGCATCGCCAAAGGTGTCGCCATGTGGATATCAGCGACCTCGGCAGTGCCGATCCTATCGCCCGGCTATTCCTGGCTGTTTGGCGGCGGCAATCTCGGGCCGGTCCCCGTGCTGCTGCTCTGGATGGCGGTTCTCGGCGGCATCGGTCATATCGTCTTGCGCCGTTCAAGCTTTGGCCGGCGGGTGCTGGCGACCGGCGGCGGCGAGACGGCGGCGCGCTACTCCGGGATCGACACGAAGGCCATCAAGTTCAAGGTGCTGGTCATTTCGTCCTCGGCAGCAGCGCTCGCCGGCATGCTTTATGCCGGACGCCTGCAATCCGGCCGTTTCCAGCTTGGCGAAGGCGACGAGCTTTCGGTCATCGCCGCTGCGGTGCTTGGCGGCACGAGCCTTTTTGGCGGCAAGGGAACCGTCATCGGCACGATCGTCGGCGCGCTGATGATCGGCCTCATCAACAACGGCCTCATCCTGATGGGTCTCGAATTCAGCCAGCAGCTGATCGCCCGCGGCGGCATCATCATTCTCGCCGTCGCGCTCAGCCAGAAGAGGAGCTGAGAATGAGCGTAACTTTCATCGGCACGATTGTAGCCCGCCCCGAGACGCGCGAAGAGTTGTATCACGTGCTCGCCGCACAGGTGGCGCCAACGCGCGTTGAGCCGGGTTGCCTCAACTACGACTTCCACGTGGACGCAACCGATCCCTGCATCTATGTATTCTATGAGAATTGGAGAAGTGAGGCGGACTTCAGTGCTCACATGGCGATGCCGCATCTTAAGCCGTTGCTCAATCAGGCTGCGCGGCTGGTCGCAAAGCCAATAGAAGTGCGCCGCTTGATAATGTTGAGCTAAGACGCTTGATTAACACGATGCCTGACAGGATATCGGTTCGAATCCGTTCAACGCCACATTATCGCTTCTCTTTGGTTCAATAGCGCGGTCGTCAAATCTTGTTTTTTACGGCCATGGGAACAATGCCGAACCGACGACGGAAGGCCGTGGCGAAGTTGGCGGGGTTGGTGTAGCCGGCAATGATGCTTGCATCCTGTACGCTGGCGTCACCCTTGGCGAGGACAGCGAAGGCGCGTTCGAGCCTGATGTTGCGCACGTAGTCGAAAATGCTGCGGTTCTCCGACGCGCGGAATAGGCGTTGCAGGCCACTGGCGCTGATGCCCGCCTCGCGTGCGATGGCGTCGACGCGGAGCGGCTCGGTGATGTGCGCCTCGATGAAATCCTTCGCGCGTTGCAAGCAGGTTGCGTCCTGCCGGGTTAGAAGACTCCCTCCGCTGTCGTTGCGATCGGCCTGCAGGACTGCGGCCATGGTCTCAGCCACAAGCTCCACGGCACGACTTTCCAGATATAGGTCGCGCAGGTCCGGAATGAGCGGCGAGGGGGCGAAAATCTGGCGGACGAGCTCGACCATGCGCGGGGTCAGCGTCCAGCGATGCTCGGCAAGGTGATCACGCAGCAGCCGCGCGCCGCCCTTGCTATCGGCGACGGCTTCCAGTGCGTCGCGGTGCAGCCATTCCGGCGTGGCGGAGACCACGAGATGGCGCAAGTGCTGGCGCCCGCGTGAAGCGCGCGCGAAATGTTCAGGGCAGGCATTCATGATCGCCGCTCCGCGCGCAACGCCTCGATCCGCCTGGAAGGCGAAATGGCGGTCGCCGATCGACAGGTCCACCTTGCCCTCGAGGAAGAAGATGCAGGAAAGCTCCTCCGGCAGCAGGGACGTGGCGGTGAAGGCACGTTCCTCGACGGCGTCGCTGACATGCAGGACCAGACCGCGGCGCAGTTCCCGGTGCAGGAAGGCGCCTTTCATCAGCGTATCATCGGGAGAGAGCCGGTCGTCAGGGCTGTCGAGCGCGATACCGTCGTGCCGCAGAAAATCGCGCACGCGCACATGTCCTTCGTTTGCATCCTGCCCGGATTTGCCTGATGCGGCCGCCATGCTCAATCCTTTACGCCTGCCGTATGCGAACCACCGACATTGACCCGCCCATATTATCGAATCTTCACGGTGTGCCGAGATTTCTCGGATCACAAAGGTATCTGAGTGTTCCGCAAAGGAACCGACATTGCTGGTCATGCCAATGCTGCCTTAAGGAGTACATTAACTTGATTTAAGTAGTCAAGTTTAAGTGTGGTGATGGGACTGTTGGGGCCGTGATGATGAATTTGGTTGAAATGAAGAGCATAGGCGGAGCCGAGAGGACGAGGCGCGGGATTTCAGCCCGGCGCCTGTGGCTAGCTTCGTCCGTCGCGCTCTTGGTTACGGGCCTTTCCGGGCCGGCGCGTGCGCAGGATGCCGGTGCCACGGCGCTGGAGACCATTACGATCGATGGCGGCTGGGATAACGGCCGTGGGCCGGACGGGAGCATCGTCGCGAAGCGGGGCCGCAGCGCTTCCAAGACGAACACGCCGCTACGCGAGACGCCGCAAGCTGTCAGTGTCGTTACGCGTGAGCAGATGGATCTACAGGGCGTCAACACGGTCGCCGAGGCGCTGCGCTATACACCGGGCGTGCTTCCTGACCCGAACGGTTACGACATCCGCTACGACTGGCTCTACATCCGCGGCTTCAACAACTACGGCACGATGTGGCTCGATGGGCTCGTCTTGCCGGGCGACCCGAGCAATTACGCGACGCCGAGCGTCAATCCCTTCGCACTGGAACGCATCGACGTCATCAAGGGGCCGACATCGATGCTCTACGGCAGCTCCGTTCCCGGCGGGCTCGTCAATCAGGTCGGCAAGCGGCCGCAGGCGACGGCGCATCACGAGGTCGGCATCCAGACTTCCTCGCACGGCGGCCTGCAAGGCACGCTCGACATGACCGGCCCGTTGACGCAGGACGGTGACTGGCTCTACCGGATTGTCGCGCTCGGCAAGAATATGGGGACTCAGGTCGACAAGGAGCGCGAGCGCCAGCTGGTGCTCGCGCCGAGCCTTACCTGGGCGCCGACCGATCAGACCTCGCTCACTCTCTATGGTTATTACCAGAAGGATCGCCCGGAGGACTTCAACCCGCGCTTCTATCCCGCCGTTGGCACGCTCCTTGAGAATCCGCTCGGCCAGATCCCGCGCGATATGAACTTCGGGGACCCGAATGCCGATGTCTTCGAGCGTGATTTCTACATGCTCGGCTACGAGTTCGAGCACGAATTCAACGAGACGTGGACGGTACGGCAGAATCTTCGTTATGGCCGCTCCGATCAGAACATGTTCCTCGTTCTCGTCAATCCGGCCTTTGCCTATGGGGCGGATGGCCACACGCTGAACCGAGCCTCGGCGATCTCCAACGACTGGGTATCGAGCTTCAATGTCGATACCCAGGTGGAAGCGCGCTTCGATACCGGGGCGTTCGATCACACGCTGCTACTCGGCCTTGATTATCTGAAGGCGACGTCATCGACCAATTTCGGCAATGCCATTGCCGGCGTGCCGCCGATCGATTTCCTCGATCCGCGATACGGCGAGGTCGATATTCCCGTACCGGCCATCCAGCGCTCGGGCTTGCAGGAACAGCAGCAGGTCGGCATCTACATGCAGGACCAGATCCGGTACGACAACTGGGTCGGCACCTTCGGCATGCGCTACGATTTTTCCGACATCGATAGCACGAACCGCATGCTGACGCCCTCGCCGGTCGTTTCGACCGAGGACCAGAGGCTGACTTGGCGGGCAGGTCTCACCTATCTCTTCGACAATGGCCTGGCACCTTACGCCAGCTACTCCACAGCCTTCTTGCCGACGCTTGGCACGGACAAGGCGGGCAATGCCTTCGAGGCGCAGACGGCCGAACAATACGAGATCGGCCTGAAATACGAGCCGCTGGAGGGGCGCGGCATGGTCGCCGTCTCGCTCTTCAACCTAACTTTGGAAAATGCGCTGACGCCGGATCCTACCGATGTGCTTTATAATGCCCAGTCCGGCCGCCAGCGCGTTCGCGGTATTGAGATCGAGGGTAAGTACGAGCTGACGCCCAACCTTGATATCCTGGCCTCCTATGCCTATTCGCATTCGAAGGTGCTGGAATCCAACAATCCGGCGGAGTTGGGCCGGGAAGTGTTGCGCCTGCCCGAGCATCAGGGCGGTCTGTGGCTCGCCTACCGGCCGGACATCATGGAAGGCCTGACACTGAGTGCCGGCGTGCGCGCTTTGTCGTCCTACCAGACCGATAGCACTTACAAGGACGAGCTACGCATTCCGGGACGGGCGCTTGTCGATATCGGCGCGGAATATGATTTTGCCGTGATCAACAAGGACTTTGCCGGCACAAAGCTACGCGTCAATGTCACCAACCTGTTCGACAAGGAGTATGTTTCCCATTGCCTTAACAGCACGGGTGGAAGCTGCAACTACGGCGCTGGCCGCGCCATCACTGCGACCCTGAAATATTCGTGGTGAGCATGGACAGCCAAGACCATGCGAGAGGAGGGGCAGCCGGTTTGCCGGCTGCCCTCTGCCGGATTCTGGCCGGGGTGTTCCTGCTTGTGACCGCGCTTGTAGGTCCGGCGCGGGCTGAAATCCTCCTCTCGGATGCGGCAGGTCGTACGGTTCGGCTCGCCGAACCAGCTCGGCGCATCGCTACGAACGAGAGCCTCATTCTCCTGTCGCTCGCTCTCGTCGATCCCGATCCGGTGGCGCGTATCGCCGGCTGGGCGGCGCCCCAGCGTATCGACCGTGGCATGTACGAGGCCTATCGCCGCCGCTTTCCCGCTATCGAGGCTATACCGACTGTCGGCGGCGTGCTGCCGGCAAAGACCTCGGTCGAAGCGATCCTCTCCGTCAAACCGGACCTTTTCGTCGTTTCGATCTGGGAGAGCGGCTGGGCGGAGGCTATGACGACGCTGGAAGCGGCCGGTGTGCCGGTGCTCTTCCTCGACGGGCCTGTCAATGACGGCAAGGGCCAGGCGGAAACGACCGTATTTTCCGTCGAGCTTTTGGCAAAAGCCATTGGGCAGGGGGAGAAAGGCGGCGCCTTCGGCGATTTCCTGCGCCCCCGCTACAAGCGCATTACGGATCGCACAGCGGCACTCGAACCTGTTTCGGTGCTCGTCGATGCCCATGCCGGCGCGACTTGTTGTTCCACGCCGGGCAAGGGCAATCGCATGACGGAGTATCTGCGCCTTGCAGGCGGAAAGAGCATCGGCGCCGACGTGCCGGGCTATGACGGACTGCTTAGCCCGGAATACGTGCTCGGCGCGGATCCGGCCGTCTACATCGCGACCGGCGGACCACATCTTGCCCTACAGGGTGGCTTGGTGCTGGGAGGAGGCGTCGGAGCGCCAGCGGCGCAAAAATCTTTCTCCGATATTCTTGGCAAGGACTTCCGTGGCGCACTGAACGCGGTGCAAGAGGGGCGTGCCCACGCCATCTCGCACCAGCTGTCGATCTCCGTGCTAAACATCCTCGTCTTCGAGTGTTTCGCGAAGTGGATGCATCCCGCGATCTTTTCGGATGTTGATCCCGACCAGACGCTCGCCGAGATCAACGAACGCTTTCTGGCGGTGCCGCTCGAAGGCTCGTTCTGGATCGATTTCAAGCCGTAAGGACAGGACATGCAAGGCAGCGAATACACCGCCCGGGCCCGGATCGCTCTTCGCAATCCCGGCCCTGTCATCGCGGAATTCTGCGATCATATGCTGGAACATAATGCCGAGGTGGAGGAGGGGCCGGAAGGCCCCCTAGTGCGCCTTGGCTCCATCCGTGCAGCCTTCTCACACGATGGCGAGGAAACGCTTGTCGACGTTACTGCTGCGGACCTCGAAGGCCTTTATCTCGCGCGCATGTCCGTCGCCTCGCATATCCTGGAATTTGCCGGCGACGATCCGCCGGTCATCTCCTGGACGGGCGATGGCGGGGAAATCGCCCGACCTCCGAATTTTCACATCCTCGATGTTGTCGGCTGTCGGACGCTGACACCCCATATGCGCCGACTGACGTTGGCCGGTGAAAATGTCGCACGCTTTGCCAGCCTCGATGCGCTGCACGTCAACCTGATGATCCAGCACCCCGAGGCGATCGAGCCGCAATGGCCGCATGTCGGAAGCAATGGCGTCATCGCCTGGGATCGTCCTGAGCTTCGCCCCCTCATGCGCAAATATACGGTGCGCTCTCTCGATCTTGCCGCCGGTACGCTCGACATCGATTTTGTGCTGCATGCCGATGCTGGTCCCGGCTCGGGCTTTGCGCAAACGGCGCGCATAGGTGACCGCGTCGGTGTTGTCGGCCCCGGCGGTGGCGGTCTGGTCGAGGCAGACTGGTATCTCTTTGCCGGCGACGAAACCGCGCTTCCGGCCATCGCGCGCATGCTGGAACACTTGCCCGCCGGCGTGCGTGGCAAGGTCTTTCTCGAAGTCGCGGATGCGGCAGAGGTCCAAACTCTCAGTACGGCGGCGCTGGTTGAGATCGAATGGCTCTTTCGCGGCGACCCCCCCCCCGGCACCACGACACTTCTCATGGATGCAATCCGTCAGGCCGATTTCCCTGACAAAGGCGAGCGGCTTTACCTATGGGCCGGTTGCGAATTCAATACGTTCCGCGCCATCCGCGCTTTTGCTCGCCAGGAAATGCAGCTTGCCAACAATCAGCATCTCGTCGTTTCTTACTGGCGTCGTGGCGCCACGGAGGACGAATAGATTTGGTTACCGTTCGTCAAGAAAACACCGGGTGATCTTGACGCAATAGATTCACGCGCCAGTCTTGGCTAACTAAATTAGTGACTTAATTAGACGAGGCTGGCGCTTTGTCGGTTCAAATCCCTCACATCAGTTTTTTGTCAATCGATCATCCGAGTGGCATCGAATTTCTCCTAGGTGAGCGGATCCTCGGTTTGAGCCCACAGCAATTAACGGCCCGGTTCTCGGGCCTGTACAACCTCATATGTGGAGCGGCCCGCAGTGCAAGGCTTCGCAGTCGATTTCACGCATGCGGACGTTGCGGTCATATGTACGGCCTTTACGTGCGGTACAGGCACTGTAAACTTAAAGAGTTTTGGCCACGTTTATGCGGTGCGGTCGCATTTTATGCAGTTTGAAGGCGGGCGATGTGGCGCCATGCTTGCATGGCGACGGCTCGCAGTTCGCGATGATGGCCAGACGGAATGTCGTGTCGGGGAATGTGAAACAGGTTTGCGATTGGATCGTGGATGGAGGCGAAACGCTGAAGGTGCCGTGCTGACTTGAAGCGTTTCATAATCCTCTCACGCCGCCGGATCGGTTGATGAGAATTCTCCGCTCGGTTGTTCAGCCCCTTATGTGAGCGATGCTCGACGCCGGGCATGATTTCCCTCTTGGCAGCATCGTAGGACCTGAGCTTGTCGGGGATCATGACACGCGGTGCAGCCCTTTGTCCTTTCAGCAGTTTGCGCACCAGGCGTTTGGCCGCCTTGGCGTTTCTCCGGCTCTGAACAAGAACGTCGAGCACGAAGCCATCCTGATCGACGGCGCGCCAAAGCCAGTGCTTTTTGCCTCTGATGCTGACGACGACCTCGTCCAGATGCCATTTGTCGCCGAGGCTGCCTACGGACTGCTTGCGAAGCTTGTTGGCGAATTGCCTTCCGAATTTCTCCGCCCACAGGCGGATCGTCTGGTGTGAGACAATGACACCACGAGCCGCCAGCAGGTCCTCGACCATGCGCAAGCTGAGTGGGAACCGGAAATAGAGCCAGACGGCATGAGCGATCACATCGGCTGGAAATCGATGACGACGGTACAGTGGATCATGGCAACGGGTCATGCCGCATCTTCCCAGATCAATCTCCACAAGCCGTTAAGTTGACGATGCCGCCCCCCCAATTTGAGGCGCAAAAAGGGACACTTCGATTTGTTTCTGTCGCCAATACTGAGATCTGTACTCACGGACAACTTTGCCCCCGAATAATTTACCCGAGACTCAATTTGGATTCACCACCCGAGGGTTCACTGGAAACACCCGTCTCCACCTGGCCAATGAAGCGATTGATTAGAGCGGCGCACTCGCGATGATGGGTTTCTAACAAAAAATGGCCGCTCTCGAAGACATGGATCTCAAGATCGTTCAAGTTTCGGCTATACGCCATGATTTCATCGAGCTGAAAAAAGCTGTCATGCCGACCCCATAGAATGAGGCAAGCGGGTTGGTGCTCTTCATGGTACAGTTTGATTGCCGCAAACCGTTCAACGTGGCTCCGGTAGTCCGTAAAGATACGAAACTGGATATCAATGTTGCCGGGCCTTTGCATGCGCTCCCAATCAAGGTGCCAAGCTTCCGGGGGATACAAAGGTTTGAGGCGCTCGGGAAGGCCGCCGGTATACTGATCGCGGGTTCCTTCAAAATTAAGCCAATCTGGCAGTTTGCTCCTATTCGCCTCGCTCGGATCGGCCCAGAATGCCTTTGGGGCATCCCATTCAGGTCCCAATCCCTCATCGTGCGCGTTCCCGTTCTGCACAATCAGACCCAGGATGCGATGTGGGTGCCGCGTAGCAATGTGGTACCCGACGGGCGTGCCGAAGTCGTTGACGAACAGGTAGAAGCGATCGATCCCTAAAGTGTCGAGGAAAGCCTCGATCGTGTGCGCAAGGTTCTCAAAAGTATACTTATACGCCTCCGCTGAGGGAGCAGAAGAGAAGCCGAACCCGGGCAAATCGGGCGCGACTACATAGGCTACTTGCGCGAGAGGCTCGATGACATTGCGAAACATATGCGAGGAGCTAGGAAAGCCATGAAGCAGCAAGATCGCCGGCCGAGTGGGGTTACCTGCATGCCGATAGAATATTTCCAAGCCTTCGATATCGATCGTGCGATGAACGGTTCTATGCAAAGGGCTCTGCATCTCCTTCTCCCTGTCTTGTGTGTTTTAACATTCCTCTCAGCCCTGAAACCGGATAATAAGCTGAAAAAGGTTACAGAATTTGTAACCTGATAACGCCGTTCATACGGTTACGTTCCATAATGAATTTGCACGCCATGCGAGATCCTGATGCCTGCCAGCGAGGAATCGATCGATGTGTCGGTGAGACACACTTCAGCGTCGGCGGCGCCTTGAGGAGGCCGGAATCGTCTTGCGGGAATAAGGGATGGGGGCAATGGAGCTTGCGAAACAAGACGTCAGTGTTCGAACAATTACCGGGAGTGATGGAGAATGCATCCGTGCGTGGCTTGCAGATTGGCTGGTCGAGCATGTTGCAGGCTGGTGTGAAGCCTATGGGCTGACCTGGACTACCGCCGACATCGACACGCACATAGCGGAGCATGGTCTTGTGGAGCGGGAATGGGAGGAGATTGCTGCTGCGGCTGCCGATCCCGAACGGTTTGTTCGTCTGGCGGTAGTAGAAGGTGCCTTGGTAGGCATCATCTATTTAGAGCAGCGCACGGATCGCTATCTGACGATAAAGACCGGCGTCTTATCTTGGATCTATGTGGCGCGGTCCCACCGGCGCCGTAATATTGCACGCCAGCTCATGGCTGAAGGTCATGAGTGGTTGAGAGCTAAGAACGTGCCGGTATCGGAGGTTTTCGTTACCAAGAGCAATGACGATGCGCTGTTGGTTTATGGTCGAGGCGGCTACCGGGTTCTCGATTACCGCATGCTTGCTTTGATCAACGAGGACGGCGGTGAGGACGCCTCATAACCTACCCGCCACGTGGGGACCTCACCATCACGGTCGTCTGGCACAGTTGCGTTGGGGGCCGTCAGAGACTGGGGCGATTGGCTCATGCCAGAGACAAACGCGCCTTAGCTCGCGGGTGTCCGGTTGTTTCAAATATCGTGTCCAGCATTAGCGTGGGAGCGCGTTGACGTTACCTTCTAACCGGGATGGAATCAAGGCGAGGTTAGTCCGATCGATTGGCATTGCCGAGGTTTGATCGGACATAAGCTCCAGTATCGTTCGTATTTAATATTCCTCTCAGCTGTGAAACTGGATAAAAAGCTGTTAAAGGTTACGTATTCTGTAACCTGATAATACGATTAATGTGGTTAAGTTCCATGGCGAATTCGCACATGACCTGGGTGCCAGAGCACTTCATTGGCGGCCATCCCGCCTTGGATCTTTGCAACGCGGTTTATGATCGGCGGAATCCCATCAAAAGCAATGAGCTACTCACGTCTGCTCGGGACGTTGGGAACTGGTTCCTCGCCTCTGGGCTTGTCGAGGGCCGCCAAGCCGAGGCGGTTGCGGGTATTACCAGCAAAGAGTTTGTCCCGCTGGTTCGCGAGGTTAGGGAAGCCAGCTTTGGAGTTTTTAATGCCATTGCTTCCGAAGGGGAGCCGTCCGCGAGCGAGCTAGGTTGTCTGTTCAGGTGCGTCGGACACGGTTTAACGACAGACGCGCTGACAATTTCAGACTTCAGACCGAAACCCAGCATCAGCCAATGGAAGGATCCTCACGTAGTCACCTCGATATTGGCGCTTTTGTCGATCGAAGCATTCTTCGTCCTCCCGCGTGATCGCATACACGCGTGCCCGCGTTGCGGCTGGCTCTTTGTTGATAGGTCACGCGGGGGGAAGCGCCGCTGGTGCAACATGCGGATTTGCGGAAACCGGGAGAAGGTGACGCGTCACCGCGAAGGGGCTGACCACTGACACTGACCAATCTGTCGCGACCCTAGATGACAACGATAGAACCAGAAGCGCGCCGGTGCCCGGAGCATTTCCAGCGGGCGTCAAAACCGGCCCTAGTCAATAGAACTCGTCGAGTAGGCGATAAAAGGCGACCTTCTTGGAGGCCAGCTCGCTAATTCCGTAGCGGTCGAGAAAGGGTCGGACCCACTCCTCGCCTAGCTCTTCCGCGATATCTCGCGTGGCCAACGCGATATCCTGGTAGCGGTCGGCGAGGCCCAAGCGACCGCAGTCTATGAACCCGGAGAAGCTGCCGTTATATGCCATGACATTCGGCAAGCAGGCATCGCCATGGGTTACGATAAGATCTTCGCTCTCTGGCTGTCTCGCCTTTAGCGCCGCGAATAACTCGGCGGGCTGCAGGCCCTGATGTTCCTCGTCAAGGTCGTCTTGGTCGATCAGGCCGGCTTCCATCCTGGCACGCGCGATTTTGATACGATTTGCAGCCCGATGGTCGAAGGGACAATTGGAGGGGTCGATGCCGTGAAGAAGGCGAAGTGCATCGGCCAAAATGGTGACTTTCTGGGCTGCATCGATGTCAGCGGAAAGGAGGTTTGAACCTGGCACGGCGCTTAGTAGCACCCAGTTTCCTCGGGCGTCGTAATGCTCATTGATTACCAGCGCCGCCGAAATCCCGGACGATGCCAACCAGCGGAGCCGATGCGCTTCATCTTCGATCTCGCTTAGAGGGCCACTGGGCTCAGTCTTGAGAAACAATGACGGTAGGCCGTCACTGTCCAGCCGAAACACAGTTGCCTCCGAGCAGCCTTCTGTCTGTCGGGTCCAAGTGTAAGAAGTAAGGTCTAGCACCCAATCTGGCGCGAAGCTTGCTAGCGCGGCTGGAAGGACGCCGTGTGAATCGTTGAGGTTCTGCATAAAGAAATTTTCCGTCTATGGGTCGCTATGTCGCGACTTAAGTTCTGCCTGTCTCAGGGGAGTTCGCCATGGGCGACGAGCTCTTCACATCGCGCAAGCGCCCAAGTTGCATCTTGATGTTCCTGGTCTCGCAGACCTTGGTAAAGTTGATCGAGGCCGATACGCAATTGATATGCTCGAAGGCTAGGAGCGTGAAGAAGCGAAGGATTTCGACGCTCGTAGTAGCGCGCTTGGTACTCCATGCAAGGAAGCCAGGTGCGCCAGAAAAATAGGTTTGCAACATCGTAGAGTGGATCGCCAATGAGAGCTTCACTCCAGTCTATAACCGCCGTGACCCGCTGTTTATCCATCAATACGTTGTTTGACCCAAAATCACCGTGCACGAGAGCGCAGCGTTCGGGGCAGTGCTCTGCACACCGTTCGAGCTCATCCAATAATGGGAGAATTTGCTGCATCATCGGGCGGGTTGACACGATCGGCCAATCGTATTCATCCGGGCGGGTGATCGCCAGCACATAACTCTTCCACGTCCTATGCGTGCCAATCCCATCCGGCCCGAAGCGACCAAAGCCTTTCAAGAGGGAAGTATCTGACGTGGAAATGGCATCCAGTACATGCGCAACGGACCCAACGGACGCCGGGAGATCGGCTTCGGGCAGGTCCTGAACCGTCAGGCCCGGGGCTCTCCGCGAGACACAGAAACTGTAAACGTCATCGAACGCGCCGATGCGGATGATCGCCGGGATGGGAACATCAACTGATCCAAATGCCTGCGCAGCGAAGGCGTCTTTACGGAAATCTTCCATCGCTTCGTTAATGCGCAACACGTATCCCTGGGCGCCAAGAGTGAACCCGAATGCCCGGGATTCCTCCCCCTCGACGAGCTGCACTAAACTCGTGACATCGCCAAATTCGCGCGCGAGAAATGCGCCGACGGATTGAATTGTTATGACAGGCTTACTCATGCCCCCCATTCCGACGCCAGAACGGCATAGATGAACTCGTCACCCCACTTGCCATTGAAGTAATCATTTTGATGGAGATGTGCTTCTTTTCGAAATTTCAGCCGTTCAACGACGCCAACTGATCCGAGGTTTTTTGGATCCAGGCGCGCGAAGAGGCGATGAAAGCGAAGCGTGGAAAAGGCAGCGGTGACTAGTGCAGACACAGCCTCAGTCGCATATCCCATTCCGCGGAATGCAGGATGAAAGATGTAGCCAATTTCGCCCTGTTGAGCCGCGGTGCTGGCAAGCTTTAGAACGACCTCGCCTACAAGCGTTTCGTCGTGCGACCTGCAAACAGCCAAGACCAGGTAATCGCCGTCGACGGCGAACTGCGCCGCGAGGGACGAGCGAAATTTTTGCGTCAGATCAGACCCGCTGGGCGGATCTGCATACAGATATCGATAGACTTCCGGCAGGGAGTGATAGGAGGCATAGGCTTCAAAATCGCTGTCGACAAAATGTCTCAAAGAGAGCCGATCGGTCGTAATCGGTAGACGAAGGCTATCAAGCTGCATTGATACTCCACTCCCGGCGTATTGCTAAAGTTGGGTTGAAACGTTCGATGGGAAAGGTTGATTGCGGAGATGGAAATCGGGCTGCCTTGGCTTTATGGCCTGTTGCTCGGCAATTGATCAGAGACCATCGCGCCGCCTTTCCAAATCGGCATGGCATGAACACCGAGCGCCGTGTCGAGCGCGTAGGTGGCAAGCAGCCGCGTAGAGTCCAGAATTGGAAGTATCGAATCCTCTTGCGACACGAGGAGAGGAAGCTCCGTGCATCCGAGCACAACCGCGTCACAACCAGCGTTGCCAAACTCTGATATGATCCGCGAGTGCTCTGCCCGGGCTTCATCAGTGAAGATTCCCCGACATAATTGCTCGAAGATCACGGTATTCACGTAATATCGATCCGCGCTGGGTGGAGCGATGGCCTCAAGCCCCCGACGGCGTGCCGCATCGAAGTACATCCGTTCGCCGGTAATCCACTTAGTGCCGAGGATACCCACTTTGGAAAGGCCACGATTTGCGGCCTCGGCCATGACCACGTCCGCGATATGCAGTCCCGGCAGCGCCAAATTCCGCCCTTCGACCTCCAAAGCGAGATGGGCTGTATTGTCCGGGCAAACGAAGAAATCACACTCGCTCTTTGCAAGGCTTTCAACCGTCGAAGCTAGGGTGTCGCGTATCTCCGGCAGATTGCCGGCCTCCCACGCGGGCATACTCAAGCCCATCGGGATGACGCTCATCGTGATGTCCGGATGAAGGTGCGCCCCGAGACGCGCGGAGCCAGCGTGACAGATGGTCAGATAGCATAGGGCAGAACCTTCGGCACTGTGGGCCAGGACGCCAATGTGTTTCATGCTCGTCTACTCTCCCAAAATACAGTTGAAGTCGCCTAATCCAGCGCATTAGCATCTTCGCGGTCAACACTCGGCCGGCCGGTGGAAAGCCACTGCATGGCGGCGATGCGAATCTCTCTTCGATTCAGCTTATTCACGACCCAGCTGGTTGAGGTCATTCGGCCGACTTTTCTGTACCGGGCTGCGACAACTTTATGGGGTGGCCAGGATACAAACGCCCGCATGTCTGCAGGGGTACGCCAAACCGAAACCGATCCTGAACTCAGCTGTTGCCAATCCATCCAGAGCCAGGTGCCAACAGCGCCGGTAAGTTCAGGCCACCGGCGCTTTAAACGCCACCCGTCAAAGACGATTCGTGGCATATGCGTAATTTTAGACGCCTGGAAATGCGTGACGCTCACGAACAACTTGTTCGCGCCCTCAAGACTATCTGGGCTTTCCTGTCCTTGCGTCCAACCTGACCACATCATCGCTCATCGCCCTCAAGAATTCTGGAACCGAGATACGAAGGTTTGCGCCCGCATGCGTGAAGGGAGTGATTACTCTCCTCAGGAAGCTGGTACTAATGCAAATACCGACCGTGAGTCGGTAAATAACCGACTGGCGGTCAAAAAGTCAATAGACTTCCAGGATCGATGGGATAAGACAACGGGATGGTAACGCAGGCGGATCGACGGGAAGCAACACGCAAGGCAATCATCGATGCAGCGAGGGAGCTGTTCGGTGGCGCAGGATTCGCGTCCACCACCGTAGACCAGGTCGCAGCTGTCGCCGGTGTCGCGAAAGGGGCCGTGTACCACCATTTCGCCAACAAGGAGGCGATTTTCGGGGCGGTTTTTGAGCAGGCCGCGATAGAGGTCGTCGAGAAAGTGTCGGAGGCCGGTCGCCTCGCGAAGGATCCGCTTGAAGGAATAATCCAAGGTACGCAAACCTACTTTAAGGTCTGCAGTGAAGGTCCTCTCGGCCGCATTATGTTGACGGATGGCCCGTCGGTTCTAGGCTGGCAGCTTTGGCGCGATATCGACCGAGAGCATTTTGGCGCGAAGGTGCCGTCGGCACTATCTGCAGCGATGAAACGGGGACTCATCGACAATCAGCCAATCGAACCACTATCAACGCTAATTCTCGGCGCCGTCACCGAGGCAGGTATCGCTTGCGCAAACAGTGATGCACCTGAGGAAGCAATCAAGGGATACATAGAGGCGCTCGGGCAACTCCTGCGTGGATTGCGCAGAGATCGAGGTGCAGAGAGCGGCTGATCGCTGTCTCGGTCGGATCGCCTGAGATGCATTAGTCTTAAGTAACAGGTGATTATTTCGCGCTCCGACGCTTGCCTGGAGAATGCGCCGCTGCCGCTGCCTCGACGATTATCCTTCTCAGCCAAATGTGGCGAGGCGAGTCCTGAAAACGGGCGTGCCAAGCAAGGCTCATGGGAAAGCTTCCGAGGTCAAGAGGTGGTGTTCGCATGACGAAGCGCCTGCTATCCACGGCAGTCCGCGCTAAACTCGCCGGGAGAGTCATAACCAGGTCCGCGCGAGCGACGATCTCTACCGCCGCGAAGAAGTTCGAAATTTTAAGTTTGATCCGGCGCCTGCGGCCGAGATGAGCAAGCGCCTCATCAACGGGAGCCATCTGGAGCCCTGGAACACTTACCACGACATGCTCAAGCGCCATAAACAAGTCGAGTGTGAGCTCATTGCTGGCTGCGGGGTGTTCAGCCCGCATAAGAGTGACCATCTCTTCATCGTACAGGTGCCTGCGCCGTATCCCCGCTGGCGCGTCGTCAATTATTCCTATCATCACGTCCGCGGCACCAGTTTCCAACGCGGTAAGGGTATCCGTGCTCGATGAAGAAACATCAAAATCCAGCAAGGGCGCTTCTACCGCCACACGGTCGAGCACATGAGGCATGATGGACGCGGCTAGGAAATCTGGAATTACGAGCCGCATCTGGCCAGTTGCCGTGAGAGGAGCGAAGCCACGTCCCTCAAGCATCTCGCCGATCGTCGACAACGCCGTTTGTAGCGATGGACGTAATTCTTCTGCGCGAGCGGTGAGGATATAGCCGCCGGGTCCGTCGGCCAGCAGCACGTCGACAAAGAGGATCCGTAGTCGACCCAATGCACGGCTTGCAGCGGGCTGGCTCATGCCGAGCCGGCGGGCGGCGCGCGTGACGCTCCGTTCCTCTATGAACGCATTAAGGGCTACCAAGAGGTTCAGGTCGACGCTTCTCAAATCCACTTCGTGCATAGTAAGTATATATACCATGCATTCGACGCATGCCATCTGAAAGATTACGTTGGCATGACTTCAGTGGAGGAAATCATGTACGTAGTCATGGGAGCAAACGGGAGAGCAGGCGGTGAAACCGCACGTGCTTTGCTTGAGCAGGGCGCCGCCGTGCGCGTAGTAGTGAGGCGTGCCGAACACGGCGATTTTTGGAGGACGCTTGGCGCCGAGGTGGCTATAGCGGATCTAGATGACATGATGTCTATCGTCTCGGCGCTTGACGGGGCATCGGGGGCATTCGTCTTAAACCCCACGCCATTGGAGGGAGATCCGTATGCCCGAACTCTTCAAGTCGGAAACACGCTCGCAAGGGCGGTGAAACTTGCGAGCGTCCCGAAGCTGGTTGCCCTATCGTCGATTGGCGCACAGCATGTTGATGGTACCGGGATCATCAAGACACTGCACCAGTTTGAATCGCTTCTTGATGTCGCGGCGCCGTCAGTTGTTTTCCTAAGGTCCGCTTACTTTGTCGAGACATGGGGTGACGTTGCAGAATCCGCGAAATCAGGCGTTTTGCCAAGCTTTATCGCGCCCAATCAGCGCATCCCTATGGTCAGCACTGTCGATGTAGGACGGACAGCTGCGAGTCTGATTGCTGAGACCTGGAGCGGCACCCGTGTCGTCGAACTGAGCGCGCCTTTGGACCTCAGCGCCGATGACGTCGCGAAGGCCTTCGCTGATTTGCTCCACCATCCCGTAGAAACAGCGTTTGTTCCGCAAGACCAGCGTGCGGCTATTTTGCATAGCGATGGAGTGGATCCAGAGATCGGGAATGCACTTCTCGGTATGTACGACGGAATTGCCAACGGTAAATTCCAACGAGAGGATGGACAAGAGTGGCGGCGCGGGACAGTCTCCTTAGTTGAGGCTATAGCGCGCATTCTGAAGGCTTCTGATACTTCGTCCGTAGTTGGTACGGTCTGATTAGGTTTGTTTCGGCGGGCGGTTTCCGGTTGGCACCAAGGGTGGTCGGCCCTAGAATGGCGGCGGTGACGTAGCCAAAGCTACAATCCCCATGAACTGGTTCCCCAACCGTCTTCACGCTAGTTCGAAAAAGGGACTGAACGCCTTATCCCTTGTCGCGCAAAGGCACTTATAGATGTCGGTTCCGCAAACGCCTGGGCCAAGATTGCCCATCCGCCCTGTTGCGGCGGCAATCGCCGCAGTTTTCCACCACGATAAAGTACTACTGGTACGGAGGGCTAATCCGCCTGATGCCGGACGCTGGGGGTTTCCCGGCGGCAAAATCGAAGGCGGAGAGACAATCGAAGCAGCCGCGGTTCGCGAGTTGTTCGAAGAGACTGGTGTCCTTGCTGAAGCGCGCACAGTCGTTACTGCCCTCGACGCCTTCGACCGCGACGAGAGCGGCAACATCATTCAACACTTCATTCTGGTCGCGGTGCTATGCCAGTGGAAGTCGGGCGACCCAATCGCAGGCGATGACGCCCTTGAAGCCCATTGGTTTTCCATGGATGAACTTTATGACGCACGTCTCGCGTTAAGCCTCGATGTTGCAGAGGTCGCCCGGCAGGCCGCCAACCTTGTTGTGACCAAAACTTTAGCGCCGGGTCAGCAAACCTCTTGAGCGTCAACGAGACGTCAGTGTCGGGTGGCACGGTTCGTACCAATTTTCGCTTGGAACAGACCAGCGTCCCTAAGACCCCAACCCTCATCCGCGGCGGGCCATCAGGCGAAGTCTGGCAACCGCCGAATGCCCAGAGCGCCCGGACACATCGTTTAGGAAATTCTTAAGCTAGCGCCCCGGAGCTTAAGGCCCAGTCGCGCCGCAACACGCTGCGATGAGATATTGTCTCGGTCGGTGCTGTAGAAAAGGGTACGCGAACGGAACGTGGGGAGGCGCGTCCAACCAGCTGTCGCAGCGGCGGCAAACCCTTGTGCTCTAAACGCCTTCGTTGTTACGAGCCCGAGTTCAGCGCCGTTATCCGCAAGCCGCGCCGCAAATGCGAGAGAGGCGACTTCGCCGTCTACCATGGCTGCGCACCAAGGTGCCCAGAAGTCGGCTACCTCGCGGAAGCCAAGTTCAAACAGGTTATCGGGCACTCCGATCGACCGCCAGCTGCGCACGAGATCCTGCCCCACGTTCGATTCGCTGCTGAGGAGCCGTGCCGTGCTGGTGTACGGATGCGCGTGCGGTAATTCATAAATCAGACCGAGATCATGGGCTGCCGTCGCTTTCTCGCTGCAAAACAACGACAGGTAGCGCGCAAGATGCTGCGGTGTCGCCGAGCGGGTAAGGGGCGGCTCGGTAGCGGCGAGATCTTTCACCTCCGCCACCAGGTCAGGGGAAAGATCGTCGCGAAGCCCAAACAGGTTGCGCTCTGCAGAGCCGGCTAGCCAGAATCGCGGCCCCGGCGAGCAATCCGGATCATTTTCGCCCACTATGCGCCCGTCCGGACTTAGCCGATAGAGCGTGTGATATTGGGTCTGCAACCAATGATAGTCAGAACTGTGAGGCAATATTCAATGTTCTCCACTGTCACGGAACGATGGCTTATTCGTATGATGGGAAGCCGATACGTTTTTTTAGATCGTTTCCCTGACAATCTTCGACGCTTTGGGGGCGCTGAGTGGAAAATATCTGACCTGACGCTTGGCCTGTGCTGCCAGCCAGGTGAAGAACGCGTCCACCAGCGGGAGGGACAGGTCCTGTCGAACTGCCCGGCGATGTTCGGGATCTGAGCCCCGGGTACAGTCTTCGATCTTGTAGAGCGCAGCGATGCGAACCAGCGCCTCGTCGACGATGGGCGATCCGCTCTTCGGTGTGGCCTTGATCAGCTTCCTGCGCCCGTTGGAGCACATCAACTTAAAGACCGCCTGCCGAAGCGCCCCTGACGTGAGCAGCGGTACTATGCTGAGTTGACGGGATGCGCGGTCCTCTGCCTGCGCGATCTTCCGATGCGCTTTGCAGCCTTCACTTCCACAGCTCGGGTGTTGGTGAGGGCGCTGCGAACGGCGTCGGATATGGAGGACACAACAAAGTCGGCATCGATTTCCTCGGCTGCTACCATGCCTCCACGCTGGCTCTCGATAGCCGCCATAATGATGCCGACCCGGAGCGACGGCTTCTGCCGTTTCAGTTGGCGCACAGCCTGACGAGCATGGGCCTTGGAGCCTGCATTGAGAAATGCGATGAGGACGGTATCGATCTCTGCAAGGCGCTGTAGGGTGATGGTTTTGCCGCTGACTGCCAGATGATCTAGCTGCGAGACGCTCGCGCCTTGTATCGCCAGAATCTGCGAGATCATCGAGGCGGCGGCATCATCGATCGGTCCTCTTCCGCCAAGGCATAGGATAGCTTTGCCGTCGCCACTCGGCAGGTCGGTTTCGTCGCCGGTCTGTTCTGACGTGATCGCGGCCGCTTCGGTTTCAACCGGGTCGTCTTCCGCTTCTTCTTCAATCGCAATTTCGGCGAGATTGCCGATCAAAGTCTGTGTGGTCGATGCGAACAAGGCAAGCTGCGCCTCCGTCATCACGCCACGCTGGCGATCCAGCTCGCCGAGCAACAGCGCCGGAAATCCGACTTTCTCGTAATAATCGACGAGGTACTCGTTCTCGAGATATTCCTCGGCATTGTCAGTCGCCTCGTTCGGGTCTCCGGCAAGCAGTCTCTGATAGAGTTTTTCCTCTGGTTGCAGGACGGCCTCGTTACCAAGCAGAACGTCGAGGAAACTAAATTGCGGAACATGCCGTCCAAGTACCACAAGGCATACGGTAAGGGGCGTTGAGAGGATAAGGCCCACCGGACCCCAGAGCCATGACCAGAAGATCGCGGAGATGATGATAGCAAGCGGGGACAGGCCTGTATGGCTTCCATAGAGCCAAGGCTCGACTACGTTGTTGCTGACGAGTTCCGTTATCACGAACAGAGTTGCGACCCAGGCCACCAGCGACCAGCCTGGTGCTATCGCCAACGCCAGAAATAACGGCAGGATCATCCCGATGATCGGCCCAATATAGGGCACGAAGCGCAAGACGAGCGTGAGCAATCCCCAGAGGATCGCGTTCGGAATGCCAAGAAGCCATAGCCCGATCGAAATCGGCAGCGCATAAAGCGCGTTCACGACGAGCTGCATCAGGAGATATTTGCCGACGCGTTTCCCGGCATCTTGAAGCGCCGCTGTCGTCCGATGCAGATCGCCCAGTCCGACAAGGCGGATAAACCTGTCGCGCAGTTCTTCTCGCTCCAGCAACATGAAAATCACGAGAACGATGACGAGCCCAGCGGTGGCGAACGGACTGATCAGAGGCAGGATGAAATTTCCCAGCGTCTGGATGGGATTGGACCGCGCGATAATTTCCACGGGTATCGGTTCGCGAGGGACGGATTGTGGCAGCGAATCCTCCTTGCTTTCCTCTGCGGTATCTTTCATTTCTGATCCGATCCGCTCGACCACCTTGCTGAGGTGCGCGAGAACACCGTCACCGGACCCAGCCTGGCTGAGCGCCTGGACCTTCGCGACGATGTTGCGCTGATAGCTCGGAATATTGTCCGCCAGATTGGCGACCTGTCCGGCGACGATGAAACCGAACACTGTGATGAGGAGGAACGCGGTGGTGACGGCGAGAAGGACTGCGGCGATTTTGGGAACGCAGCGTTTGCGCAGAAAACCTACGACCGGCGCGAGTGTGAAGGTCAGCAGCAGCGCGAGCGCCATAGGCACAAACACCTCCTGCCCGACGTACAGAATAACGGCAACACCGATGAGAATGAGGATCGTGCGCCCGGAAAGGGTTGTGGCCGTCAGCGAAGCCGATCCGTTCGGTATTCCCGCTGCTGCGTCAGGTCTTTGCTCTGTGCCGCTCAATGCCATCCTCGATTCAAAGTGTTGCCGCCGAAGGCCCGGCATAGTCATATAAATGCTTCAGGAAGGAAAGATTTCGAGCCGTCGGAAGAAATATGTTCAGCCCAGCTACGGTGGGGGGCAAGCCCAGCGATCGCGCGAACTGCCGCCTTTTAGATATAAACATACCGGTTGCCGACAGGAGCCGCATGTTCGGTGAACGGACCAAAACGCTTAGGCCTTGAAAGACGGCGGCGCCAAAACCAGACGGTAGAAGATGAGGTTTTACGCCGCCGCTTATTGCTCATAGCGCTGCTACTGCGGCGTTAGCGAACCACTCAGAGCTTTTTGTTGATATACTCCGAAGCTTATTTTGCGGCCCTTTACGAGGCAGCCGAAGTCACGTTGAGTCGGGTGAAGAAATCGTCGTGGCTGAAAGCCTGGGTGATGAATGTCGCCAGGCGGCGCGGGCGGCAAAAGCCATCGTCGCGCTCGCACGCCTGCGTTGTTGACCTCTCCATATTTTGGCTTTTCTATTTCTCGTCGGTGGGGCATCGTAAACTTAACGGCTGAGAATCCAAGGTACTGCACGAGCGGCAAGCACCGCTCATGCCCGGGCGATTTTCGCCCACAGGCCCATCGCTGCTGCTCGCAATTCGCGATGATGGCCGGAGGGAATGTCGTGGCGCGGGATGTGAAACAGGTTGGCAATCGGATCATGGATGGAGACGAAGCGTTGCAGATGTCGCTGTGACTTGAAGCGCTTCATGATCCGCTCTCGTCGCCGGATCGGCTGATGAGAATTCTCCGCCCGATTGTTCAATCTTTTGTGTGAACGATGCTCGACGCCGGGCATGAGATCCCGCTTTGCGGCGTCGTAGGATCGAAGTTTGTCGGTGATCATCACCCGCGGCGCTCTGCCCTGGCTCCGCAACAGCTTGCGCATCAGGCGCTTTGCCGCCTTGGCGTTGCGGCGATTTTGTACCAGAACCTCCAGGACGAAACCGTCCTGATCGACAGCGCGCCACAGCCAGTGCCTCTTGCCCCGGATCGAAACGACGGCCTCATCGAGGTGCCACTTGTCGCCGAGCCGACCGGATGAACGACGGCGGATTTCGTTGGCGAAGGTACGGCCGAATTTCTCCGCCCAAAGCCGGACCGTTTGATGCGAGACCACAACCCCACGGGCAGCCAGCAGATCCTCGACCATTCGCAGGCTGAGAGGGAAACGGAGATAGAGCCACACAGCGTGGGCAATGATTTCAGCCGGAAAGCGATGGCGGCGATATAGAGGATCACGATCTGTCATCGCCCCTCATCCCAAATCGAATTTCAAATTCCGTTAAGTTTACGATGCCCCTAGATAGCCTCGGTGTCAGCGTGACGGTGGTCGACGAGGTCTCGGGGTTTCGCTATTTTGATGCGCGCGACCTTCTCGGGTTTGTCGATGGGGCGGCTAACCCGACCGGGTCCGATTTGCCCGCATCGTCGCTCGTTGGAGACGAAGATGCCGATTTCGCGGGCGGCAGTTATGTCGTCGTTCAGAAATATCTCCATGACCTGAGCGCATGGGCGCAGGTTCCGACTCCTCTCCAGAAGGCGATCATTGGCCGGACGAAGATCGACAATATCGAAATCGACGACGACGATGCGCCGCGCAAATCGCACAAGTCGCTGGCCACCATCACGGATGCCGAGGGGACCGAGTATGACATCCTGCGTGACAACATGCCGTTCGGCCGTCCAGGGCAGCGGGAGTTCGGGACGTATTTTATCGGCTATTCCCGACATCTTTGGGTGATCGAGAAGATGCTGCAACGTATGTATGTCGGCGACCCGCCAGGCGACTATGATCGCCTCCTTGATTTCTCGTCGCCACACACCGGCACGACGTTCTTCGCTCCCGCTCGGCCAACACTTAAGGCCCTTGTTCAGACCACGCTGGAGAAACTTACCGCCGCTAGTCACCATTCCTGCATCTGACCTTACGCTCTTTCTGGAAGTGAAAATCTCCTGCTCGGCAAAGCGCGTTTAACCTAGTTGGCCGGATTGTGGCTCCAGCCCTGGGCGACGGGTCGATGCCGCTCCTTGGGTTGGTCATGTCTGTGGATTCATGCTGAACCCCACCCTGCGGGAGGCTTGATACTATCCTCCGCGACTTCGGAAGGAAGCTGCGGCACGAATGCCGCGATTTTGCCGGCTGCCTGAAGGACAATGTCCCATCGGATATGGTGGAGGGGTATACTTGCTCGCCTCGCCGTGATGATCACTATACCCGGCCTTGGCCTGGCGCCTCTCATTACCCTGGCGGGTCGCTGGTTTGACTGGCTCAGGCCGGCAGACGCCGTCTACCTATGCTGGATCGGCTGGACGATGATCCACGACCAGGATGCGTACGTGGAAGGCCCGCAGTCCGCGTTCCCGCGAAGAGGGTTCTATCTGCAAGGTCTGCTCGTCTCGTTGGGCAACCCGAAACAGCTTCTGTTCTTTGGCGCTCTCTTGCCGCAGCTCATCGATCCTACCCGCAATCAGTTGTGGCAGATGGTGACCTCCGGAAGAACCGCGATTGTCTTCACCGCGCTCTCGGACGGCAGCTATGCCCTTGTCGCAGGGTACATCGGGCTCAGTTTGAATGTGGTGGCAAGGCGCCCCATTGGCCGGATCGGAGGAGGGGTGTTGATATTGGGCGGTGCCTGGCTTGCCTCCAAGCGGTTTCGTTAGGTGCGGTCAATTTTCGCGTCAGGATGCCAAGCATGGCGGAGGCAGTCAGATAAGCGGGGCGAGGGCTGCGGGGATGCCGAGAACGATGACGAGGGTGAGGAAAATGGCCGTTGCCAGTTTCAATCGATTGCGTTTGCGCGTCGTTTCTCCGGTCCAGTCGTAGGCCATGTTCGTCCCTTCATAGGCATGCAAGCCGCTACGATATTTGCGGCGGCGCAAATCTGTCTTTGACGATGGCGCAAGACAACCCGTTAAATCTTGCGGTCTGGACGGCGGATATGGAAGACCCGGGAGCGCCTCGTATCGCTCAACCGGGTCCCTGCGAGACCGATGTGATCTAGGAACCACATCGAGCCGGGCAGCTCGCATGTTGAAAAGTGTCGTGGTCCGGGTTCCGGCGCGTTCGGAACAGCGGGCGTGCGCCTCCTTGAGAATTCGCCGGGCGCGATAAGCGTCGAATGGGATCGGCTCATTGGCGAGTCTCAGTTGCTCAAGTCGCTTGTCTATGTCGCTAATTGCGCGGGCCAGACAGTCGTCCGGCGCGTGTTTGCGCACGACGTGGCGAGGGTGCTGGTGCGGCATGTTCATTCCTCGAATCAGGCTCCATCATGGAGAGGTGCCAACCTAGCCTCCTGTTCGATCGATCCAAGCTACCGGAGATTGCGAGCGGCGCTTTGGTCTCCGAAATCTAAATTCGCTCGAACCGCCGTACTCAGTTGTGCCAGTTCCACACACCGCCTGCGCAGAGTTGTGCCTGCAAGGCTCCGGTTAGCAGGGACGTGGCGATGCTTAAAGGACGTCGGCGGCCTCGTGGCATTGGCGCCGCCGCTTTTCTCCCGCTTCTCATCGCGCTCGTTCAGCTGCTTGAGGTGGTCGTCGGCATCGGCATATTTGCAACCCTCAGCACAGGCCTGCAGGCACTGGCGCCGGGAGGCGGGAGACCACTGAGGGGGTCTCAGCGGTCTCCCTAGTCCGGGCAGACTTGAGGCGCCCGGGTATTCATGACGTAGGCCGTTCGGCGGGATGCGCTTACCGTTCCACAGCTCCCGGCCTGCGTCGCGGCAAGCTATCGATATATGGCGATCCCAAGTTCGATTTCAATCGAAGTGCGAAGGGGGCAAGGGTTCAAATCTCTTCAAGACCTGAGATGCTCAACCGGGATGGTCAACGCAGCAAAACCGCAGGTTCGCGCAACCTGGTAGACTTGGCGCACTGAAGTGAGCCGTCTCGCTAGCGCGTCAGTGTTGGAGGTCACGCGAAGCAAAGTTCCGTCCGCCTGTTCAATCAACATAACCCAAACAGGCTGCATGAATGTCGATTCGGGAGCGAGGATAAAAATCGGCTTACCGCCCCTCTCGACAATCGCGCGTATTCGCCCGGAGGGACAGGTCCTCATAGACGACGGAAAGATCGCCGAGATTGGCGATACCAAGCTGGCGATTTCCGACGCGAACGTGATCGACGTGAAGGGAAAGGTCCTGATGCCGGGGCTTTGCGACGCCCATGTCCATGTGATCGTTCCGGTCAACAGCTTCCTTCAACTCACCAAATGGTCGCCGTTCTATGCTGCGCTGAGGACCATGCCCATTCTGGAAGGCATGTTGATGCGCGGCTTCACCACTGTCCGTGATGCCGGCGGCGCCGATTTCGGCCTTGCTCGCGCAGTCGAAGAAAAACTCATTGCGAGCCCGCGCATCCTCTATAGCGGCAAGGCGATTTCGCAGACAGGCGGTCACGGTGACATGCGCGGCGCCGGTGAGAGCGCATTCGACAGTCACTACTATGTGCCCAGTCTCGGTCGGATTGCCGACGGGGTCGATGCAATTCGCCTCGCGGCTCGTGACGAGATCCGCCGTGGTGCTAGCCAGGTAAAGCTGATGGTGGGTGGTGGGATCGCCTCCTATACTGACCCGATTCACTTCGTGCAGTTCTCCGGTGAAGAAATTCGCGCTGCGGTGGAGGAGGCGGAAAACGCTGGCAAGTATGTCATGGCCCATGCCTACACAGCACGCTGCATCCAGCATGCAGTGAAGAACGGTGTTCGCTCGATCGAGCACGGGAACTTCCTGGACGACGAAACGGCTGTGATGATGAAGGAGCGGAACGCCATCCTGGTGCCGACCCTTGTAGCCTATACGACAATGTGGGACGAGGGCCTGGACATCGGCATGCCGCCGGAACTGCATGCAAAGATCAAGCACGTCTTGGACATCGGATCGAACCAGCTCGAGGTCGCCCAGCGCCACGGCGTGAAGATGGCCTATGGAACAGACTTGATCGGTCCTATTCACCGCCATCAATCCATGGAATTCAAAATCCGTGGCGAAATCCTCCCGGCGATCGAGGTCATCCGATCAGCGACCAGCTACGCCGCGGAGCTGTTCCAGATGGAGGACCAGATCGGCAAGGTCGAAACAGGATTCCGCGCCGACCTGCTCGTCGTAGACGGCAACCCGCTGGAAGACCTGGGTCTGTTGCAAGACCCGTCGCGACTCTCCCTGATCGTGAAGGACGGCGACATCTATCGAAATGTGCTTTAGGACTCGTTCGGCCGCATAATCAGCAAGCGTATCGGTCACAAATACCGCCGCGCCGCCGAGAACCGGCGATGCGGAAACAACCCGACGCCGAGGCGGCGGTTCGTATCCTTTGAAGAGCTTTAATATGACATGGCAGGGCGAAAATGGTTTGAAGTTCGCTATGGAATTTGTCATGCAATTGCATTACTGTCTTCTCAGATGTGGAGATAGCTATGGCTGCAAACGCCCTTGTCCAAACACGCATTGATGCCGAAGTTCGGGATCGTGCCTCCGCCGTGCTTGAGAGCATGGGCCTTACAGTATCTGACGCGGTACGTATTCTGCTAACCCGGACGGCCAACGAGGGTGCACTGCCACTTGAACTCCTTTCGGGCAGCGAAGCGCATGACGCTTGGTTTCGCGCTAAGGTGCTTGAAGCTCTGAATGATACTCGACCGGACGTCTCGGATGATGAAGTCGAGGCACATTTCGCGGAACGTCGAGCGGCAGCCCGGCTTAAAGCTGGCGCACCCAAATCGTGAAGCTGACTTGGTCTGCGTTTGCGTTGTCGGATCGCGACGGCATCTTCACATATATTGAGGCAGATAATCCTTCAGCCGCCGTCTTGATCGACGAGCGGATCCTGGCCGCCACTCGTCGCCTGATCGATTTTCCCGCGAGCAGGCGCATTGGCAGAATTGCTGGTACGCGCGAACTTGTGATCAACGGCACGCCTTACGTCGCGGCTTATGTCGTTACCGAGACGACAGTTCGTATTCTTCGCGTCCTCCATGGCGCGCAGGAATGGCCAGACTCTTTGCCAACCAGCTAAATCGACTCGTACCAGGGGGTGGTGGTTCGAGTCCTTTCAAGGCGAAGACACTCGCAAGGCATCTGCTCGAGCTAACTGGTTCACTTGCAACAACGGTTTTGCGCCCTCTATGCTGCTGTTTGATCTGCTTGGGATCGCCCCAAAAAGAGGTCGTTCATCGACTCCAAGATCCGTGGCGGCTGCTTCCGGCGGAGCCCACGGGGATCAGGCGATCGGACCGCGTCTAACGAGGACGGCGAAGCGATCACCGCCGCGTCCGAAACGCCGAGTGTCCGCCTATTTCGGCGCTGGTGTGCGCGTCGGCCTCGAGTGCCAATCGTTTGGCTCATCACCGACAACAGGCGTTCATCGATTGTCTTCCGAAGTGCCAATCGCCTGTCGCAAGGCTTCCGCAAGCTGCCGTCGGGTATAGGGCTTTGCAAGCGGCCGGAATTGCGAGGTAGCACCGATGCGTTCGATATCTGCATAACCGGTCGTCAGGACGACCGGGAGGTTCGGATACTGCGCCACGATCTTGCTTGCCATGGCGCGGCCGTCAATTGGGCCTGGCATGACCACATCCGAGAAAACCAAATCGAACGGACCGTCCGTTTTCAGTATCTGCAACGCGTCCGATGCATCGGCCGCACATGTTACGGAGTAGCCGAGAGAAATGAGTGTTGCTGCGGCGAATTCGCGGACCATCGGATCATCCTCGACAACGAGAACGCACTCACTGCCACCATCCGGCACCCCGTTCGAGAAAGTCTCAGCAGGAATTTCCGTGGACGCCAGTCGGGGAAAGTACAGGGAAATGGTTGTTCCCTTACTCGGTTCCGACGCAATGTCGATCCTGCCTCCCGATTGTCGCACGAAGCCGTACACCATGCTGAGACCCAACCCGCTGCCCTTGCCAAAGGGCTTCGTGGTGAAGAACGGCTCAAAGGCTTTTGCACGCGTCTCCGCGTCCATGCCGAACCCGTCGTCGGAGATTCGGACCACGACATCGTTGCCGTTTTGCGCCGTCGAAATTTCCAGACTGCCGCCGGCAGGCATTGCGTCGCGGGCGTTGATGCAAAGGTTCATGATGGACGCTTCCAGTTGCGCCGCATCCGCTGTTATGTGGCCGGCCGCCGGATCAAGCTCAAAATGCACGATGATCGTTTCGCCAAGTGCCGTCGATAGCAAACCCTCCATGGCCCATATCGCACTGTTGATATTCAAGGACGCCGGTTCGAGGGGCTGCCGCCCCACGAACGTGAGGAGTTGGTGCGTCAGGGCGGCGCCTTGCCGAGAGGCCTTGTGGTTCAAATGTGCGATTGCAGAGAGGCGCGGATCAGCAATTTCGTCGGCCAATGTCTCGGCCGTCCCGATAATGACCGTCAGTAGGTTGTTGAAGTCATGGGCGACACCGCCCGTCAGTTGACCTATCGCTTCAAGCCGCTGCGCCTGCAGCCGCTTTGCCTCGTTCAGCCGCGTCTCGGTGATATCGCGGACGCCACCGACCATGCGGATTGCCTCGCCTGCGGTATTGCGGATAATATGGCCCTGATCGATAACCTCAGCATAGGTCCCTGTTCCACGACGGAAGCGGTACTCTTCGAGCCATATATCGACCTCCCCTTCAATCGCGGCAAGCACGCTGGATACGACGCGTGCGTGGTCGCCCGGGTGGATCTTTGCCTCCCATTCTCGAAAACCGTCCTCAACCGGCACGTCGTCATGCCCGAAGACGGATGCGATGTTGCTGTTCCATTGCACACGGCCGGTCGCAATGTCCCAGTCCCACACCGCGTCCGTCGTCATCATCGCGACGATTGCGAAGCGTTCCTCGCTTTCCGCCAGCCGTTCTTCCGCCCTCCTCCTTTCCGTGATGTCACGGCCCGTCGCGACGAAATGGGTGGCGCGTCCATCGGAACTGAAAATAGGTGCGATGCTCATATCCACCCAGTATTCGCGACCGTCCTTGGCGTAGTTCAGGAGTTCGGCCCGGATCGCCCTCGGCAATGCGATTGCGCGGTTGATCCTCTCGATGGTCGCGGCGTCGGTCCGCTGCCCCTGGAGGAAATCGGGGGAGCGCCCGAGCGTGTCCTGCGCTGAATAGCCGGTGATCCGAACGAAGGCATCATTGACGTAGACGATCGTTTGCCGCTCCCCGGGCTGCGATGCGGCCTTCGTGATTATGACAAAGTCCTCGATTCTCGAGATCGCCATTTCCAGCAGGTGCAAGTGCTGATCGGCTGCATGCCGTTTTGTAACATCTCTGAAATAGACGGTCAGTCCTCCCGGACCCGGATAGGCGGTGACCGAGAACCATGCTTTCAGGGACTCGTAGCAGACTTCGAAATCGGCCGTCCTGTTCTCGCGGACGGCGCCCTCGTAGTGCTGCCGGATGATGCCCGAAGAGGCTTCCGGGAATTCCTGCCAGATCAGGCGACCCAGAAGCGTCGAACGCGGGCGCTCGAGTAGGCGCTCGGCCTGATTGTTGAGGTAGGTGAAGCGCCAATCGGTATCTAGGTGGAAAAAGGCATCGCTGATGTTCTCCATCGACTCGGCGAAACGCCGCTCAAGGTCCCTCGCCGTATCCTCCAGCCTCTTGCGCTCATCAATATCTTGGAGAGCGCCCTGAATGCGGGAGATGCGGCCCATTTCATCGTGAATCGCGACGCCGATAGCGCGAACCCATTTCCGCCGGCCCGCGCCATCAATGATCTCCACCTCGATATCGTAGGGGAGGCCGGTCGCAACGCAGGACTCAAAGTGCCGCGTGATCGTGTCTCGCCATTCCGGAGTGAAATAGCCGATCCCCTCCTCAAGGGTAACTGTCTTGCCCCTTGGCCTTCCATGGATCGTCCAGATTTCATCCGACCATTCGATTCGCCGGTCCGGGAGGTCCACGACCCATCCGCCGAGTTTGGCCGCCTTGCCGGCGATCTCCAGAAGCGCCTGGTTCCCATAGAGATCGCGCGGCTGAGGCAAGACCGTGCGCGAGACTCCATATTTGGGAAAACGCCCAGCAATGAAAAGCGTGACCCCAACGAACCAGAGCCAGGCATTTGTAGGGGGCCACGCGAGAATGAAGGCGGAGATTCCGCCAACAAGCAACCCAGCAGAAAACCTGTCTGCTGCACATTGCCTGAGACCGGCTACGAGAGCTTGAAAGCCCTTGTTCGCGATTCCCTCTCCCCGTCGCATGGTCTGCCTTGCCCTCAGTCGCCGTTTGTTTCGACCAGTCGATAGTCGCTAAGGGCACCGCAATCCATAAGAGATCGCCTAATTTTAACCTTTTTTAAATTTGGCGCGGGGGTCGCTTAAGTACGGGCCGGCTTAATCGTTGCATCCAACTGCCGCGTTTCCTGCCGCCCAATACCGGAGGGGCCTCGGTAAGCATTGAGGTCACCCTGTGAAAACCACAAAGAGAACGACCTATCTGAGCCGTGTCGAATCCGATTACTTCAGCCGTAAATGGTACTGCCGCAGCGTGACGCTCTTCTGCAACCTGCTCTTCACCGGACAATGGATGCGCAAGGCGAAGATCGTTCGCTGCCTCGTTGTCGAAATCAGCGAGGGTGGCGCGACGGTGCGCATAGGAAAGTCACAGGTTCCGGACCACCTCTATCTCGTTATCGGCAGCTTTGACGTATTGGTCGGCAGTATTGTCATTCAGCGCGATCCGGGGCATCTGCATCTTTGCTTCCTGAAACAGCTGAGGCCGGACTTCGTCAATCGCCTGGTCCGCATGACATCGCCCTTCTCCACCTTGGAAAGCCTCGGCGCAAGAACCATATCAGCGGGTGATAATGTGCAGCCAACGCTGCGGCCCTTGCCACCTGCGCCCCATGGCGCTCTGGAAGGACGCATAGGCCAAACCACCGGGCATCCGAAAAGACCATGAACATAATGATCATTGAAGATCAGCGAGACGTCGTTGAAATGTTGCGGCTGAACTGGTCGGATTCACGGGACCGGCTGGATTACCTTACATCCGTGAGGCAGGCGAACCGCTTCATTCATTCAAACGAACTCGCTGCTTATGACTGCATCCTCATCGATATCAACCTGACCGACGGGAGCGGACTGGAGCTGCTTCGCGAGGCGCGCTCACGCTCCGACGTCCCTATCGTCATGATCTCTGGCGCTGGAGACGCCGATACCCGGGCGGACGCTATCAGCGTGGGAGCAGACGACTATGTGATGAAGCCGTTCAGCGTGAAGGAGCTACGTGCCCGCGTCCATCGCCTGCACGCGGCGCGCTTGAGTCGCAGCGTTCCCCGACAAAGCTCTTCTTTCAAGATCGGCAATATCGACTGCGACATCGGCCGCCTGTCGATGGATTTTGACGGCGCCAATCAACCGCTGACCGCACTCGAAGGTCGGATACTGCAGGTTCTTTACGATAGTGCCGGCGAGGATTGCCCGAAGTCATGCATCGCACGGCAGGCGCTCTTTCGCGAATACGACCCGCGCGACAAGACGATCGATGTCTACATCAACCGGCTGCGTGGAAAGCTTGCGGAACTCGATGCCGCGAGCGGTGAGGTCATTAAGACGATCCGCGGTGTGGGCTATCGCTTGAGCGACATCCAACAATAGTGAGAGTAAAAGAGCCATATGCTTCAATATGTTGATGGTCATGTGAATCGTGCAGAACCAGTCGGATCCGAAGGATCTCCGCTGGACGAGGTGGCTCGGCTGAAACGTCTGAGAGAATTTTCCGTCGTGTCAGCAGGGCCGGATCCGGTGCTCGATGCACTGGTCGATGCCGCCTGTCTTGCGGCGGATACGCCGATCGGCCTCATCACATTGCTTGACGGTGAACGCCAATGGTTCAAGTCGAAGCGGGGCATCAAAGGGGAGGGTTCCCGCCGAGCGGATGCTTTTTGCGATTACACAATACGGTCGTCGCGGCCTTTCGTCGTGGCGGACGCTCTGCGCGATGTCCGATTTGCCAGCAACCCTTTCGTGACTGGAAGTACCGGGATCCGCTTCTATGCCGGCGTGCCCCTGGAAATCGAGCCGGGGCTTCGGTTCGGCTCGCTCTGCGTTCTCGACCGGGTGCCACGGCGCCTCGGCGCCGACGTGCGCGGCTTGCTGGATCGGCTGGCGCGCTGCGCCGTGGAACGTCTCTTGCAATCAGAAGACCGGTATTTGTTGTCCCGTGTCGACGCCGGCCGGCTAGATCGAGCTAAAGCCGACAAGGCGACGCTGGCGCTTGCGGAAGAGGCGCTAGCACAGGGTCTCTTCGTCCTCTATTATCAGCCGAAGATTGCGCTCGATACCGGCCAGCGCGTCGGCTTCGAGGCTCTTCTGAGGCTCAAGAAGCCGGATGGAACGGTTCTCGCTCCGGCGGCCTTTGCCGCGGCTCTCGAAGATCCGACCCTTTCCAGGCGCATCGGCAGTCATGTGCTGCAGAGCGCAGTTGCTCAGGCCAAGGCGTGGGAGGCGGCCGGCGTCGATTTCGGGCACATCGCCGTCAACGTTTCGTCGTCGCAGTTTATCGCGTGTCCGGGCTGCCCCAGCCTCTTCGATGAAGTTCTGGACGCGGCCCGGGAGGCAGGGCTCTCGCCCCGACACATCCAGATCGAGGTCACAGAAGGGGTCATGCTGTTCGAGCAGGACGGCGACATCGCCACGCAGCTTGAGGCGCTACGGGCGGCCGGCTTCATCGTTGCCTTTGACGATTTCGGCACTGGCTTTGCGTCCCTCGTTCACCTGAAGGAGCTTGCCCATGACCAGATCAAGGTCGACGGTTCCTTCGTGCGTGCGATGACGAGCTCGAATGCCGACCTTGCAATCGTGAGGGCCATCGTCGACATGGCAAAGGCGATGGGAAAGCACGTCGTTGCTGAAGGTGTAGAAACGGTGGCGGAATTCCAAGCCCTAAGAGAGCTCGGCTGTCACTATGGCCAGGGGTTCCTTTTCGGTCGCCCAGTCGGCGTATCTGATTTATGTTTCTCTCCTAGTTGCTGGACGGAAACACGGGCGGCCGCTCCACGCATTTGAGGCCGTGCGGTTGTTCATCTAAGTGTTGCTGCCGGGAAAGCCATCTTCGTAGCACAGCCGCTCAAATGTCCGCATGGTCGACAACAATCTCCGCTGCACTACTGATTGGCAGCTATGCATCGTCGCATCCCTAAATGCGGACAGTCCGCCTCCGGCCCCATACTGGACCTTCGGGGGCAAGTGGTTGGCCAGGTTGGTAAATTTTAATGCGAATGTAGCCAACAAACGACGGGGTCGGCGGTTCGGACCCCTTCAAGGCGAAGACGGTCGGGCTAACAGCGTCCCGGCGCCAGATGCTGTCCCGTTCGATGGCAGCTTCGCGCCGTCATTCCAGCCGTGCGAGCGATACTCGCCACATCCTGAAAGCTGACATTGCTTATGACATTCCTCAGAGATTGGGGCGACCAATTACGCACGCTAAAGTTAGCGGTAACCAGCCCGACCGCCAGGGATCATGTTGAGCCGCCTATCATCATCCCAATGGCCGCGCACCAGCGCTTCCTCCGCTTCATACAGCGCTTCCACGTCGGTGGTGACGGCCATCACCTTGTGATGGATGTAGGTCACCCGCTTAGCCTCTAGTTCCTCCCGCAGCCTGCGATGGAACAACAGGTTGCTGCCCTTGCGCATCGCGCGTCGATGCTCCGCCCAGCGGGTCTTCCAGCTCCGCGTCGTGATGCCGACGTAGAAGTAGCCATCGACGGGGTAGGAGTTGCCCTCTCCGAAGATATGCTGGTAGAGGACGAACGACTTCTTCGGCCAACCAAGCGGCGCGATGAGGAGGTTAGCAGGTGCCGAGAACAAGATGCTCGGTTCCGACACGTGCGCCGATGGCAGATTAATGTCGAACCTGCGCGCCGCGGCCATGAGCGCCAGGTCGGTCACCAGGTCGAGCCGGATCACGGGCGACAGTATGAGCTCCTCCGCTTGTCGAGGATTACCGGACCTATAATCACGCGCGCCGATCGAAACGTGCCGGTGTCCCGCACGCATGCGCTGTTGCGGCGCGACGAACTTCAAGCCATTGCGCATCATGACCATGTGGAAATCTGGGATGGCGTCGCCAGCTTTGATCCGGATCACGCCACCTGGCTCTCGCGCGCTGTTAAGCCAGAACTTGCCATACTCCGTCTCGCACCAGTCACGCAGATGCCGTTGGACCTCTCCGCGCAGCTTATGCATCGGTGATGGGGTAAGATGCTCCCACCACGCTCTATCGATCGAAACCGGTGCAGCCATCGCCTATCCAGCCGCTGGCTGCTCGGGATGTTGGGACTCGGCAGACGCAACGAGATAAGCGGTGACTGCGTCCGCTTGCCCCGCAGCCACTCTGACATCTTCCGCTTCGTCCTCGCTAATACGCATCATCATCCGGTAGTGCGCGCCGTGCCCCGTGCGCTCGAACACCTCTCTGAAGACACGCAGATAGCCTTGCACTGCATTGTCATCGACGGCGACGTATATATCATCGTGTGAGCTGTGCGATCCGTCATTGATCCACGAGAACAGCGAGGCGCAAATCTGGCCATCGCGTCCTTCAAAAAGTGCGACGATTTCGTCCTGCTTCAGCCCGCCAAGCACGGTCAGATAGTTCTCGACGATCCGGCGCATCGTATTCTGAATGGTAAGGTTCGGTCGGTCCGGGTTGCGCACCTCATCCCACAGCAGTTCGTATGAAGTCTTGATCGGGTTGTAATCGTAACGGGTTAGCGACGACACATTCTCGCGTTTCCGCACGATCCAGAAAGTCTCGAACGGCCGCGCACGGTCACGGCGCTCTCGGTCAAAACTGACCTCTTTGTGAAAGTAGATGTTGTGAGTGAGCACGAACACCTGCCGTACGTTGCCTGCATTCTGGCGAACATCAGAGATAACCTTGCGGATCAGAGCACTGACCACGAAGAGGACGTCGGCGTCGAGACTCGAGACGGGATCGTCGAATACCACAACCTTCTCGACGGCGGTACCGGTGTTCGTAATGCTGCCAGCTAGCTGATGATAGAAGTAGAGGAAGGTGATGAAAGAGCGCTCCCCTTCGCTCAAGGAGTGAGCTGCATCGCTCCCGTCCAGTCGAACGAGGCGATACATGTCGTCGCGCTCACCCGCCACCTCAAGGCGGAAGTTGGAAAAGCCATACTGGCTGAGAATTCGATTGATGGAATCAACTGTCGGGCGAACGCTGGTGATCGTCTCCTCGATCGCGGAAAGTTGGCGTCTTAGGTCCGCTCGCCGCGTGCGATTGTCGTCCATGCTGCGGCGCATACCGTCGATCGCTCGGTTAAGCTTGCTGGCCGCAGTCTGGTAGGTTTCGAGATCCGTGCGTCGTTCCTCAACGACAAACCTCCATATCTGCGGGGTCAGCGCCGACTTCGCTTTGGCGAGGTTGCGAATGGTGGCGTTATACTGCTCGGTCTCTTCATTCGCCGCTGCGATCTGAGCGGCGACTGCAGCAGTCAGCTCGACCGTAGCGTCGAGTTCTACCAAAGCACTCGGCTCCTTACGTTTCGCCGCAATACGTTCAATGTTGAGTTCGAAAGCAGTCTTCAACGCCGAGAAGCGTTCGCCGAGGACCGCCGCATCCACAAACCGATGTGACGTCGCAACGAGGTCGTCAATGCGGGCGACGACGGCATTGACGGCCTCCTCATACGCCGCCGCGAGAAGGTTGATTGAGGCGAGATCAGCCTCATATTGCTCGTCGAAGAACGCGTTGAGATCATCAAGCAGTCCTGTGGGCGCTTGCTGCTGACAGAATGGGCATGGGCCATCGGCGTTAGTCAGATATCCAACGCCCTGCTTGACCCAATCGCTGTTGCCAAGGCGGCCGATGAGAGCGGCCACGACCACGTCGTCGCGGCCCACAATGCTTCGGGCGAGGATCGGGGAAGCCTCCAGACCCGCGAAGCGGTCGAAGGAAATCGGAGCGATCGCGATCTCCGGCGTCGCGGCATCCTGGAAGACGGTCGCCGCCTCTGTCGTCAGGGCGTCCAGGGTCTTCAACTCCGAAGTGTTGCCCTCTGCCTCGGCCAGCAGCTTCGTGCAGAAGTCGCTCTTCTTGCCACGGAAGCCGGTGAAGGCGCTCATGAACGTGTCCTTGTGATCGACCTGCGACTTCCAACATGCCTCGATCAGTGCTGCGCGCGCCGCCGCGAGTTCGGCCTCGCGGCCGCCGGCCCCGTCCACACCGACGAGATTCCGGCGCAGGTTGACCAGATCGTTATCAAGTCCAGCGATCTCGCCCGTAAGGCGCTCGATCTCCGCCACCGCCCGCGTCGAATCCTGGCCGAGCGTAAAGATACCCTGCATCTGGTCGCCGAAGCTGGCATCGGCGAAATCTCGGTTGAAGACCAGCGCCTCAAGCTGGCGTCCGTCGCGCCAACTCACGTTATAACCCGCGTTAATCGACGGGTTGCGGATCGCGCGCGAGATCGTCGTTTTGCCGCAGCCGTTGTGGCCGAACAGGTAGTTGACCTTCTTCAGGTCCGTCAGCCGCTCGCCGCCCGCTGGATACGTCGCCACGCCGGCGATCTCGATTTCAGTAATCAAGCGATTTCCCCCAATACCACTCGAAAAGCAACCCTAACTAGCAAAAGTTATTGGAAATGCATCTTACAAACAAGTGTGCGCCTGTTAATATTGCCCGCGTTCGCCGGTTACCCCAAGTAGGATAGTGAAGGCGAGACTGCGCCCGCTGGTGCAGCAATCTCATAAGAACTCCCGCTGGTCGCGTGCTCTCCAACGGAGCAGAACAGATTGGAGCCGATGCATCATGTCGCGCTGCATATTTCCGCTTTATCACCCCGTTCCTTCGGAACCGGACCTACAGCTTCCGGCCCCATATCGGTCGTTCCGCGGAAGATGCGCCTACTTTCGCCGCTGAGCAATTTCCGGGCTTTAGGCCAACTCATACAAGGGGGTCGACGGTTCGTATCGGTTCAAGGCGAAATGAGAATCCGGCCACGGCAGCTTTGCGCCTTCATTTCGGCCTTTGAGACAACTCGGGCTGACGCCTGAGAGCAGCCAGTCTCCTTATCACTTCCGCAAAGCGCCAAGACCGGTAACTCACCTCATCGAAATGCTGGGTCCTTGCAATTGTGCGAGGCCGAAAACACCGCCGGCACTCGCTCCATACCCCATATTTTTCTTCCTGCCTTTTTCGGGTTATCTCGGAAATGATCATTCCTATCGAGAAAGTAACGATCAATTGCCCGGATGGCATCATCGGTCGAACTGTAGTCGCTATTATGGATAATCGCCCTGGCCATTCCGCTAAACACCGACTCAATCACGTTAAGGAACTGAGCTGAGGCTGGAAGCGGAACAAGCTCAACCGTCGGATAACGCCGCAAATCCGCATCGTGATTATGGGTCTCTATCGCTTCATTTAATCTCCTCGACACATGCCAGGAGGCGGCATCCCAAGACATGAAGATGCGGGACTTATCTCGGTATTCCTCGATAAGAACCTGCATCATTTTGATCATTTCATCCGTGTTCTTTTTCTTACTGTAGAAGTGGCAGACTTGGTTCGTCGACAGCTCCAAGGCGGCAGTGAGGATCAGGCGACCACGTGACTTTTGCCACTGGGCGACTGCCGGAGGCTCTCCTGGAGGGACCAAAACTCGACCGGCTTTCGATTTAACGGAAAACGGGCCAAACTCGTCGATAGAGAAGAATGCCTCGTCCGGCCCCAGACTCCGCAACGTTTCTTGAATTTTAGCCAGCTTGGCGGAAAATTCCGGATCGTTAGATGTCAGAACGATTTTAGCCTTACGCCACTTGTAGCCAGCAGCTTTGGTAATCTCCCGCACGACCGCCGGACAAGCGGGATTGCCATGAGCCTTTAAGGCTGACGTCAGATCGTCCATCTTCCACGAAGTTCGGTTGAAGCCGTGCTTCGATGGCGGTTCGTGAAGCAAGGTGAACACTGCAGCCTTCAGTGATTCATCTTCAGCCTTCCTCAGGCGACGACGTCCATTGAGGAATAAATCTTCGACGCCCTGCTTCTCATAGCGATTGTTGTAGGATCGAAAGCTGTTTCTGCTGATGGCAAGATATTGGCAAACTGCTCTTGCGCTAAGGCCTCTGGCCTTAGCGAGTACCGCGATGCCCTTGTTGCTATTGCGACGTCCGCCTCCTCTGATGCGGCTGAGAATTTTCTCAACCTCTGATGCCGTCAAAGCGACGCCGAGGTCCTCCGAACCAACGTGGCCGTTCTGGACCGTTCTGATCCAGTCGACCGCTTCACGGTTGCTCTCGTCTACATTATTTCTGCTTTTCTCCGCAGATTTGTCTGCTGAGAACATCCGCTTCCAGGCGGCCAGCTTAGGCAGGCTCGTAATTCTGCGAAGAAATGCCGTCGCTTCTTTTCGGTTCAGCGACGTGATTTGGTCCAGCGCCAAGTCCCAGATATCGTCTTTGGAGCGCACAGCGCGAAAGGCTCGACAAACGGTGCTGTAACTGCATTTAATAGTTTGATCCTTTTCAAGATGCAGATGGATATCCTTTGCCGTGGCTCGCGTGCCACCGGACATCAGGCCCGGCGATAGTCGCAGATGTTCCAGCACGCCCTTGAACTTCGAATATGGCTGTTCAGCCCTTCTGTAAGATCGCGGTATGTCGCTCGAAAGAATCCGTTTGACCGTATTGCGAGAAATCCCTCGCTCACGTGCCACCTCCCGGATGCTTTTTCTCCCGGTTTTAATCGACAATCGAATATCAGCACATAACCTGGGGTTATCAAACATCGACGCGCTCCGATTGTGCAAACGATACGATGCTACGTATAACGCCCTCGACGACGTTTACGCTAAGGCTCGTGGACCTGACGGTCAGTATCGAAGGCAGGACTGTTCAGGGCCGGTTGCAGTCATAGCGCCGAAGCGCTGATCGTGGCCGTCAGGCGAACCCGCTGAATGCATCGGCCTCGCCTTGAGTAGTAAAGGTGAACGTGACCAGCTCACTCTCATCGTCCTGACGGATGCCGATCGCAGTCACGATCAATCGAG
>NZ_JBXARJ010000015.1:0-179922 GCF_058808115.1 Shinella sp. GW821-FHT11G07
CTTCATCAAAATCTCCTCATGCATATTGCCGAGAAAATTCTACTTTTGAACCCGATTAGTGCGCGGGAGGATTACCCCTTCCGCCCATCGAACGAAACCGGTTCTCGCCGACACAGACCCTCATATCGGCCCGTCGGAACCAGATGGCGCGGCCGCATCTGAGCGGTGCGTTGCCGGCCGTGAACACGATTTTCTCGTCAGCACGCATGCGCACAAGACTTCGTGTGGCTGGATCAGCGGCCGTGCCGCGAACTGTTTTGAGTGTCACCGTTGGGATCCCACGGAAACGGTGCGTGCCCATTTCCTTGCCTTTGCGGTCCCGCTCGTGTTCCGTTCAGTCGATCTGATACGTCTGGTTCGACAGCGCCACGATGTTGTTGACCTCGATGGCAACTGTCGAAGATTTCGCCGTTCTCGAACGGAGAACTGCCTCGACACCAGGCATCTTGGTGCTTTCATGCGCCAGGTCAGCCTCCATACGGGTGCCTGGCGCTATCCGGGTGCCAATCCGGATGCAAACTTCAATTTTCAGCACCTCAAATCCTTCGCGCTGAAGCTCGAGGCCGCGAAGTTCGGCGCCTTTTTCATGGCGGACCATCTCGCCGTGCTGAACATGCCGATCGAGGCGCTGCGCCGCAGCCATACCGTCACGTCGTTCGAGCCGTTCACGCTGCTCTCGGCGCTTGCTTCGGTGACCGAGCGGATCGGCCTGGTGGCGACCGCGTCCACCACTTTCGAGCAGCCCTATCATATCGCCCGGCGGTTCGCCTCGCTCGACCATATCAGCGGGGGCCGTGCGGGATGGAACATCGTCACGACCTCGAACCCGGAAGCCGCGCGCAATTTCGGGCTGGACGATCATGTGGAACATGGCGAGCGCTACACGCGGGCGCGAGAATTTTTCGACGCCGTGACCGGCGTGTGGGACAGTTTTGCTGATGACGCCTTCATTCGCGATGTCGAAAGTGGCCTGTTCTTCAATCCTGAACGTCTGCATGTTCTCGACCATTCCGGGCCGGAAATGAAGGTTCGCAGTCCGCTCAACATTGCGCGGCCACCGCAGGGCTGGCCGGTGATCGTGCAAGCGGGGCAGTCGGAGCCGGGACGGCAGCTTGCGGCGGAAACGGCCGAGGTCGTTTTCTGTTCGCCGCGCGATCTTGCCGCCGGCCGCAGCCTCTACGCCGACATCAAGGGGCGGCTTGCTGCCGTCGGCCGCACACCTGCTGCGTTGAAGATCCTGCCGGCCGCTTTCGTCGTCATCGGCGATACGGTCGAGGAGGCGGGCAAAGCGCCTGAAACTCGATAGCCTCGTGCATTACGAGAGCGCGATCGCGTCGCTCTCCATAGCACTTGGCCATGATGCATCGAGCTTCGAACCCGACGCGCCGCTGCCGCCGATCCCGCAGCCAAATGCCAGCAAGACCGGCCGTGCACAGGTGCTGAAACTTGCCGAGGAAGAGGGGCTGACGGTGCGCCAGCTCGCCCAGCGCCATGGCGGTTACGCCGGACTGGCTTTCGTCGGCACGGTCGAAACCGTCGCCGACGAGATGGCCGCGTGGCTGTGGGAAGAGGGCTCGGACGGCTTCAACATCGTCTTCCCTATCTGCCGCAGGGCCTTGACGACGTTGTCGAAAAGCTGGTGCCTGAACTGCAACGGCGCGGTCTTTTCCGCACCGATTACGAGGGCACGACGCTGCGCGAGCACCTCGGGCTTTCCCGCCCGCAGAATCGGTTTATCGCCTAGGCAGGGCCGGACGGCCGGCGGGGTGCAGTCCGCAATTGAGTGAATATCTTTAAAATCACCCTTGCTTTCGTCGGCCTAATTCTATTGTTTTGGTAGAGATATGCCGTGTCACGGTGTGCCCGCAGAGGCCGCCGATGGAAGACCGCCTGGTGCAAATGCAGGAAAGGAGCCGACCGATGACGCTTGTGCCCGCCCAGTTCTCATCGCCCTCGCCGCAGGCCGGCTCGCTAGTCAGGATCGCCATCGTCGGCCGGGGTTTCACCGGCCTCATGACGGCGATCGCCCTGCTCAAGGCGTTCCAGGGGCCTTTTCACCTCGTGCTTTACGACCCCTATCCCAAGATCGACGGCGGGGAGGCTGCCGGCCGTTCCGCCTCGACACTGCTCAACAGCCGTGTTCGCGACCTTTCGATCGATCCGGCCGCGCGGGAGGATTTCCGGCGGTGGCTCGAAACTGACGATGTCTGGCGCGAGCGCGCGTCGTCGCCTGCCGGCAATGTCGACCATGCCTTCGTCCCAGGAGAGGTCTTCAGCTCCTATGTCTACCAGCGCTTCTCCGAGGCCCTGCGCGAGCGGACCGATGTCATGGTGCAGGTCCGCGCCGACAGCGTGACGGCGATAGGCCGGCATCCGGAGAGCAGCTTCTCGGTTCTTTCCAGCGACGGGCAGGCGCGGTTCGATGTGGTCTTCCTGGCGACCGGCTACGGCCTGCGCGACGGCGGCGATTGCGCCTCCATCCAGGGCAGCGTCGGGGAGGCTCTGGTGATCGGCGGCGGCGTTCATGCCGTCGACCGGGCACTGCGGTTGCTGGCGGCAGGCGAGGCATCGCATGTCACGCTGATTTCGGCTTCGGGCTTCCTGCCGCAGCCGCATACCTCGTCCGCTGTCGGGGCCGTGACCTCGGATCGACCCTTCCCGCACACGCTGCGCGGCGCCTTCCGCTATCTGCGCGAGGCGGCGAACAGGGCGGCCGCGGAGGGGTCCGGTTGGCAGGGGATCATGAACGATTTCCGCCAGCGTGCCCGCGCCTTGTGGCAGGGGCTGACACCGGATGAACGCCGCCGCTTCAAGCGCCATGTGAAGCCGATCTACGACAGCCATCGCAATCGCCTGCCGCCGGGCCAATACGAGCGCCTGCACCGGGCGATCGCCGGCGGCGCCATCACGGTGCGCAAGGGCAAGGTCGAGCGCATCGCGACGAATGGCGTGCTGCTTTCGACGGCCGCGGGGCTTCAGGTCCTGCCTGCAGAGCGGACGATCGATTGTCGCATCCGCCCGATCGATCTGGATTCGCCGTTGTTTCGCGCGCTGATCGCCGGAAACCTGGTCCGGCGCGACGAACTCGACCTTGGCATCTTCGTCGACCGCGCTGGCCGGGTGATCGTTGAGCCGGAAATCTTCGAAGGGCTTTTCGCGATGGGCCCGCTCGGCCTCGGCAGCCTTCCGGATATCGACCTCGTGCCGGAAATCGTCGTGCAGGCCTATGCCGCTGCCGAGGCACTGGCCGCATCGCTTCAGGGCGCGGATGCACGTAATGGCACGCGTCCCGCGGGCCGGAACGAAGGGTAGGAACCCTTTGCGCAGCGGCCGGCAAGAGCCGGCCGTTTCACGCGTGCAGGCCCCAGCGGCCTTGAGCGCCGTCGCAATGCGGATGAATCACCGAATCCTCTAAACCCAAGCTCGCCCGCGCCGCTCGACAGTCGCGCCGGACCTTTCCGCATGCCCGCTTCTCTCAGATAACGGAGGTTTTTCCGCGATAGTGCGCAGGTTTGCGTCTCCTGCGAGGCTGACCATTCGTTCTATTGGAGGAAAGATTCTTGGAATGATTTATCTTCTTGAGCTTGTTTCGAGCACTTATTACCTACCAATCCATTGAAGCGCGAAACACGGGCCGCGGGCCGGGAGACTTTCATGAACGCTGCAATGAACATGATGCCGATGATGAACGCCATGATGGGTGGTATGGGTCAGCCGATGATGTCGCCGATGATGATGAACGGCATGATGCCCATGAATGGCATGATGCCGATGATGGGCGGCATGCCCATGATGATGCCGATGCCCATGCCGATGATGGGCATGATGACCTGCAAGATGACCGACACCGGCATGATGTGCGAAATGAAGCCGACGGCAGGCATGGACGAAGCCATGTTCATGGAATGCTGCAAGCGCATGATGGCCATGATGAACGGCGGAATGCCGATGATGATGATGTGCGGCGGCATGACCATGTGCTGCACGATGGCCGCCTGAGGCCTCTTGAATCACGCTTTCAAGGCCTCCTTCGGGAGGCCTTTTTCATATGTGGATGGCTTCCTGGTAGGTCGAGACGAGATAGACGACCGCCGGGCCGCCCGTCATGTTGCGGTAGGTATGCGGCACGTCCGCCTCGAAGACCAGCGCATCGCCCTCGCCGAGGATGTAGGGCTGCTTGTCGACGACCACTTCGACCGTGCCCTCCGCGACGACGAGGTTTTCGACGGTACCGTGCCTGTGCGCCTCGGCCCGTTCTGCATGGTGCGGCGCGATGCGCAATTCGTAGAACTCGACTGTGCGGTCGCCGTCATAGGGAAAAAGTGCGCGCGTTTCGAAGCGGCCGTCGCTGGAGGACAACGTCTTGGAAGCCGCGCGGGTGAGCAGCACCGTCGTCGGTTCGTCTTCCTCGATGATCAGCGAACCGCAGGAAACCTCCAGCGCCGCGGCGATCTTCGCCAGCACGTTGAGGGTCGGGCTGCTCTTTCCGGTTTCGATCTGGCCCAGCATGGCGCGGCTGACGCCGGAGACTTTCGCAAGCCGGTCCAGGGAATAGCCGCGACGCGTCCTCAGTCGGCGCAGGTTCCGGCCGGTGCGGATGCAGATCGCTTCCGACGGATCGTGGAATTCTTCGGTCGTCAGGCTTGCCAAGGCGTCACTGCGCATGGACCCACGGGCTCGCCATGACAGGGAAGAAGGTCCAGACCGGAACCCACATCATCATCGGCTGCATGCCGTTGAAAGGCATCATGGCCGGCGTTGGCGCAGCAGGCTCGGCCGTCTTGCGGCGGGCATTGCGGTAGGCCTGGAAATCAACAATCTTCGCACTCTCGGCTGCCATGAATTTCCCCTGCTTGATTGTCTATAAGAATTATATGCTTTTCCTTCGATTGACAGGCAGGGCCATTCAAAATGCGTGGGGAGGCGGGAAAAGTTTTCGCCTTGCGGGGCTTCAAGCGAAATACGGGGGCCGGGGAATGCCTTTGGCCAAACATCCTGAGATTCCGTACGCAATCTCAAAATACATAAATATTATAGAATTAATAATCTACTTGCCTTCGGCCCCGCGCGCTATGGTTCAGCCATCCCGACACAGCTGGAGGCTCACCATGTCGAAACCATTCAAAACCGCCTTAACTGCGGCCTTGGCCTTTGCAACCCTTGCCACGACCGCTCTTGCCGGCGAGGTGCTCGATCGCGTCAAGGAGAAGGGCGAGGTGGTCAACGCCGTCGTCAACGACTATCCGCCCTTCGCCTATATCAACGACAAGAACGAGCTTGACGGTTTCGACGTCGACGTCGCCAAGGCCTTTGCCGAGAAGCTCGGCGTCAAGCTCCGCCTGGAAACGCCGGGCTGGGAGACGATCATCAGCGGCCGCTGGGCGGGCCGGTGGGACATTGCGATCACCTCGTCCACGCCGACGGAGGAGCGGGCGAAGGTGGTGAATTTTCCCGTGAACTATTACAGCGTTCCGGCGGTGCTCGTCGTCAACAAGGACGAGCAGACCATCAAGTCCGCTGCCGATCTCACGGGAAAGCGGGTCGGCGTCGGCACGGGCTCATCCTATGAGGCCTATATCAGCCGCACCTTCTCGATCCCCGGCCAGGCGGCCATCACCTTCCCCTTCGGCGAAGTCCAGGCCGTGCCGAACGACGAGACCGTCAACTTCCAGAACCTCGCGCTCGGTGCGGGCGTCCGTCTCGATGCGATTGTCGCCTCGCTGGGAACGGCGCAGGGCCATATCGATGCGACGGGCAAGCTGAAGCTTGCCGGCGAGCCGCTGTTTGCCGAACCGAATGCGGTCGTCACCGACAAGGGCGATCCGGAATGGGACGTCGAGGTCAAGCGCGTCATCACGGAACTCAAGGACGACGGCACGCTCGAGAAGATCTCGCACAAGTGGTTCAAGGTCGACATCACGAAATATGTATTCTGAGATCGGTCTTCCCGCTCTTCCAAAAGCGCCTGAGGCCCGGCCGCGGTTTTCCGTCGCCGGGCCTGCGGGCTTTCGCCTGCGCGTCCAGCTCACCTGGCTGGGGCTGCTCACGCTGCTGGTGAGCCTTTTCTACAATCTCGGCCTGGATTTCGGCCTGATCGGCGAAAAGCTGCCCTTCATGTTGGGCCTTCGCCTCTCGCCGGATGGTTTCATCCAGGGTGTGGCGCTGACGCTTCTGATCACCGTCGTGTCGATGGTGATCTCGCTGGTCGTGGCGGTCCTGACGGCGCTCGGGCGACTCTCGTCCAATGCGCTCGCCTTCGGGGTCGCCACCTTCTACGCGTCCTTCTTCCGCGGAACGCCGCTGCTCGTGCAGGTGCTGATCATCTATCTCGCTTTGCCGCAGTTCGGCATCGTGCTGTCCGGCCTCGCATCGGGCATCCTGGCGCTGTCGCTGAACTACGGCGCGTACCTGGCGGAAACGATCCGGGCCGGCATCCTCTCGGTGCCCCGCGGGCAGGGGGAGGCGGCCATGGCGCTCGGGCTCGGGCGCGGCGTCATCGCCTTCAAGATCATCGCGCCGCAGGCGATGCGCATCATTATTCCGCCCGCCGGCGGCCACTTCATCTCGATGCTGAAGGACTCGTCCCTCGTCTCGATCATGGGGCTATGGGAGTTGAACTTCCTGGCACAATCCTACGGGCGCGCCACCTATCACTATATGGAAATGCTGCTGACGGCGGCGGCAATCTACTGGTTTCTGTCGATCGGCCTCGAACTGGTGCAGAATCGTCTTGAAAAACGGTTCGGCCGCGGGTTCGCCGCCGGCCGGCAAGGAGGAGCATAATGGCACTTGAACATCCATCCTTCACGATCCTCGATGGCGGCATGGGGCGCCTTCTGGAGCGTCTCGGCGCGCCGTTCCGGCTGCCGGAATGGTCGGCGCTCTCGTTGATCGAGGCGCCGGACTACGTCACGCGCGCCCATCAGGCCTATGTCGACAGCGGCGCGGATATCATCACCACGAATTCCTACGGGCTCGTGCCGCACATGCTGGGCGAGGAGCGGTTCAGCGCCGATGGCCGTGCGCTGGCCGATCGCGCAGGCCGGCTTGCCCGCGCGGTGGCTGATGCCGCCGGCCGGCGCGTTCTCGTCGCCGGGTCCCTGCCGCCGCCCTTCGAAAGCTATCGGCCGGAACGGTTCCAGGCCGGCGAGGCGCCGCGCATCGTCGAGAGCCTTGTCGGCGGCTTGCGGCCGCATGTCGATCTCTGGCTGGTCGAGACGCAGAGTTCGACGGTCGAAGCGCTGACCGCGCTGTCCGCGGTGATCGGCGATGGCAAGCCGGTCTATATTTCCTACACGCTGAAGGACGAGGATGGCCGCACCGGGCCGACGGAACTGCGCTCGGGCGAGCCGGTCTCAGAGGCCGTGCGCAAGACGCTTGCCGCCGGAGCAAGCGGGATTTTCTTCAACTGCAGCCAGCCGGAGGTGATGGGCGAGGCGGTGCGCGCCGCGCGCCAGACGGCAAGCGAAGCGGGCGCATCGGCTTACATCGGCGTCTACGCCAATGCCTTCGCCCCGGAGCCGCCCTCCGATACGCCCTATGCCGGCATCTCGGATATCCGCGCCGATCTCGACCCGGAAAACTACCTGAAATGGATCGAGCGCTGGCTTGCCGACGGAGCCTCCGTCGTCGGCGGCTGCTGCGGCATCGGGCCGGAGCACATCGATGCGATCCGCTCGTTCCGTGCGGCCCGCGATGCGGCCTGACCATCGCCGACGTGCCGGATACGGGTGAAACGGCAGGAAGACCGCCCGGAATTAGGAGAAAAAACTACGGACCGGCGCAAGGTTGGAATGGGCGCTCTAGAGCCGTGGCAAAATCTATAGATTATATATTCTAATCTAAGAATGTGCCGCAGGGGAGCGCCATGAAGATTTCTCGACGCCTGTTTTCCACGATCCTGGCCGCGTCTGTCGCGCTGCCTTTTCTCAAGCTCGGCCCGGCCGCGGCTGCCGATAAGGTGGTGCGTATCGGCTACCAGAAGTACGGAACGCTGGTGCTGCTCAAGGGCAAGGGTCTCCTGGAGCCCAAGCTTGAGAAGATCGGCTACACGGTCACCTGGGCGGAGTTCCCGGGTGGCCCGCAGCTGCTGGAAGCGCTGAACATCGGCGCGGTCGATTTCGGCACGACCGGCGAGACGCCGCCGATCTTCGCGCAGGCCGCCGGCGCGCCGCTCGTCTACATCGCGCACGAACCGCCGGCGCCGCGCGGCGAGGCGATCCTCGTGCCGAAGGACAGCCCCATCAAGACCGTCGCCGAACTCAAGGGCAAGACGGTCGCGCTCAACAAGGGCTCGAACGTTCACTTCCTGCTGGTCAAGGCGCTGGAAGAGGCGGGCCTCCAATACAGCGACGTCAAGACCTCCTTCCTGCCCCCGGCCGACGCGCGCGCCGCCTTCGAGCAGGGCGCGGTCGATGCCTGGGTCATCTGGGATCCCTTCCAAGCCGCCGCGGAAGTGGCGATCGAAGCCCGCGAACTGCGCAACGGCGAAGGCATCGTTCCGAACCACCAGTTCTACCTTGGCGCCAAGCCCTTCGTGGACGCAAATCCGGACGTCATCAGCGTCCTGATCGAAGCCATCGCAGAGGTGGACACATGGGCTAAGTTGAACACCGCTGCCGCTGCCACCGAGCTGGCCCCATCCGTCGGCATTCCGGAGGACGTGCTTGCCGTTGCGCTGGAGCGCCAATCCTACGGTATCAAGCCGCTCGACGAGAGCGTGGTCCAGCAGCAGCAGGTGATCGCGGATACGTTCTTCGATCTCGGTCTCATCCCCAACAAGATCTCGATTGCGGATGTCGTGCACAAAGGCGGTGCCTGATGGCTGACACGTCGGTGGCCGGTTTTGCTACCGGCGAAACTCGTAAACCGAATCTGAAGGGCCTGGGGAGCGCGCTTGCGCCCTGGGCTCTTCCCATCGTCCTGCTGATCGTTTGGGAAATCGCGGCCCGCACCGGTCTCGTCACGGCCCGCCTGATGCCGGCGCCGACGACGATCGCCGCCGCCTTCTGGCGGTCGCTGCTGGATGGATCGCTGATCTTTCACACGCTCTCGTCCACGCGGCGCGCCTTCATCGGCCTCGCCATCGGCGGCGGGCTCGGCTTTGTCGCGGGCGTCGTGAACGGCCTCTGGAAACCGGCCGAGACGCTGCTCGACAGCACGATCCAGATGGTGCGCAACATCCCGCATCTGGCGCTGATCCCGCTCGTCATCCTCTGGTTCGGCATCGACGAGACGGCCAAGATGTTCTTGGTCTCGATCGGCGTCTTCTTCCCGATTTACATCAACACCTTCTACGGCGTGCGCACGATCGACCCCCAGCTCGTCGAGATGGCCTCGGTCTACGGCCTCGACCGTCGGGCCCTGATCCAGCGCATCATCCTGCCGGGCGCGCTTCCGTCCATTCTCATCGGCCTGCGCTATGCGCTCGGTTTCATGTGGCTGACGCTCATCGTCGCGGAGACGATCTCGGCCACTGACGGCATCGGCTACATGACGATGAACGCCCGCGAGTTCCTGCAGACCGACATCGTGCTGCTCGGCATCATCGTCTATGCGCTCCTCGGCAAGCTTGCCGACGTGGCGACCCGCGCGATCGAGAAGCGCGTCCTCGTCTGGCACCCCGCTTATCAAGTGAAGGAAGGGGTCGGGCAATGAGCGTCGCCGAACTCCACACGCTGGAAGGCACGGGCGGCTTACCAATCTCGCTCTCGCGGGTCGAAAAGTCGTTCGGCAAGCTCAACGTGCTCGGCAATTTCAACATCGAGATTCCGGCCGGCCAGTTCCTCGCAGTGGTCGGGCGCTCGGGGGGCGGCAAGTCCACGTTGATGCGGCTGATCGCCGGACTCGATACCGCCAGCAGCGGCCGCGTGGCGATCGAGGGACGCAAGGTCGAGCGCCTGCATCCGTCCGTGCGACTGCTTTTCCAGGAAGCACGGCTGGTGCCCTGGCAGCGGGTCATCGAGAATGTCGGCATCGCGCGCGGCCCGAACTGGCAGGAAACGGCCCGCCGGGCGCTGGCGGATGTCGGGCTCGAAGGCCGCGAGAACGATTGGCCGAGCGTGCTTTCCGGTGGCCAGCGGCAGCGCGTGGCGCTGGCCCGCGCGCTGGTCAGCGAGCCGCAGATCCTGCTGCTCGACGAGCCCTTTGGCGCGCTCGACGCGTTGACCCGCATCGAGATGCACCGCCTGCTGGAGCGGATCTGGATCGGCCGCAGATTCACCACGGTGCTGATCACCCATGACGTTGCCGAGGCCGTGGCGCTCGCCGACCGGGTGGTCGTGCTCCGGCAGGGCGCCATCGCGCTCGATATCGACATCGACCTCGACCGCCCCCGGCAGGAGCTTGCCGATCCGCGGGCCGTCGATCTCCAGCGGCGGATACTCGAAGCCGTTTAGCGTCGCTGACGCCTTGCACATTACAATGCTGAATGATCCGGCGCGGGGAGCCATGCCCGGCGCCGGTTTCGTTTCGCCCTGGCTTCGCGCCGATGCGATCGGCCCACAATGCGGAGCGTCTTGGCAATTTATTGCGTGTGCCGGTTTGCGTGATCCCTAGGATGGGGCGAACCATCAGGAAACGCCATGATAGTCCTCAGTCTCAAGGTCAACGCAGCCCGCAGCAGTCTCGCCGTCACCTGGGACGATGGCGTCGTGTCTCATTTGCCGGCGCCGGTGCTGCGGGCGCACAGCCGGGCCGCCATCCAGGTGCGCGCCGATCTTTATGGCCCCGCGGGCACGTTCGACGATGTCACGCTGACCGGCGCGGAGCCGATCGGCGCCTATGCCGTCCGGCTGGTTTTCTCCGATGGCCATGATCGCGGCATCTATCCCTGGAGCTATCTGCGCACCATCGCCGAAGCCCAACTTTGAGGTCAGAAATGGATACCTTTGTCGACGGGCTTTCCGAGGTCACCTGCGACGTGCTGGTGATTGGCGGCGGAACCGCCGGGCCGATGGCCGCACTCAAGGCGAAGCAGAAGAACCCCGCCCTCAATGTCGTGCTCTTGGAAAAGGCCAATGTGAAGCGGTCGGGCGCGATCTCGATGGGCATGGACGGCCTGAACAATGCCGTCGTGCCGGGCTATGCGACGCCGGAGCAATATACCAAGGAGATCACCATCGCCAACGACGGCATCGTCGACCAGGCGGCGGTCTTTAAATATGCCTCGCGCTGTTATGACATCATCCAGGAGCTGGATCGTTTCGGCATCCGCTTCCAGAAGAATGCCAATGGCGACTATGACGTCAAGAAGGTCCATCACCTCGGCACCTATGTGCTGCCGATGCCGAACGGCGATACCGTCAAGAAGGCGCTCTATCGCCAGCTGAAACGCGAACGCATCCTGATCTCGAACCGGTTCATGGCGACGCGCCTTCTCACCGCCGCGGACGGGCGCATCGCGGGTGCCGTCGCCGTCAACACGCGCACCGCCGAATTCCTGGTGCTGCGCGCCAAGACTGTGATCCTGTGCATGGGGGCGGCGGGCAGGCTGGGGCTGCCGCACTCCGGCTACCTGTTCGGCACCTATGAGAACCCCACCAATTCGGGCGATGGCTATGCGATGGCCTATCACGCGGGTGCGGCGCTCGCCAATCTGGAGTGCTACCAGATCAACCCGCTGATCAAGGACTATAACGGCCCTGCCTGCGCCTATGTCGCCGGCCCGTTCGGCGCCTATACGGCCAACAGCGAGGGAAAACGCTTCATCGAAAGCGACTATTGGTCGGGCCAGATGATGCAGGAATTCTACAACGAACTGCAATCGGGCAAGGGGCCGGTCTTCCTGAAGCTCAATCACCTGCATCCCGATACGGTCGGCGAGATCGAGAGCATCCTCCACAAGGTCGAGCGCCCGTCGCGTGGGCGGTTCCATGAGGCGCGCGGTACCGATTACCGCCAGACGATGATCGAGATGCACATTTCCGAAATCGGCTTCTGCTCCGGCCACAGTGCCTCGGGCGTCTTTGTCGACGATTATGCGCGGACGACCGTGCCGGGCCTCTATGCTGCCGGCGACATGGCCAGCGTGCCGCACAACTACATGCTCGGCGCCTTCACCAACGGTGCCGTCGCTGGCGAGCACGCGGCCGAGGTGGCGCGGGAGGTGGACCTGCCGGCCTTCGACGCGGATTTCGTGCGGCTGGAGCGCGAGCGGGTTCTCGCCCCGACGCGGCGCGAGGACGGCATTCCGCCGAACCAGCTCGAATACAAGGCCCGCCGCCTCGTCAACGACTACCTGCAGCCGCCCAAGGTGACGGCGCGGATGCGGATCGGCCAGGCGCGGCTTGCCGAGGTGAGGGACGATCTCGAAACGGCGATGGTCGCGCGCAATGCGCACGAACTGATGCGGGCGCTCGAAGTGTCGTCCATCATCGACTGTGCCGACATGGCGGCCCATGCCTCCCTGTACCGGACCGAGAGCCGCTGGGGTCTCTACCACAATCGTGTCGACCATCCGGAAAAGGATGACGAGAACTGGTTCTGTCATACGCTTCTGAGCAAGTGCTGCGGCCGGATGACCTCCGAGAAGCGTGCCATCCAGCCCTACATCGTGCCGATCGAGACCGAAGAACGCCATGCCTACGATCGCTTGCGCGTCTCCACTCAAGCCTAACGAGGAAAACCATGCCGCTTGCTTTTTCCCCCACTTCAGTTCCCGTCCTCGTGGACGATGCGAAATGCATCGCCGACAAGGGATGCACCGTCTGCGTCGACGTCTGTCCGCTCGATGTGCTGCGCATCAGCGATCTCACCGGCAAGGCCTATATGAAGTTCGACGAGTGCTGGTACTGCATGCCCTGCGAGACCGACTGCCCGACCGGCGCGGTCAGCGTCAACATCCCCTACCTGTTGCGCTGACATGAGTGCCTTCGATCCATTCGAGGACTTCGGCGACACCGAGGAGATCGCGGCGCGCCTTGGCGATGCCGACGCGGCCGTCAGGCGCCTTGCCGTCATCGACCTTGCCGAAACCGCAAGCCCGGAGGTGCTGCCGCATCTTCTCGCCGCTGTCGCCGACGGGGATGCCAGCGTGCGCCTGCAGGTGGCCATCGTGCTCGCCGATTTCGACACGTTCGAGGCCGCGGCCGGGCTTTGCACGCTGGTAGCGGATGCGGATGTAACGGTGGCCCAGGCCGCGGCCGACAGTCTTGCCGAACTGAAGGACGCCGCCGCCGCGGACGCCATTCTGCCGCTGGTCGCCCATGACAGCGCCTTCGTCCGGGCGGCCGGTTTTCGCGGATTGCGGGCCTTGCGCGAACCTGCGGCCCTCGGCGCCGCGCTCGCCGCCATGCGCGACGAGAGCGCCGATGTGCGGGCGGAAGCGCTCGGCGTGGTCGCCTATCTCAAGCTGGAGGAAACGCTGCCATCTCTCATCGCTGCGACCCGTGACGCGGACGCTGCCGTCCGCGCGGTTGCGGTCAACGCATTGTCGTTCACCAGCCAAATTGCAGCGGCATCCGCAGTCGTCGCGGCCTTGCAGGATGCGAGCTGGCAGGTGAGGGCGGCGGCGGCGGAATCGCTTGGTCGGATCGGCCATGTTTCGGCCATCGACGGCCTGGTTGCAGGGCTCGCGGACGACTTCTGGCAGGTTCGGCAGGAATGCCTGAACGCGCTCGGAAAGCTCAAGGCGCAGCCGGCGGCGCGGCAGATTGCGGCCCTGCTGGAAAGCGACATGCCGTCGCTTCGCAAGGAGGCGGCAGCCGCGCTCGGCGAAATCGCCGATCCCGCTACACGAGACGCGCTGATGGACCACATATCCGATGCCGATCCCGACGTGCGCAAGACCGTGCGCTGGGCCTTGAGCCGCTTAGGCTAGAAGGCCTCAGCTACCGGTCTTTGACACCATGTCCAACAGGGCCTGCGGGCGCTCGATACGGATGTGGCGCGGCGTTACGGTCAACAGGCCGTCCTTCTGGAACCGCTTCATCATCATCGTCACCCATTGGCGGGTTGAGCCGACCATGGCGGCGATCTGGTCATGGGTGACCTTGGCGTTGATAATGATCGCCCGGCCGTCGCGTACGCCATGAAGATTGCTGAGGTTGATCAGGAATTGCGCCAGGCGCTCGATGACGGAGCGCGTGCCCAGCATCTGCGCCATTGCCGAATAACATCGCCCCTTGGCGGCCAGTCCTCGCAGAAGACAGAGGGCGAAGATCGGCATCTCGACGAGCAGGGTCTTCAACGCCGGGGCCGGAAGGAAAAGAATGCGGCAGTCGCTCAAGGCCTCGGCCGACCAGATATGCGCCCCGCCGCCGGTCATTTCCGGACCGCCGATGAAATGCCCGGTTGTCCAATAGGCCAGCGTGATCTCGCGGCCGGACGGCGCGGTGTAGAACACCCGCACTTGGCCTGCCTCTATGATGAAGATGCCGCCATGCGTGTCGCCCTGCGTGAAGATCGCCTTGCCCGGCAGGAAAGCGAGCTTGCGGCCGTGCGCCCTCAGCCTTTCCCGTTCCTCGGGCGTGAGGGCATCGAGGAAATGCGCCCCTTCATCCAGCCCCTCGACGCTCTCGCTGAGAAAAAGCGCCTGGTCGCCGGGAAGGACGACCTGTCGGGGAAGGTCGGGGGCCAGCTCGTGATTCTGGCGGGATGTTTCGCGGGCGGCCGCGCGGACGTCGAGGCTCATGCGATCTCCTTCCCATTGTGATCGCGTTCTAAAATAGATGTATTCTATCAATTAAGAAGAAAAATAATTCTGACTTCGGCGTGAAGCCTGAAAGAATGTCGCGGCCGCGGCATCTGGAGCGTTTTCAACCGAGCGAGACGAGTTCGCGCGGCAGCCTGTTCATGGTCTGCGCGCCCTTCGGCGTGATGAGGAACTGTTCCTCGATCATCAGCGCGCCGATGCCATTGGCGTAGAATGGCGCTTCGAGGGCGAGCACCATGCCGGGTTCGATGACGATCCCGTTGCCGTGGGAGAGGAAAGGCCATTCCTCGATGCCGGCGGCGGCGCCGACGGAATGGCCGAAATGGCCGCGGTAATATTCCCGAAAACCATGCCGGCGCATGGTCGATAGCATGATTTCATGCACCTCTGCGAAGTGGTGGCCGGGTTTCAGGACCTCGATGCCGGCTAGGAACGTCTCCAGCAGCGCCTTGTAGATGTCCTCGGCAAGCGGAGAGGCCTTGCCCCAGACGAAGGTTCTTGCCCCGTCGGAGGAATAGCCTTCGACCAGCGTGCCGACGTCGGCCTTGATGAGGTCGCCTTCGCCAAGGGGGGCGGCGGCATCCTGCAGGTCGGGGCCGATGGAGATGTAGTCCCAATGGCCGGACAGCCCGTACCCGCCTGCGTCGGCGGCCTGTCGCGCTCCGGAAAGCCATGCGGACGAAAGTTCCGCCACGCGCACGCCGGGCCTTGCTGTGCCCATCAGGCTTTCGAGCCCCGCCTCGGCGCAGTACGCCGCCTTGCGCAGCCGGTCGATCTCCTGGGCATTCTTGATGAGGCGCAGGCGCCTCAGCACGTCGGACGCATCGCGCCAGTCGACGCCGGGGATCGCCGCCTTCAGCCGAGCGAAATCGGCGGCGGGCATGAAATCGAGATCGACGCCCAGCACGGCTTTGGAAAGCCCGCGTTCCGCGAGGAGATCGGCGAGAAGCCGGAAGCAGGCCGCCTGATCGAAGGTTTCCGGGCGGGGGCCGATATTGCCGCTGTCACGATAAGCTGCATCGATATCGGCGATCGAGCCGGCGCCTTGGATGGTCACGCCATCGATCCAGATGCGGTGGGTGCGGATGTCGATCGTCCCGACAAGGGTTTTTGCACCCTGCGCGGCATGGTCGCTCATGACTGCGGCCATCCGTCCCGTCGCCTGCGTAGGCACCAGGGCGATGGCCGAACCGGCGCGGCCCCACATGGTTGCGACGCCCGCCTGAAGGCCGGTCGCGTAGCGAAATGCTTCCGGCCGGAACAGCACCATGCCGTCCAGCCCGTCCGATGCCAGCAGGGTTTCTGCCCTCGTGCGGTCCATGTCGCCCATTCGTTCCTCGTTCCCATCCCCATGCTGCCCGGCCGCGGGCGCGAAAACTATCCATGGATTTGGCGATCGTTGAAAGACAATTCCCTTTAAATTCCGCAAATTGGAGTGGAACCGGATATCGCGTGGCAACGAGGATACGTACAATCCCCGCCCATGATGGGCCTTTGCATCGGCCCGCTTGAAACAGGAGAACGAGATGAGCGGTTTTGAAACCCGCAACCAGGCGGCAGGGCGCAGCAACCGGGCTGTGACGACGGCACTTGCCGTCGTTCTCGCCATGGGTGCCTTTGGCCCCGCGCTTGCCGCGGAGAGCGATCCGGACGCGACCGTCAATATCGGCTCGCTCTACGAGCCGCAGAACCTCGACAATACCGCGGGCGCCGGCCAGGGCATCAACGAGGCCTTCAACGGCAATGTCTACGAGGCGCTGTTCCGCTTGACGGATACCGGCACGGTGGAACCGGTGCTCGCGAAAGACACCAAGGTCAGCGAAGACGGCCTGACCTATACGTTCACGCTGCAACCGGGCGTGACCTTCCATTCCGGCGCGCCCCTGACGGCGCAGGACGTGAAATTCTCAATCGAGCGGGTTACCGCCGAGGCCTCGAAAAGCTCGCGCAAGAACAGCCTGAAGACCATCGCCGGCATCGAGACGCCGGATGATGCGACGGTCATCGTGAAACTTGCCGCGCGCTCGATCTCGCTGCCCTACAATCTGAGCTACGTCTGGGTGGTCAACGACGAGGCGACGGACCTTCAGGCGAAGGAAGACGGCACCGGCCCCTATGCGCTCCAGGAATGGCGTCGCGGCTCGTCGCTGGCGATCGCCCGCTTCGACAAATACTGGGGTGAGAAGCCGAAGAACGGCGAGGTCGTCTTCCAGTATTTCACCGAGGCGACGGCGCTGAACAACGCGCTGCTCACCGGCTCGGTCGATATCATCACCTCCGTGCAGAGCCCGGATTCTCTGGCGCAGTTCAAGGACAATCCGGAATTCACCGTCAGCGAAGGCAAGTCCACGACGAAGCTGCTGCTGGCCTATAACGACCGCGTCGCACCCTTCGACAATGTGAAGGTCCGCAAGGCGCTCGCCCGCGCCATCGACGACGAGAAGCTGCTGAAGGCCGTGTGGGGCGACTATGGCACGCTGATCGGCTCCTTCGTGCCGCCAACCGATGCATGGTATGCCGACCTGACGAAGGTCGAGGCCTACGATCCGGAAAGCGCCAAGGCGCTGCTGAAGGAAGCGGGTTATCCCGACGGCTTCACTTTCACCATCGATACGCCGAACTACGACCCGCATCCGATTGCCGCGCAGTTCATCCAGAGCGAGCTGGCCAAGATCGGCGTGAAGGTCGAGATCAACGTCATCACCGCCAACGAATGGTACACCAAGATCTACAAGGCGCATGACTTCCAGGCGACCTTGCAGGAGCATGTCAACCACCGCGACATCGTGTTCTACGGCAACCCCGATTTCTACTGGGGCTACAACAATCCGAAGGTCGTGGACCTGATCAAGCAGGCGGAATCCAGCGCCACGGACGCCGAGCAGGTCGAAAAGCTCAAGGAAGCCAACACGATCATCGCGGAGGATGCGGCCAGCAACTGGTTCTACCTCTATCCGCAGATCGTTGTGTCGAAGGCGACGGTCAGCGGCTATCCGCTCAACGGCCTGAACTCGCAGTTCTTCGCCTACGGCATCACCAAGGCAGCCGAGTAACCGTCCACCCGCAAGGGGCATGCTCGACACGATACGCCGCCTGACCTATGGTCCGGCGGCGTCCGCGCTTGAGAGGTCAAGACCATACGTTCCTACATACTCCGCCGCTCGGCCATCCTGGCGTTGTCGGTCGTCATTGCTGCCGTCATCCTGTTCGTGCTGCTGCGCCTCCTGCCGGGCGATCCCGCCAGTGCGCTGGTCTCCGTGGGTGCCGACGCGGCGCAGATCGAGGCCGCCCGCAAGCAGGTGGGCTCTGACCTGCCGCTCTATGAACAATTCCTGCGTTTTGCCGGAAACCTCGCGCGCTTCGATCTCGGCAATTCCTTCGTCAGCGGTGCGCCGGTGCTTGCCGAGATCGGCAAGCGCCTCGTCGTCACGGTGCCGCTGACGCTGCTCGCCTTCCTTGTCGCTGTCACCATTGCCGTGCCGCTCGGCATCCTCTCGGTCGTGCGCCAGAACCGGTGGTATGGCGGGCTGATCTCCGTCGTCTCCCAACTCGGCATCGCCATTCCGGTGTTCTGGATCGGCATCCTGCTGGCCACGGTCTTTGCGGTCAATCTGCGGCTGTTTCCCTCAGGCGGCTTCCCGTCGCGCGGCTGGCAGTCCACGGGTGCGGCCTTCCAGGCGCTCGTGCTGCCCGTCGCGACCATCGCCATCGTCATGTCGGCCTCGCTCATCCGCTACGTGCGCTCGGCGACGCAGGACGTGCTCGGCAGCGATTACCTGCGCACCGCCCGCGCGCTCGGCGCCACCTTTTCAGAGGCGCTGGTGCGCCACGGCATCCGCAACGGCGCGGTGCCGGTCATTTCCGTCCTCGGCATCGAACTCGCCTCCACGTTGCTTGGCGCCGTGGTGGTGGAGCGGGTGTTCGCCCTGCCGGGCCTCGGCTCCATGTTGCTGCTCGGCATAGAGCAGCGTGATTATCCCAATGTGCAGGGCGTGCTCTTCGTCTCCACGCTGCTGGTGTTGCTGGTCGGCTTTGCCGCCGATCTCATCCAGCGGCTGATCGATCCCCGCCTGCGCGGCCGCGTGGCCGGAGGTGGGGCATGAGCGACACCCACGCCGCCGGCGATGGCGCGCATCCAAAACCCTCCATGCCCTGGCCGCTCATGGTCGGCGGCCTGCTGGTCGGCCTGCATCTGGCGATCGCTCTGCTCTCGCTCGTCTGGACGCCCTATGCGGTGGGCGACATGGTCGGCGGGCGTCTCGAAGCGCCCTCGTTCGTCCACTGGGCCGGTACGGACCGGCTCGGCCGCGACCTGATGACCCAGATCATGATCGGCTCGCGCATCGCGCTCGTCGTCGGCTGCGGGGCGGTTGCGCTAGGCGCGCTGATCGGCGTCACCATCGGGGTGCTGGCCGCCTTCGTCACGCGCACGCTCGACGACGTGCTGGCCGCAGCACTCGACATCCTCATCGCCTTCCCGACGCTGCTGCTCGCCATGCTGATCGTCGCCTCCAGCGATGGTGCCAGCCTGTGGACCGCGATCCTCGCAATCGGCATTGCCGGGTCGGCCATCGTGGCGCGGCTGACGCGCATCCTCGCCAAGCGCATCCTGTCCATGGACTACATCACGGCGGCGCGCATTTCCGGCACCTCTTCGCCGGGCATCGTGCGCATCCATGTGCTGCCGAATATCTGGCCGACGCTGATCGTCAATTTCGCCATGCAATTCGGCCTCGCAGTCATCGCCGAAGCCTCGCTCTCCTATCTAGGGCTTGGCGCGCCGCCGCCCAATGCCTCCTGGGGCAGGCTTCTCCAGGAAGCGCAGGCCTCCGTCTACACGGCGCCGTTCGGGGCCATCGCGCCGGGCCTTGCACTGGTGTCGCTGGTTATCGGCCTCAACCTGTTCGCCGACGGCCTGCGCGAGGCCGCCGACCCCACCCGCAGGAGGAGCCGGTGAGCACCTTGCTGTCCGTCGAGGACCTCCACATCCGCACTTCCGGGCGCCCGCTCGTGTCCGGCATCTCCTTCTCCATCGCCGCCGGCGAAAGGGTCGGCCTCATCGGCGAATCCGGCTCGGGCAAGTCGCTGACGGCGCTCGCGGTGCTGGGGCTTCTGCCGGAGACCATGCGCGTCACCGGCTCGATCACCCTCGATGGGCACCCGGTCATCGGCGCGCGTGACCGCGACCTCGTTCCCCTGCGCGGGCGCAGTGTCGCGGCGGTGTTCCAGGAGCCGATGACGGCGCTCGATCCCCTGATGCGGATCGGCGACCAGGTGGCGGAGGTGGTGCGCCGCCGGGCCTTGCGGGACGGCACGAAGCCGGGCAGGGCGGAGGTGATGGCGCGCGTCCTTGCCCTCCTGGAGCGTGTCGCCCTGCCAGAGCCCGAGCGCATCGCCCGCGCCTTTCCGCATGAGATTTCCGGCGGCCAGCGCCAGCGTGGGGCCATCGCCATGGCGCTCGCCTGCCGGCCGAAACTGCTGATCGCCGACGAGCCGACCACCGCACTCGACGTGACCACGCAGGCCGAAATACTGAAACTGCTGGAGACGGTGGTGCGCGACGAGGGCATGGGCCTGCTCTTCATCAGCCATGACCTGCCGGTGGTGGCGACCGTGGCGGAGCGGGCGCTGGTGATGCGCCATGGCGCGCTGATCGAGGAGGGGCCCGTCGGCACGCTCTTCGGCCGGCCCGCACAACCCTATACCGAAGGCCTGGTCGCGGCCGCCCGCGCCTTCGATGCCGCGCTGGAGTTTGCACCATGACGCTTCTCGCCTTGTCCGGCGTCTCCTTCTCCTATGGCAGAGGCAGCAGGGTGCTGCAGGATATCGACCTTGCCGTCGAGGCCCGCAGCAATCTCGGCATTGTCGGCGAGTCCGGCTCGGGCAAGACCACCATGCTGAAACTGCTGCTCGGACTGGAGCGTGCATCCTCCGGCGCGATCTCGTTCCGGGGCGAGCGGCTGGACGCCGCCAATCGCGGTTTCCTGCGGGGCTTTCGCCGCAGCGTGCAGGCGGTCTTCCAGGATCCCTATTCCTCGCTCGATCCGCGCCAGCGCGTGTTCGACATCATCGCCGAGCCGCTGCGTTCCCTGAAGATCGAGACCGATATCACCGCTGCTGTCGAACAGGCGTTGCAGGATGTGGACCTGCCAGCCGATGCGGCGCGGCGCTATCCGCATGAGTTTTCCGGCGGCCAACGCCAGCGCATCGCGATCGCGCGGGCGATTGTCGCCAATCCCGACCTGATCATTGCCGACGAGGTGGTGAGCGCGCTGGATCTGACGACCCGCACCCGCATCATCGACCTGCTCCGCAGCCTGTCGACGCGTATGACCTTCGTCGTCGTTTCGCACGACATCGCCCTTGTGGCTTTGCTGTGCGAAAGGCTGGTCGTGCTGGAAAAGGGCAGGATCGTCGAGCAGGGGGCGACTCGTGATATACTCGCGCGCCCGGCGCACCCCTACACACGGCAATTGCTGGCCAGCACTCCGAGGATGCCGGAGCGCGTGCGATGCGCTGGGGTCGGCTCATCGGGCGATGAACCGGACGCCTAGGATGTAGGGGCGGCTTGACGTCGCCGCCGAAGATCTGTTGAGCGCCTGGTTTTCGTGCAGCGGCTTGGTGGCCGTCCTGGGCGAGCCCACCAGTGCGGGTTCCGAACTGGCTCGCACATGGTGTGGATGCCGACCCAGAAGTTTGGCGAGTCTTTGAGCTTGTCAAGCCTGTCGTGGTCGACGGTTCGATTCCTTTCAAGAGTAAGATCGGTGTTGGTTTATTGCAAAAACGATCGCTCCCTGCAAAAGCGCGCCGATAGGCGCGCATTTGCTTGAAACAGGTAGCGTCCGCAGGCTAGCCCCGTCTTACGACATGATCAGCCCGCCATCGACGTTGATCGTCTGGCCGGTGATGTAGGCGGCATCGGGGGATGCGAGAAACGCGACGAGCGCGGCGACTTCGGCTGGCGTGCCCGCCCGGCCCATCGGGATGCCTTCGACCCATTCGGCCATCAGTTCACCCGGTCCGTATTCGCCGAGCATCTCGCCCCAGACGCGGTCGTTGTAGTCCCACATCTCGGTGTGGATGATGCCGGGGCAAATGGCGTTGGCGGTGATGCCTTCGCGCGCCAGTTCCTTGGCAAGGCTCTGGGTCAGGCCGACCACGCCGAATTTCGACGCGGCGTAGTGCGGGGTGTAGATGAAGCCTTGGCGGGCCTGCCCGGAGGCGGTGTTGATGAGGCGCCCCTTCGTGCCGCTGGCGCGGAACCGGCGGATCGCCTCCTGACAGCACAGGAAGACGCCTTTGGTGTTGACGTCGAGATTGAGGTCCCATTCGCGCTCGGTCAGGTTCTCGACCTTGGCGATGGTGATGACGCCGGCATTCTGCACGGAAACGGAGATCGCGCCGAGTTTGGCTTCGGCCTCGCCATAGGCTTCCTGCACGGCCTTGGCGTCGGTCACGTCCAGCGCGAGACCAAGGATTTCGGCACCGGTCTCATTGGCGAGTGCGGCGGCGGCGTCCACGGTGTCTTTCTCAATTGCTGCAATCGCGACTTTCGCCCCCTCTTCGGCAAAGCGCTTGGCGATACCGCGCCCGATGCCTTTGTTGCCCCCGGTGACGAATACCGTTTGGCCTGCAAAACGTGTCATGGTCTTTTCTCCATAATGCGCAGCAGGCCGATGTCCAATCCGGGATGGATCAGGCTGTGAGCCGTGCCGCAGTGAACTTGTCGGTGACGAGCACATCGATGACGCCCAGTTTCAGGGCGCCGGCGATGGCCTGGGTTTTCGACTCTCCGCCCGCGAGCGCCATGACGCGGGCGGTCTTTCGCAGCTCCTCCAGCGAAAGGCCGATGACGCGGTCGTTGAGCGGTGTTTCGACGGGCTTGCCGTCCTGGTCGTAGAAACGATACGAAATTTCGCCGACCGCACCTGCCTCTTGCAGCATCGCCATTTCCTGGCGGGAGAACGTATTGCCGGATCGGGCAAGAAGCTCCGATGGCTCAACCGCGCCGATGCCGACGATGGCGAGGCTGAGGCGGCCGAAGAGGTCCATCGTCTCACGCACCACCGGGTCCGCGAGCATGACGAGCTTCGCTTCGCGCGAGGAGGTGATGCCTTGCACGAGGAGAAGCCGAGGCTCGCCGCCAGTCAACCTGGCAAGGCGGGCGGTCAGTTGCGTCGCGTGGGTCTGGACCGAAGCGTCGCCCATGCCGCCAAGGATCTGCACGATGTACTTGGCCTTGGCGTTTTTCAGCGGGTGGATGTTATCCACCATGCGCAGGATCGTTTGGCTCCAGCTCGAGACGCCGATAATTTCATCCTGCTGCAACGTGACTTCGAGGAAGTGGGCCGCGGCTTCGCCGATGCGCGCCATGATCGCGCCGTCGCGATCCTCCGAACAGTCGACGACGATGGCTTCGGTGAGGCGATAGCGCTCGCGCAACGCGGTTTCCAGGTCGGCAAAGGTGCCGGCCGGCGGAATGACCGTCGTGCGCACAATGTCTTCCTGCTCCGCCCGCTTCAGCATGCGCGAAACGGTGGCCTGCGACATATGCATGAGCGCTGCGATCTCAGCCTGCCGCTTGCCTTCGATGTGGTACATCTGAGCAATGCGGGCAATCAGTCGTAACTCGTTGAGCCGTCCCATGGAGCCTCCGGGGGTGAATTTTTATTCACTCATAGAGGAAGGGCCCGGCACGGTCGAGCGGTAGATTGCGTCCTGCCAGACGAGCAGACGATCCGCGGCATCGGAAACCTGTGGGGGGATGGCATTCACGGCGCGCGGCAAGGCAGCGATGGCCGCGAGGTCCGGCCAGACGCCAAGCGTCAGGCCGGCGAGATAGGCGGCGCCCAAGGCGGAGGCTTCCGGTGCATCGCACTGGATGATTGCGTGATTTAGCGTATCGGCGACGCATTGCATAAGGAACGTGTTCTTGCTCGGCCCCCCATCGGCATAGAGGCGGCCGAGCGGTGTCGGCGATTGCGACGACATGGCCTTGAAGACGTCGTGAGCCTGGAAGGCGATGCTGTCCGTCACGGCGCGTGCCATCTGGGCGCGGCTGGTGTTGAAGGTGATACCGGAAAACAGTGCCCGGGCATCGGAATGCCAATAGGGCGCGCCGAGGCCAACGAAAGCCGGGACGAAGCCAGGACCGCCGGCGGGGGCGGTCGCCGCCAGTTCGGTCAGCGCCTGCACATCGGCAAGGCCGAGCATGTCGGCCATCCATGGCAGCGAGGCGGCGGAGACGAGGATATTGCCCTCAAAGGCATAGGTCGGCTTGCCGCCGATCGACCAGGCGACGGTCGTGGTGATGCCCTGTTGCGGCGCGATGAAGCGGGGCAGGGTCGTCATGATCGACGAGCCGGTACCGAAGGTCACCTTGCCGTCGCCGGGATTGAAGGCGCCGTGGCCGAACAGGGCAGCGTGGCTATCGCCGATGGCGGAGGCAATCGGGATGCCATCGGCAAGGCCGGGCACGTTCTTCGTGACGCCGAAGCGGGAGGCGCTGTCGCGGACCTCCGGCAGGGCGGATTTCCTCACGCCGAAGAGATCGCAGAGCTCGTCGCTCCACACCCGTTCGTTGAGATCGTAGAGCTGGCTGCGCGCGGCATTGGCTGCGTCGCAGGCGTGTACTGCGCCATACGTGAAGCAATGGATCAGCCAGGCGTCGATCGTGCCGAGCCGCACCTTGCTTCCGGCGGGTACGCGATCCAGCAGCCATTTCATCTTGGGGCCGGGGAACATCGGGTCGATCGGCAGACCCGTGAGAGCCTGGACGCGCGGCGCATGGCCGGCGGCAATCAGCTCGGCGCAGGCGGGTGCGCTGCGGCGGCACTGCCAGCTGACCACGGGACCAAACGGCTTGCCGCTATCAGCATCCCAGACGGTAACGGATTCGCGCTGGTTGGAGATGGCGATGCCAAGGATTTCGACAGACGGCGCGGCCGCAAGGCAGGTGGCGATGGCTTCCTGCACGGATTGCCAGAGCCGCAACGGGCTCTGCTCCACCCAACCCGGCTGCGGATGCTCGATGCCAACGGGAGACGAACCGCGTGCGAGAATGTTGCCGTGTGTGGAAACGAGCACGGCCTTCGAGTTCGTGGTGCCCTGGTCGATGGCGAGAATGGCGGTCGTCATGGCGGCTCCGGTCGGCGGAAGAAGAGGGGGGGGGGCGCGGCATCGGGAGGTATTACCGCGCCCGGCACGCAATCTAGTCGCGCACGATCAGGTGCGGGAAGATTTGCGCGCGATCAAGTCCATGGCGGCGTTAGCGATGCCCGTGGGCGACATGCCGAATTCGTCGAGCAGGAATTCCGCCGAGCCGGTGGGCGGGAAGATGCCGGGAACGCCGAGGATCTTCATCGGCACCGGGCTTTCCGCCACTACGACTTCGGCAATCGCCGAACCGAGGCCGCCGAAGACGGAGTGCTCTTCGGCCGTCACGATCGCGCCGGTGTCGCGGGCGGCAGACACCACCGCCTCGACATCGATCGGGCGCACGGTCGCCATATTGAGGACGCGGGCCTCGATGCCCCGTTCGGCAAGGATTGCGGCGGCCTTCACCATGCGATGGGTGAGTGTGCCATTGGCGATGAGCGTGACGGCATCGCCTTCGCGCAGCAGGCTGGCCTTGCCCAGCTCGAACTTGTGGCCCTCCGCCAGCAGGTCCGGAACGCCGACACGAGAAAGGCGCAGGAAGACGGGGCCGTTATAGGATGCCGCCCATTCCACGGCGGCTGCCGTCTCGATGGAATCGCAGGGGGCGACGACCGGAAGGTTCGGCAGAACGCGCGTCCAGGCGAAGTCCTCGATGGAATGGTGCGTAGGGCCGAGTTCGCCATAAGCCATGCCCGAGGAAATGCCGATCAGCTTCACATTGGCGTTGGAATAGGCGATGTCGGCCTTGATCTGTTCCAGCGAACGGCCGGTCAGGAAGCAGGCGGCGCCGCAGACGAAGGGCAGAAGGCCGCCATTGGCAAGACCGGCACCGACGCCGACCAGCGCTTGCTCGGCAATGCCGACATTGATGAGCCGCTCGGGCCATTTGGCCTTGAAGCCATTGAGCTTGGAGGAGCCGACGGAGTCGTTGCAGACGGCGACGATCTTGGGATTGTCGGCGCCCAGGCGTTCCAGCACGGCGACGAAGGCGTCACGGCAGTCGTGCAGCTTGGGAGAAGGAGTGATGGCGTTCATTACAGGGCCTCCGAAAGCTCAGCGACGGCAATCTTGTATTGTTCGGGATTCGGCACCTTGTGGTGCCAGTCGACGGTGTCCTGCATGAAGGAAATGCCGTGGCCCTTGTTGGTGTGGGCAACAATGCAATGTGGCCGGCTGCCGCGTTTTTCCAGCGCCGGGACGATCTCGTCCAGGGCATTGCCGTTGATCTCGGTGACATCCCATCCGAAGGCTTCGAGCTTGGCCGGGAAGGGTGCAAGGTTGTTGGTATCCTTCAGCGATGCACCCTGCTGGAAGCGGTTGTGGTCGATTATGAGCGCCAGGTTGTCGAGGCCGAACTGCGCGGCCGAAGCGATAGCCTCCCAGTTCGAGCCCTCCTGCATCTCGCCGTCGCCCGTCAGCACATAGGTGCGATAGACGGCACCCGTCAGCTTGGCGGCCTTTGCCATGCCGACGGCCACCGGCAGACCGTGGCCGAGCGGGCCGGTGTTGGTTTCGACACCGGGAACCTTGTTGCAGTTCGGGTGGCCGTTGAGGCGCGAATGGGGCTTCAGGAAGGTAGCGACCTCTTCTTCCGGAATGAAACCGCGCTTGGCCAGCGTCACGTACAGTGCGAGCGCCACATGGCCCTTCGAGAGCACGAAGCGATCCCGATCCGGGTGCTTCGGCTGATCCGGCCAGATGCGCAGCACACGGAAATAGAGCGCAGTCAGGATGTCGATTGCGGACATCTCGCCACCGATGTGGCCTGCGCCAGCTTCAAAAACCGCTTGCAGATCGCGGAGGCGGATCTGTTGAGCGATGCGGTCGAGATCATTCGGCTGCATGAAACCCTCGTAGTGAATAAATATACATTAATAGATATATTTGCACGGATGATAGTGAAGTCAAGTGAAAATAACATTAGATGACCCTGAAGAATTCATTCTTGTGGCCTTGACACTCTCCAATAGGATGCGCTACGAATTTACACGCGCTATTGAATATTTATGCGATAAGTCAAGTGCGAAGCCGCGAACGAGCGGGAGGAGTGTCCATGGTGGCGGATGTGAAAGAGCGACAGGGGTTCGCAGGTATTATGTTGCCTTCGCTGCGAGGAGCCACCGGCCCGCTCATCGGCCTCATCGTGCTGTGCCTCTTTCTCACCTTTGCGACGGACAAGTTCCTGTCGGTGCGCAACTTCCTCAACGTGCTCGACCAGATCACGGTGCTGGGCGTCATGGCCGTTGGCATGACGATGGTCATCCTGATCGGCGGCATCGACCTGGCGGTCGGCTCGGTCATGGCGCTGGCCATGATGGTGCTCGGTTATCTCAATGTTACGGCCGGCGTTCCGATGGGCATCGCGATCCCGCTCGCTTTGCTCGTCGCGTCGCTTAACGGTTTGGTCGCCGGGCTTCTGATTACGCGCTTCAACGTGCCGGCCTTCATCGCGACGCTCGCCATGATGTCGATCACGCGCGGCCTTGCGAACATGATCACCGACGGCCAGCAGATCATCGGGTTTCCGGCCTGGTTCAACATGATGGCCATCGTGCGCTTCGGTGGCTTCCTGACGCTGACCGTCGCCGTGATGGTCGTGGTCTTCGTCGTCGGCCTGCTTTATCAACGCTACCGTCACGGCGGCCGCGTGCTCTACGCGATCGGCGGCAATGCCGAGGTGGCGCGCCTTGCCGGCATCAATGTCCAGGGTGCGACCGTGCTCGTGTATGTCGTGTGCAGCTTCCTGGCCGGCCTTTCGGGCATGGTGCTCGCGGCCCGCCTCGACTCCGTGCAGCCGTCCTCGGGCGTTTCCTATGAACTTGACGCGATTGCCGCGGTCGTCATCGGCGGCACGTCGCTGTCGGGCGGCACGGGTGGCATCGGTGGCACCATCATCGGCGTGCTCATCATAGGCGTGCTGCGCAATGGTCTCAACCTGCTCAGCGTCTCGCCCTTCATGCAGCAGGTCATCATCGGCGCTGTCATCGTGCTCGCCGTCACCGCCGAAACCTACCGCAAGCGCAAATAACGACTTTCACCCCCGCGGCCCAAGCGGCGGGGTGGAGAAAACGGTCCGCAATCGTGCGGACCGGCAAAAGGGAAGGTGGTGTTCTGGGAGACAGGCACTGCCGGGTAACTTGGAGGAGAAACCATGACACTGTCCAAACTGCTGATGGCGGCAACCGCTGCTTCTTTACTCGCCCTTCCGGCCTCCGCTGCCGAAGTCAAGAAGATCGGCCTTGCCGTTCCGAACCTGCAGGCTGACTTCTTCAACCAGATCAAGCTCGGCGTCGAAAAACACGCCAAGGAAAAGGGCATCGAGGTCGTCGTCGTCGATGCGAAGAACGACACCAATACCCAGGTCAGCCAGGTGCAGGACCTGATGACGCAGGACATCAACGCCTTCATCTACATCCCGGCCGGTGCCGCTGCTGCTGCCGTCCCGACCCGTCTCGCCCGCGAAGCCGGCATTCCCGTCATCAACGTCGACCGCACGCCCGAGGGCGCGCCAGGTGACACCTTCATCGCCGGCGAAAGCGTCGAATCCGCTTACGAAGTCTGCAAGTACATCATCGGCAAGGCCGGTGGGTCTGGCAAGATTGCCATCATCCACGGCCAGAAGGGCACGACGCCGGAAGTCGACCGTTTCACCGGTTGCAAGCGCGCCATCGACGAGAACAAGGGCGTCGAGCTGGTCGACCAGCAGTGGAGCAATATGTGGTCGGCCGATGAAGGCTTTACCATCGCGCAAAACATGCTGCAGGCGAACCCCGAGATTACGATCATCTTTGGCCAGGCCGATGGTCTCGCGATGGGTGCCGCCAAGGCCGTCGACGTTGCGAACCTTTCGGACAAGGTGATCATCGGCGGCTATGACGGTGACGTCTCGGCGCTCGAATACCTCGCCAAGTGCAAGGGCCCGTTCATCGCGACCGCGACGCAAAGCACGCAGAAGATGGGCGTTCTCGCCGTCGAATCCGCGCTCGCCGTCGCAGCCGGCCAGAAGGTGGAAGAGCGCCAGACACCGAACGCCGTCCTGACAACCTGCGAAAACGCGCCGGAATTCGTCAAGAGCCATCCGTAATCCTGGCTCATAGCAGAAAGGCAGCAGCGCCATGACGAACCGCTCTCCCATCCTGTCGCTCCGAGGAATCCAGAAATCCTACGGTACGATCAAGGTGCTCCACGGTGTCGATCTCGACGTCTATCCGGGAGAGGTCGTGGCGCTGCTCGGTGAAAACGGTGCCGGGAAATCGACCCTGTCGAACATCATTTCCGGCACCGTCCAGCCCTCCGCGGGCGAGATGACCTGGTTCGGCAAGCCATACGCCCCAGCCAATCCCCGTGCCGCGATGGACGAGGGGGTCGGCATGATCCACCAGGAACTGAAACTCCTGCCGAAGCTCTCTATCGCGGAAAACGTCTTCGTCGGTCGCTATCCCATGAAATCCGGCCGCCTCGATCGCGATGCGATGGAGGAGCGCGCCCGCGCGGGCCTGCAGCGCCTCGGTCTCGACGTGTCGCCGGACCGGCTCGTCGAAGGTCTCTCGACCGGCCGGCAGCAGCTTATCGAAATCGCCAAGGCGCTGACGCTGAATGCGCGCCTGCTCATTCTCGACGAACCGACGGCCGCGCTCGGCGGCGAGGAGACCCAGCTTCTATTCCGCCAGATCGAGCGCCTGAAGGCCGAAGGCGTCGGCATCATCTATATTTCTCATCGCCTGGAGGAAATCCGCCAGATCACCGACCGTATCGTCGTCATGCGCGATGGCGCCAAGGTGCAGGAATTCGACCGCGGCGACGTGCCGATCCGCACCATCGTCGAGGCCATGGTGGGGCGCTCGCTGGAGCGCATGTTCCCGGCATTGCCCACGCCGACGGATGAGGTGACGCTCGAAGTGCGCGGCCTGTCCTCGCCATCAAAGGCGTTCCGCGACATCAATTTCTCCGTCCGCAAAGGCGAGGTCTTCGGCATTGCCGGCCTCATGGGCGCCGGTCGTACCGAGCTCGTGCGCGCCATAACCGGTGCTGACCCGATCGCAAGCGGCGAAGTGCTGTTGCATGGCAAGCCGGTGACGCCGCGTTCACCGATCGATGCGATCCGCAACGGCATCGTGCTCGTGCCCGAGGATCGCAAGCTGCAGGGCGTCGTGCTGGAGCATTCCATCGCGGAAAACATCGGCTATGCCAATCTCGGCGAGATTTCCCGGAACGGCTGGATTTCGTCGCGCCGCATCCGAGAATTCGCCGAGGATTACATCAAGCGCTTCGGCGTGAAGGGGCGCGGCGGGCAGAATGCCGGCGAGCTCTCCGGCGGCAACCAGCAGAAGGTGGTGCTGGCCAAGTGGCTGGCACGCAAACCACAGGTCGTGGTGCTGGACGAGCCGACGCGCGGCATCGATGTCGGCGCGCGCTCCTCGATCTACGATCTCATTGTGGGCCTGGCGTGCGAAGGCGTCACCGTCATCGTGGTCAGCTCCGACCTCGAGGAGGTGCTTGGTGTCTCCAGCCGCATCATGGTCATGGCACAAGGCAAGCAGGCCGGTATCCTGGACCGCGAGGACGCTAATGACGTCTCGGTGATGGAACTGGCGACAATCTGAACAGGGAAGAGGCAGCATGTCTGAAATCACGCTCAACGCACCGAAATTGTTCGACCTTTCCGGCAACGTCGCCTTCGTGACGGGGGCGGGCAGCGGCATCGGCCAACGCATCGCCATGGGGCTGGCGCAATGCGGTGCGGACGTCGCGCTGCTCGACCGCCGTACCGATGACGGCCTTGCCCAGACGGCCGATTTCATCGCGAGGGCAGGGCGCCGCAGCATCCAGATCGCCGCCGACGTCACCAGCGGCCTGGCGCTGAACGATGCGATCGCCCGCACGCAGGCGGACCTTGGTGCTCTCACGCTCGCGGTCAACGCGGCTGGCATCGCTAATGCCAATCCGGCCGAGGAGATGGAGGAAAGCCAGTTCCAGACGATGATGGACATCAACTTGAAGGGCGTTTTTCTCTCCTGCCAGGCCGAAGCGCGCGCCATGCTGAAGACCGGCCGCGGCGCCATCGTCAACATCGCCTCCATGTCAGGGGTCATCGTCAATCGCGGGCTCAGCCAGTGCCATTACAACGCCTCCAAGGCTGGCGTCATCCACATGACCAAGTCGATGGCCATGGAATGGGTCGATCGCGGCATCCGCGTCAACACAATCAGCCCGGGCTACACCGCAACGCCGATGAATACCCGGCCGGAAATGGTGCATCAGACGAAGCTCTTTGAAGAGCAGACGCCGATGCAGCGCATGGCAAATGTCGACGAGATGGTCGGCCCGGTCGTCTTCCTGCTCTCGAATGCCGCAAGCTTCGTGACGGGTGTCGATCTGCTGGTCGATGGTGGCTTCTGCTGCTGGTAATTTCCAGGGCCGGCTTCAAGCCGGCCTCTTGCATTTCTGTCCGGAAATTCCTTATTTGCACATGGTCTCCGGGCGGGGCGAAATTCCCCACCGGCGGTATCCAAAGCAATCCGGGAGCCCGCAAGCGCCTTCCAATGGAAGGGTCAGCAGATCCGTTGCGGGCTCATCCGCGCTGTGCTTGGTCGCCCGGGTCACACCGAAGCTCCCGCCGTCTGGTGCGTCTTGCCGGCAAGATGCCCTCCGGCGCGATCTACGAGGTCACAAACGATGACGGAACCATGGCACGCGGCCGGATAATCGTCTTTGCAGACCTCGCCTCGGGCCACGATCGCCGTTTGGGGCGCGCTTAACTCGCGTGCCTTTGGCTGGAGGAGTATGCCCGTTAGCGCGGCCGGGTTGAGTGTTTGGGCTTGGGGACGGCCGTTCGAATCTATTCAAGAGCCTAGTTCGCAGCGATGTCGATTTAGAAAAGTGATTTTGGGAACGATCAATATCGGGTTGTGATGATGGAGGAAGCACCGGCCGCTTCCATGGCTTGAGTGATGTTTGTCGGTGGTTCGGTGTCTGTGACGAGGCGGCCAATTTGATCCCAGCCGGTAACCTCGAATATCCCGCGCTTGTTGAATTTCGAGGCATCGGCGAGTACCGTCACCGTCTCGACCCGCTCGATCATCGCTCGGGCGATCTGCGTTTCTGCCTCGTCGAAGTCCAGTAGGCCAGTTCCGTCGATGGCGCCGACGGTCAGGAACGCGTGGCGCGCTCGAAAGCGGCCGATCTGCTCGACCGCTAACGACCCTACTGTCTCCGACGCGTCCATGCTGAACGCACCACCGATCAGGAAGACTTTGTTTTCACCGCCGGCGGATACGAGGGAAGCGATGCGGATACTGTTCGTGATCACCGTCAAGCCTGACAATCCGGCGATGGCTTCGGCGAACAGAACCGTCGTTGTCCCCGTATCGATGAAAAGACTGTCACCTGGGGACAGAAGGCTCGCGGCCGCCTTTGCGATCTGGCGTTTGGCCGGGAGGTTTTCCGCCATGCGCGCGGCAAATGGGCCTTCGCCACCAATCTCGGTCGCAGCGATGGAGCGGAGCTTAGCACCGCCATGGAATTTCTGAATCCTGCCTAACTCGTCGAGGCCGACAAGATCCCTGCGGATCGTCTCGCGGGAGACCGTGAGCTCCTCAGCAAGTTGGTCCACGCTGACCTCTCCTCGACGAGTAACAAGCCGGATTATCTCTTCGTGACGCTCGTGTGGACGCACTCGTGAACCTTTCCGATAGCGCCTAAACGCATTGCCGCTAAATGCCCGAACGGTCAAAAAGCGCAAGAACATCTCCACATATAGCGACCGAATGGCCGAGATGCAAAGAGTCCAGATACGAAAAATCGACGTCGATTCAACGCGAAAGTGGTCGGCTGTGCGGTTCGCGCGGATTCCCACTTTACAGAATGATGCGCTTATTGTTACCGTTCGGTCATAAATCGACCAAACGGTAGGAATTTATGTTGTGAACGCACAATCGCAACTATCCGGTAGTGAGTTTTTCGACGTCGCGATCATCGGTGCAGGCATCGTCGGCTGTGCGGTTGCCCGGCGGTTCGCTCTCGCGGGCGCGAAAGTCGCGCTCATCGAGAAGGGCTCGGACATTCTTTCGGGGGCTTCCAAAGCAAACAGCGCGATCCTTCACACGGGTTTCGATGCGCCGAACGGAAGCCTCGAACTCGCATTGGTTCAGGCCGGGCGACAGGAATACCTCGATATCCATCAGGACATGAATTTACCCCTGGTCGAAACAAGCGCTCTTGTTTGCGCCTGGACTGCCGATGAAGCATTGAAACTCGAAGGGATCGCCGAGCAGGGTCGCCAGAACGGGGTCGACCGTCTCCGGTTGTTGACCTCCGCAGAAGCGCGAACTGTCGAGCCCGGATTGGCAGACAATTTGGTTGCGGCACTTCATGTTCTTGACGAACACGTCATCGATCCGTGGTCTGCGCCCCTTGCCTACGTCAATCAAGCAATTGCGCTTGGGGCGACCGTCCTGCGCCAGTGCGAGGTGCTGGCAGGGGCATTCGACGGGGAGTGGCGGCTCAAAACCAACCAGGGCGACATCAGGTCAAAATGGGTAGTCAACGCAGCCGGTCTTTTCGGCGATCACGTTGATACCTGTCTGGGTTTCCAGTCCGAATTCCAGATAAAGCCTCGCAAAGGCCAATTCGTCGTCCTCGACAAGGCGGCATCGCGCCAGTTGAAGACGATCATTCTCCCTGTGCCGAACGAGATCACCAAGGGGGTGGTTGTCTGCCCCACGGCATTCGGCAACATCCTGGTCGGTCCCACCGCCGAAGAACAGGACGATCGCATCCGGGCTACGGTCGAACACGACACGCTGGAGGCTCTCGTCGCGCTTGGAAGCAAGCTTGTCCCCGGTCTGGCCCACATTCCGGTCACGGCGGTCTATGCGGGTCTGCGTCCCGCAACGGAGAAGAAGGAATACCGGGTCATCCATCGCGCCGAGCACAATGCGATTACCCTTGGCGGCATTCGATCCACCGGGCTCAGTTCCGCTCTCGGTCTCGCGCAACATGCTCTGAACCTGCATGGTGGCGCAGACCGCGGCGAGTTCTCCTCCAAGGCGACACCGAAGGTGTGCATGCCAAATCTTGCCGAGAGCAGATCGCGGGACTGGCAAGCCGAAAACCACGGCGACATCGTCTGCCACTGCGAGATGGTCACACGCCGCGAGATCGAAGCGACACTGAGCAGCCCGCTTCCGCCTGGTGATTTCGGTGGCCTGCGGCGGCGCACGCGCGCAGGGATGGGACGCTGCCAAGGCTTCTACTGCAACGCCAAGCTCGCCGAAATCAGCAAGGGCTGTCTCGCTACACCGCTTGCGGTCGATCACGAGGGCGGCAAATGAGCCAGTCCGACGTTATCATTATCGGCGGAGGTCCTTCTGGCGTCGCCGCCGCAATTGCGATGCGCAAGGCCGGCGTTGGGAAGATCACTCTCCTTGAGAGAGAGCGTTACCTTGGCGGCGCGACGCGGCACTGCAGCCATTCACCCTTCGGAATGTTCGAGTTCGGCCGCGTTTATTTTGGCGCTGCGTATGGCCGTCGCCTGGAACAGGAAATCGCCAAGTATGGTATCGACCTCCGATACGGCCACTCTGTGGCCCGATTTGGAGAAGACGGCGAACTTCTTGTCACGAACCCCGCTGGTCTTCAGACCGTGACAGCCCAGCGCGTGCTTGTGACGACCGGGGTGCGGGAAACGACACGTGCCGCACGGCTCGTGACGGGCGATCGTCCGGTCGGCGTCGTAACGACAGGCACTTTGCAATCCTATGTCGCCTTCCACAATATGATGCCGTTCAAACGCCCCGTCATTGTTGGATCGGAACTCGTGACGCTCTCCGCGATCTGGACATGCGTAAGCCGTGGCGCGCGTCCCGCCGCGGTTCTTGAGCCGAGATCACATTCCCTGGTGCGCGGGCCGCTGAACTGGTTCCCGTCGCTGATGGGTATTCCGTTCCACCGCGGTGCGCAGGTCGTCGATATTCTCGGCCGCGGCCGCGTCGAGGCCGTAAGGATCCAGCATGGCGATATCGTCGAAACAGTCGAATGTGACGGCGTTCTATTTTCCGGTGGGTTCACGCCCGAGGCCTCGCTGTTCCTCACATCCGGGCTTGCCGTCGATTGGGGTAGCGCCGGTCCGGCAGTCGATCAGGATGGCCGCTGCGAAAACCCTCGCTACTTTGCGGCGGGAAACGTGCTCCGAGCCGTCGAGACCGGTGGATGGGCATTCCGCGAGGGCAGGGCTATTGGAACGGCCCTCGCTGCGGACCTTCTCGGCAACGCCTCGAAGGCGGCTCCGATCAAGGTCACTTACGACGATCCGATTAAGCTTGTCGTGCCGAACCTTCTGCGGAATGGAGCAGTGCTCCCTGGCGGCTTGAAGGATTTTCAACTGCGCTTTCGGCGCAGGGCCAAGGGGAGCCTCTCATTGGCCATCGATGGACGCGAGGTCTGGCAACGCAAAGAAACGTGGCGGCCGGAAAGCCGGATCATTGTCCCACGACCCAAAAATTCGACTGACGCGCAAAGCGTCCACTTCAGCTTCAGCGAGGAAGAGTGAATGCGCGTCGCATCAATTGACCAAGGAACCACATCAACCCGATGCCTGGTCGTGGAAGACGGGGGCGAATGGAAGATCGTCGCCAGCCGCAAGCATGGTCAGGATCATCCATTCGCGGGCTGGGTCGAGCATGATCCGCACGAGCTTCTAAAGAATATCGTCACCGTTCTGGATGCGGCCGGGAGGGTCGATGCGGTCGCCATCGCAAACCAGGGTGAGAGCTGCCTGGCATGGGATGCCGAGACCAAGGAAGCGCTTTCTCCCGTGATCGTGTGGCAGGATTCCCGAACGGCGAAGTATCTTGCCGATCTGGGGAGCGACGCCGAGGAAATCTCCAAGCGCATCTGCGGTCTTCCGCTTGATCCGTATTTCTCAGCCAGTAAGCTCGCCTGGCTCCTCCGTCATGTTCCGAGCATCGAGGAAGCCTACAAAGCAGGCCGCCTTCGCCTCGGAACGACCGACGCATTCTTCCTCGACTCCCTGGCGGGCGTGTTCGCCACCGATCTTGCGACGGCTTCGCGCACCGGTCTCCTTGATCTCGCGACGGGTATGTGGAGCGATGAGCTTTGCGCCCTGCACGGCGTTCCCAAGGAATGCCTCCCGCGCATCGCGAACGTCAACGACGATTTCGGCCAGATCAACGGCATTCCCGTGAAGACCTCCATCGTGGACCAGCAGGCGGCCCTATTCGGTCATGGATGCCGTGCGCCCGGCGACTGCAAGATAACGTTTGGAACGGGGGCATTCCTGCTCGCTGTCAGCGGCAGCGAACGCCCGCCGCGCTCAGAACTGCTTCCGACCGTCGCCTGGGCATTGAAGGACAGCGGCACGGCCTTTGCCATCGAAGGCGGCGTCTACGACGCGGGATCAGCGCTCGAGTGGGCCAGAAACATTGGCCTTTATTCTGCATTGGAAGAGCTGGGCGTGTTTGAAGGCCCGTCAGCTTTGAGCCGCGGGATCATCTTCGTCCCGGCGCTTTCCGGTCTTGCAGCCCCTTACTGGGATCGAACCGCTGCTCCGATGTTTATCGGCATGGACCATGCCACGGATCGGAGAGACCTCGTCCGCGCCGTCCTGGAAGGCATCGCGATGCTCACAGTTGGACTGATCAAGGCCGCCTCCGATGTCACGGACCTTGGTCCCAGTATCTCGATCGATGGCGGCCTCTCGCAAAGCGCATATTTTGCCCAGTTCCTCGCATCGGCCAGCAATCGCACCATTACCGTTCCCTCGATGCACGAACTGACGGCCCTTGGGCTTGCGGAGCTCTGTGGTCTTGACGTTACCGCAGCCCGCGCCAGGAGCACGCGCTACGAGCCCGACGGATCGGTCACCGAAGCACACCACGCGTTGTTCAAAAAAGCCGTCGAACGATCGCGCGGCTGGCGCGACTGACGCACCACTGAACGCTTAAAATCAGGAGTTTATGCAGCATGCGAAAAATCTTTCTCGCAGGCCCGTACGGTCATGCCGATCGTGACGTTGTCGACCGCAGGTTCAACGAGGCGAATGCGATCGCCGCCAAGATCGCGCGGAGCGGGTCCACCGTCTTCAGTCAGATTTCCATGTCCCACCCGATCAACGGCCACCTGTCTGATTTCGACAAGGCAGGTATCGGCAAGCTGTGGGCGCCGATCGACCAGGTCTTCATGGAAGCCATGGACGAGATCGTCGTGATTGACGGCCCCGGCTGGCAGGAAAGTGCCGGCGTCAAGCGGGAGATGGAGTTTTTTGAATCCAAGGGGCGTCGCGTCAGCCTCTGGAGCGATATCGAACACGAGTTCGCTTAACCGACGTAACTGGGCAAGAAACAGGGGAATCCAATGACTATGTTATCCACTTCCGGCTCCGCGCCGGGGCAAGCCGATCACGACCATCTCAAGCGGGACGTCACGCCGTTCCAGTCTTTTGCGGTTGCGTTCGGCTTCGTCTCGATTGCCACGGGGATCTTCACCGCCTATGGCGCGATGCTCTCGAGTTCTGGCCCGATGGGCATCTGGACTTGGCCCGTCGTTGTCATCGGCCAGCTCATGGTCGCACTGATCATCGGTTCGCTTGCCGCCCGTATTCCGGTAACAGGCTATATCTACCAATGGGCATCGCGTCTCACCAACCCGGTCTTCGGTTGGATCATGGGCTGGATCGGGTTTACCTTCCTCGCCGTGGTGCTTGTTGCGGTCGATTATACGATCGCCTCGACCGTCCTTCCGGTCCTGCTCAGCTATGAGGGAACTGCCGAGAACGCCTGGTGGATCACCAGCATCGTGATCATCGCGCAGGCTGTCATGATCGCCTTCTCAACGAAGTTCACCCAAAAATTCAACGCCGTCGCCGTGACCATCCAGCTCGTCGGCATGATTGGTCTCGTCGTGCTGCTGTTTGCTGTCGGCGCGTACAACAACGAGCTCAATTTCTCGAACCTCTTCAGCACTGGAGGCGTTGCGCAGGAAGGCTACTATTCCTTCGGCACGCTGACGAGCGCCGGTCCCTGGATCATGGGTACGCTGCTCGGTGCATTCACCATCGTGGGTTTCGAATCCGCTGCGAACCTCGCCGAGGAAACCCGCGATCCAGCGCGCGTCGTTCCAAAGGCCATGTGGCAGGCCGTCCTCAGCCTCGGCATCATCGGCATGCTGTTCCTCATCGCCGTTACGGCCCTGCTCGGCGACCCGACCGCGCTCAGCGGTTCTGCGACACCGATCGCCGACGTTATCAACCGCGTTCTCGGTCCTGTTCTCGGCAACCTGCTGCTCGTGCTGGTCGTCATCTCGATCTTCTCCTGCGGCCTCGTGATTCTGCTGAGCGGCACGCGCCTCGTCTGGGCGATGTCCCGCGACGAGCGCTTCCCCGGCTGGCAGCTGTGGCATCGGATCAGCCCCTCGCTGAAGACGCCCGTAAACGCGACCGTGTTCATGGCGGTTGTTGGCCAGGTCATCCTGGCATTGTTCGCCAAGCAGACCGACGCGCTGTTTGCGTTGTTCTCGGCGGCGACACTGCTCCCGGCGATCATCTATGCGGTGACGGTGCTGATCTACGCGTTCCAGCGCAACAACCTGCCGCCAAGCCATGGCTTTCGTCTTGGTGCATGGGAGACCCCTGTGCTTGTGGTGGCCATCCTCTGGCTGGTGTTCGAGTTGGCGATCTTCCGTGATGCATCGTTTGCCAAGCCATGGTCCTACGTTGCGATCATGTTCGCGATTGGCGTGGTCTACCTGGTGTTTTTGCTCGCGACACGCGGGGGAGCAAAAGCCCTCAGGATGCCCGACATGATTTCGGTTGATGCCATCCTCGATGCGGATAAGGGGCAGGAAACGTTGCGATAGTTGGCAGATCGTGAAAGCCGGCGCCAAAGTCAAAGCGCCGGCTTTCCTGCGTGGCATACAAAAACGACGTCATGCGCTTTGAACACCTTTTGGCAAACGGACGCAGGTCAATCAAGCTCACGTCCCATCAAGAGCTTCCTCCGTCTGCCTATCAGTAGTCCGGCACACCGTAATCACCGCTTGCCACCGCCAATGCGAGTGCAACTCTTCAATTAGTGCTGATCGAGGGCTTTGAGGACGCTGCAACAGGCCAATTGTCGGAACACGGGTGGGTTTCCAAAGGGGACGACGATGAGGGCGCCGCTGTCGAACGCCGCGATGCGGGGCCTGATGGAAACGCCCAACCCGTTGACAACGCACGCTGTCACTGAGGCGATGGTGTCCACCTCGGCTAAGGGCGCGTTTCTGACGCGTGGGCTGGAGAATGTGCGTGGGGAGTTCAGCCTGACCGCGCTCGCCTACGACATCAGAAGAGCCATGGCTCTTGTCGGATACCGGGCCGACGGCACTTAGCGCTCCTGAAGTGCAAGGCGAGCACCAAGTGCACAAAAGAGGCCACCCACCATCTTGCCCTGCCATTTTTGCACTGCCGGGTTGGTACGCAGGAAACGGCCGAGCTTCGCAGCTGAAACCGCAAAAATCGCAGTGCTGAGTAGGCGGCACATCACGAAGATGGCCCCCAGGGCGGTCAGTTGAAGAACCACCGTTCCATTTTGCGGATGTACGAACTGCGGCAGGAAGGCGAGGAAGAACAGCGTTGTCTTGGGGTTCAGTACCTCCACGACGACCGCTTGCCGGAATGCCTTTGCCGTGGTCATCGGAAGCATGGAACTGGGGCGTGTGGTTCCGTCGGTTCCGGAAAATATGGCCTGTAGGCCTATATAGACCAGATACGCCGCCCCGAGATGCTTGACGATGCTGAAGAGCGCGGCTGATGCGGCGATGATGGCGGAAATACCAATGATCGCCATGAAGGTGTGCGGGACGTCGCCAGCGGCGATGCCTGCGCCAGTCGCCAAACCGACCCTCACGCCGGAACTCGACGCTCTGGCAATGGTCAAAAGTGTTGCTGAACCAGGTATGAAAGCAAAGCTCGTAACGATTGCGATGTAGGTGATCAATGTCGTCGTGTCGATCGTCTGCCAGCTTCTCCGCAGTGTATTCGACCGCCAGGATGCCGCAACATTCACGTATTCACGGCTTTTCAGACCATATGTTTCGTCTCATTCGCGATATCTTCAATACGCTGTATAGGAAACTCAATTTGCCTCGATGCGAGGAAAGATGAATTCTATGTCAGTGATGAATTTCGGCCGCGCGATGATCGTCCTGGCGGTGCTTTTTCAGGCCATCGGCAAGGTGATGTTCGGAACATGGCTTGCGGCGTTCCCGTCGCCGTTTTTTTCCTGATCAGTTTTACCCTGACGGCCGCGTTCTTTCTGCTTCTGTCTCGTCAAGGGGGCGGTGAAAGAGCCTGGGGACCACTGCTGCTCCTGAATGCCAGCACCGCGCTCACGTTCCTGATCTCTCTCGCATTGACGGACGAGCGACCCTCTGTGCCGCGCATTGTGGTATGCGCCGGCATCCTTGCGGGGTGCGCCATTCTAGGGATTGTCGCCTTGCAGGGCAGCGGTTTCGCATCGTTCGGCCGGAATGCGTGGCTCGACTTGGGGGCGAGCGTGGCCGCCGGCGTTGGCGCGGTGCTAATCACCATAGCCTCAAAGACTTTGCTCAATCGCGTCTGGAAGTTCGGCGCGGTCCTCGCGCACCGTTTCTACCTCATACTGCCGATCTCGCTCATGATGACGTTGGGGACGGATATTGTGGCTGTGGAATGGTCTGGCTTTCTGGTTGCGGGGCTGCTGGTGGTGTCCGCGATCGGTGTCCTCGCCCCTCTGTATCTCCTGCAAGTCGGGATTGGCCGGTGTGACACCTACACGGTCATGGTGACGATGGCGGCTCTTCCCGTTCTCACCTTCATCATTGAAGGCTTCTCGCCCCTCTATTCGTGGTCCATGCTGACGGCGGCGGGTTTGGTGGTCGTTACCGCGTTTCTGCTGCTCGATGTCGTTGCAAAACGTTCATGAAGGTCAGGCGGACTGTCCTAAAACGCGGCGGGGGTAGGGTTCTATAGGCGCTCACTGTTGAGCGGTGCAGATTTTTCGGACATTTCGGCTCATCGGCGTTTTGGGCGACCTATAGCGTCAACAGGGCTCTTTCAGGCGGTTTCCGTCCGCTCAAAGGCCTATTTCCCCCGATATAAAATTGACAATCGGTTCCGGAACTCTGGTCAAGCTCAATCACGAAGGCTGCCTCGACGGCGTCGGAGGCCGCGGCGCATTCGAGACCCAGCGAAGGAGCTGTGAGTGGGAAACCACGCAGGCCGCATCAACGCCTACTGGGTATTTCAAACCTGCGGAAGAGCAGCAAATTGCCCCTTTTGCTTGCAACCCGACAGTCTGCTCCCGGCCCCATATCAGTCGTTCCGCGTAGGACAAAACGATACCCCCGTTGAGGAGCTTCAGCACGTTATCTCTATTCCAATAGCAGGTTCGTTGGTTCTTATCCTTTCAAGGCATATATGCCGGGTCACACGGGTTGGGCCAATGGTATACCTATAATTCAGAATGATATGCCTGAGTGGGGACGTCGACTGGACGCGAATATCAGATCCAGTTCCTCCGCGACCTCGCCGGAAGCTGCCCAAAGACGTCCCGACGCTGCGAGAGACGACGCTTGGTGTGCACCGAATATCAGTGCGGCCAATTCCGCGATTGCGATCCGGGCTTCAGGCCTTTCGGTACTGCGTGCCGCACCCTCCGGGCCGAGAGACCAGAGACCGCCATTGTCGGGGAACAGATCGTCTTCGACGGCAAGCGTTACCTGCCGCGTCCCGCCAAAGCGGCGGGCGGAAAGTAAAGCCGCCAGATTGAGAGGCCGTATCCAGCTTTCGTCACGTTGACCGGAGATTTCCAATGTCCGAGGATTGCGCAAAAACAGGGGTAACGGGTCATCGATCGGTCGGGACAGGAAAACCGCCCGGTGCAGGATATCCTGCGTGAAGAGATGGCCGATCAGGCCCCGCCATGCCTCATCGTCATGTGCGATGAGATCGTCGATGATCACAGTGCGTTGCGATGACGTGAACCAGTTGTCCGAGGGTTCGATATGGAAGCGAAGATAGCCGCGCTCGTTGCCTTCTCGGCCGAAAACGACCGCGTGGTGGGGTGTTGTGCCATTGATCGTGCGAAACTCCTGCATGGCCCACCAGCCATCCCAGCGAGACAGGGTTGTGGCGCGCGGCGTCGGATCGGAGTCGGCGATCTGTCGAAACAGGGGAAAATTTTCGCGTGCGTCGACAATGCGAAGCTCTTCGCGGGGCGTGGTAGTAGCAAGTTTGGCGCGGGTCAGGTCGAGCTCATGTCGGACCGACCATGAGGCGATGCCATACCCGTATCGGCCATAGATGCCCGTGTCGGATGCCCTGAGACCTGCAACGACATAGCCTTCGGAGCGGGCGCGACGAAGCTGCTCAACGACCAACTGACGGGCGATACCTCGGCGTGTCGCATCGGGAGAGACGCCGACATGTGTGACAGACAGGTGGCGCACACGCCGGCCACCGGGCAGGGTGATCGATGAATCGTAGCCGTTCACGACGCCCCGCAGGATATCCCCCTCGAAGCCGCCAAGCGATTGGCCCTCTGCCAGAAACCGCGTCTCGGTTTCTGGGCTGGTACGGCCGAAATCGCCGATTCCAAGCAAGGCCTGCCGGAATACGGCAAATGCCTTCCGGCGGTCCTCGTTACCATTCAGCGATCGGATATCCAGGCTTGGGCTGCCCGAAAATGGGACTATCGAGAGCGATGGCATGTGCCTCTCCTTATGACTGCGGTGTTACCGGAGCGAGACGGCCCCGCGCCTTGAGAAGGGCTGCGGCGCCCTCGCCGAAATGCCAGGCTTCTTCAAGATGAGGCTGGCCTGAGAGGATGAAGTGATCGAAACCGACGTCGTGATAGGCTTCGATCAGGTCGGCAACCTGCGCATGGCTGCCGACGAGGGCCGTGCCCGCTCCGCCGCGCACGAGCCCATAGCCCGACCAAAGGCCAGGGTGGATTTCCAGTTCGCGCGCTGAAGCCGGCAGGCCTTCCCGATGGGTGTGCAGCGCCGACATCTGGCTCTGGGCTACGGATTCGGATTTGGCGAGCAGGTCGCGCGCCTTCCGGACACGATCCGGCGAGAGCCATGTCAGCAGCTTGTCGGCCACGGCCCAGGCTTCGTCTTCCGTATCGCGTGAAATGACATGCAGGCGCACGCCGAAGCGCAACGAGCGGCCTTTTGCGGCAGCACGCGCTTTCAGCTGCGCGATATTTTCCGCCTCGAGTTCCGGCGGGCGCCCCCAAACCAGATAGACGTCGGCCTGTGCGGTTGCCACGTCCAGAGCGGCCGGGCTGGCGCCGCCAAAGAAGATCTGAGGGAGGGCGTAGGGCGTAGGGTCGATGCGCGCTTCCCGGATGTCATAGTGCTTTCCCGTGAAGGAGAAGGGTTGCTCCGCTGGTGCGGACGTCACCCCACGCACGACAGAAAGGAATTCCTCCGTCCGTTCATAGCGTGCATCATGGTCGAGATGGTCGCCAAAGCGTGCCTGTTCGAAGCGATCGCCGCCTGTAACGACATTGAGAAGCAGCCGCCCGCCAGTCATTCTCTGGAAGGTTGCCGCCTGATGGGCAACGAGCGTCGGCGATATGAGCCCGGGTCTGAACGCGACGAGGAATTTCAGTCGGCTTGTTTCCCGGGCGAGGGCCGCAGTGGTGATCCAGGCGTCTTCACACCATGTGCCGGTCGGGGTCAAAACCGCATGGAAATGCTGCTGTTCGGCAGCGCGTGCGACCTCTCCAAGATATGAAAGTGTCGGTGCACGGAAGCCGCCGGAAACCTCGACAACGTGACTATCGTTTCCCGAGCCCGTCAGGCCCCGGCTGTCGCCATTCGTCGGTAGATACCAGTGGAGATGGATATTGCCGCTCATGCCGAACGCTCCCCACGAGCGCAGAGCGAGCGCGCTCGGTCGGGCAGAGCGTTTAAAATTAGCAAGGGAGGATGGTTTTGATGCTCGCTTGAAGCCATTGGGGTCAGCCTATAGTCTATAAATTTTATAGATTTATGCTACGGGATTTGACGCTTGGCGTGGGCAATCTGTTCCAAATACGGCCACTTGAGGGAAAATCGTTCCCAATTTTCGCGGTAGAGATGGTGGCAACGGTTTGGGCAATGTTGGCCGTCATCGGTGGGGCGGTGTCGCGCGGACAGAACGAAACGCTTCGACGCGACACTGATTTTCTGGCGAAACCCGCTTATCTGCATCTTATTTTTCCGGCGGGGGCTGAAATTGGAACGTCGCTTCGTTTCAATAATGCATAAAAACTATAGAAATAATGCATTCAATTCAAGCCGAGGCGATCCACCCCATGCATGCTAACGTTCTTTTGCGCTCCGCCAAGCGGGCCGCCGTTCCGCTTCTTGCCGCTTACACCGCCCTGTGCGCGCCGGCGCTCGCCGATGAGCCGAAGTTCGGTGGTACGCTGCGCATCGCCTCGCTTGAAGCCGATCTCGACGCCTTCGATCCGCTGACCGGTTACAGCGTCGAATCATGGGAGATCCTGCGCGCGACGACACGCCAGCTCGTCACCTATCCGGGTTCCTCGGTCGGTCTCAAGGAGGACACGACGTTGGTGCCTGATCTCGCCAAGTCCTGGGATGTCAGCCCGGACGGCAAGACGTACACCTTCCACTTGAAGGACGATATTTTCTTCTCGGGCTCGACCGAACGCAAGATCGTCGCCGGCGATTTCGTCTACGGCATCAAGCGCTTCTGCGACCCCAACAAGCAGGTCGCGGCCATCAACTATTTCAACCTCGTGTTTTCGGGCTTCGTCGACTACTGCAAGGAGTTTTCGAAAGTGCCGACCGGCGATCTGGCGGCGAGCAAGGCCTTCATCGATAGCCACGAAATTTCCGGCGTGTCCGCTCCGGATGACAAGACTTTGGTGATCCATTCCGACACCAAGAACTACGACTTCCTCAATATTCTCTCGATGAATTTCGTATCGCCGGTCGCTTCCGAAATCGCATCGAAATACTTCCCGGACTCGCTGGAATCCCGCAAGAACCTTCCTTCTAGCGGACCGTATTATGTCGTCTCCTACGACCAGGGGCAAAAGCTGGTTCTCAAGAAGGCCAAAAACTTCAAAGCGGAGTCGGACGAAGCCCGCAAGGCCTATGTCGACGAGATTCATGTCGACTTCACCGCCAACAGTGAAGACGCGGTCGTCCAGAAGATTCAGGCTGGCGAAGCAGACCTGTCGCTCTATCTCGACACCCCGCCACGCGGCACCATCCGGCAGTATGTGTCCAAGGACAGCCCCTATCTGCACGCGACCAACAGCGGCTCGGCCAATTTCATCACCATAAATGCGCAGAAGAATGCGACGAGTGAAGGGATCGAGGCGCTGCGCAAGCCCGAAGTGCGTCAAGCCTTGTCCTACGCAGTCAATCGCGCCCATCTGGTGCAAACGCTCGGCGGATCTATTGCCGCCGTGCCCCTGTCGCAGATCATCACCTCGACGATTTCGGGCTACGAGCAGTTCGATCCCTATCCGACTGAAGGCAACAAGGGGAACCCGGAAAAAGCCAGGGAACTCCTGGCGAAGGCTGGTTATCCCGACGGCATCACGCTCGATGCACTCTATCGTACCAACGCCCAAAACGAAACGATCGCCGTAACGCTCAAGGAGGACCTCGCGGCTGCCGGTATCACGCTGAACTTGATCCCGGCGCCCGCCAGCGAATGGCGAGCCTATGTTCAAGATCCCAAGTCGCGCTGGGATATCTTCCTGAACGCCACCTTCTCGCCGGATTGGCAGGGCCCGAGCACGCGAATGCTGCTCGGCGGCTGGCTCAACTCGGATGCGTCGCCTTGCGGCCCCGGAAACGTCTATGCGATTTGCTACAGCAATCCCGAACTGAACAAGCTTGCGGCGGAAGCCTATCCTTCGGACAATCCCACGCCTCTTTGGACGAAGGCCGACAAGATCGTCTCGACGGATCTGCCTTGGATACCGCTCTTCGAAAAGCGCAAGATCGCCATCACCTCGGATCGCATCAGCCATTGGGTATGGTCTTCGCTCGCGGTGCAGGCTGACATCACCAACATCGCGCTGAAGAACTCGGGTTCATAGCGGAATGTCCGTCTTCTCCGTAGATCATCTGCGCGTTCGATTTGGCGGTGTCCAGGCGGTGAGGGGCGTTTCCTTCGGCGTCGAATCCGGCAGGACACTTGCCATTGTCGGCGAGTCGGGATCGGGAAAGAGCGCAAGCCTTCTGGGTGCAACCGGGCTTCTGCCCGGTTCCGCCTCGGTGGAGGGCAACGTTCTGCACCGTGGCCAAGAAATACTTGGCCTGCCCGACAGGGATCTGCGCAGGATTCGCGGGCCGCAGATCGGGTTCGTCTTTCAGGACCCGCTCAGCAACCTCCATCCCCTGAAGACCATCGGTGATCAGATCGGCGAGGCGATCTGGGTCCATCAGAGAATAACACGACGGCAAAAGCATGAGCGCGTGCTGGCGCTGCTTGACGATGTCGGTATCGCCGACCCGCAGGCCCGGTTCTCCGATTATCCGCGCCACCTCTCGGGCGGTATGCGCCAGCGGGTGATGATTGCCATCGCCATCGCGCTCGATCCGGGATTGATCATCGCAGACGAACCGACGACTGCCCTTGATGTCACCGTCCAGGCGGCAATCCTCGATCTTCTCAAGCGCCTGCAGGAACAGCATGGAACGGCTTTGATTTTCGTGAGCCACGATCTCGCCGTCGTGTCCGACATTGCCGACGATGTGGTCGTCATGCGTGATGGTCTCGTCGTCGAACAAGCGCCCGCGGATGACATCTATCTCCGGCCGCGTCAGGACTATACCCGGGAACTGCTTGGCGCAGCGCGCCTCGGCGGTCCCAAATCTTATGCCGTGCAAAGAGATCGACAGGCTACGCGCCCTCTGCTCGACGTGCAGGCCGTCGCCCGTTCCTTCGCATCGCGCCCCGTACTCGATGACGTCTCCTTCACCATTGGAGAAGCAGAAATCCTCGGTCTCGTCGGCGAATCCGGTTCGGGGAAATCCACCATAGGGCGGTTGATCGCCGGTCTGGACCGGCCGAACGCGGGGCGCATCAGCCTGAAGGGAAGGGATTATTCCCAACCCGGTTCCGGTGGCGTGCTGCCGGGCGACCTTCGCAGATCGATCCAGGTGGTCTTTCAGGATCCCTATGCCAGCCTCAATCCGAGACGGCGAATCGAGGCCATCCTCTCGGATCCTTTCGTCATTCACGGCACGGTCGACAAGGCGGAGCTGCGCGAGAAAGTGAAGCAACTCGTCACCGACGTGGAGTTGCCGCATGACGTCCTGGATCGCTTGCCGTCGCAATTGTCCGGCGGTCAACGACAGCGTGTCGCCATCGCGCGGGCGATCGCGCTCCGCCCTTCGCTGATCGTTGCCGACGAACCGGTTTCCGCCCTCGACATCACCACCCAGGCGAAGGTCATCAGGCTGCTCGCCCGTCTTCGCGACAAGCTCGGCGTATCCTTTCTGTTCATTTCGCACGATCTCGGCGTCATCGGCGAGCTGTGCGACCGGGTGATCGTGCTGGAAAAGGGACAGATCGTCGAGGTCGGCCAAACACAACGGGTCTTCGAGCGCCCCGCGCATGCCTACACCCGGCGGCTGCTCGCATCCATTCCAGGACGTAAACGTCCGCCCGCAGAGGCGGAACTTGAGGATGTCATCTATGGCTGACACCATTCACTCGCCGGTCGCGCTGATGGTTCCCAGAGCATCGCCGTCACCGGGCATTCTTCTTCTGAAGCGCCTTTGGCGCGAGAGAGCAGTGCGCACGGGGGCCGTCATTGTCGGTATCGTGCTGTTGGCGGCCTTGTCCGCGCCGGTGGTGAGCCATCTGTTGGGGCACGGCCCCATGGAGCAGTTCGAGGGGACCGCGCTTGACGAAATGGGCTTGCCAATCGGTCCGACGCTAGAGTTCCCGCTGGGCGCGGATGGCAACGGCCGCGACGTTCTTGTCAGAACGCTCTATGGCGCGCAGGTTTCGCTGCTCGTCGGCATACCCGCAACAACGATCGCGATGATCATCGGTACGGCCATCGGTCTGGTCAGCGGCTTTTTTGCTGGCCGGACGGATCGCATCATTTCACAGGCAATCGACGTTGCCCTGTCTTTTCCCTTCGTCGTGACGGCGCTCAGCCTTCTGGCGCTCAATCGCGGCGGAACCGGCCAGCCGATCGTGCCGCCCATGGTCGTGGTCATCACCATCATAGCTTTGTTTTCTTGGGCCTATTTCGCGCGCCTTGCGCGCGGGCTCGTTCTCGAATTGCGCACCAGCCCGATGGTGGAGGCTTCGCGCACCATCGGCGCGTCATGGGCGCGGATCATCTGGTTCGACATTCTTCCGAACATCCTGCCGACGGTTTTTGTCTATTGGGCCGTGCAGCTGCCCGCCAATATCGTCGCGGAAGCGACGCTTTCCTTCCTGGGCGTCGGCATTCAGGCGCCGATGCCCAGCTGGGGCAACATGATCGCCGAAGCGCAGCGGACCTCCCTCTATCAGGAACAGCCGTGGTTTCTGGCAGGTCCCGGGCTCGCCTTGTTCCTGACGGTCGTAGGCTTCAATACGTTGAGTGCAGGCTTGAGAAACGTGCTCGACCCAAATCGCAGGCGGGCCTGAGATCATGGCGAAACAGTTTTCCTCCGTTGTCTTGCGCTCGATCTCGACGCTGGTGATCGTTCTCATCCTGTCGTTCTTCATCACCCGGATCGCCTATCGCAATCCCGCGGCGATGCTCGCACCGCGCAATGCGACACAGGAGTCGATCGATGCCGTGGCGCGCGCGCTTCGCCTCGATGACCCCTGGTATTTGGAGCTGTGGTATTACCTGTTCCGCGGTCCGGATATCCAGGGCGCGCCGATGGGATTGATGCATTGGCCGCCGGCTCTTGGATATTCCTTCCGCAAGCAGGCGCCGGTTACGGATCTCATTCTGGCGAAGGCTCCGGTGACCCTCTCGCTGGCACTTGGAGCCCTCGTGATCTGGATGATGATTGCCATCCTTTCCGGCGTTGCCGCAGCGCGCTGGCAAGGGCGGTTCATCGATCACGTGCTCGCCTTCTTCGCCTATGTCGGCCTTTCGGTTCCCACTTTCCTGAGTGGTATCCTGATCTCCTATTTCCTGTTCTTCCAGCTTTCGAACCAGGGCATCCACTGGTTCCCGAGCAGCGGCTATGTGCCCTTGAGCGAGGACCCGCTGCAATGGGCCCGGCATCTGGCGCTTCCCTGGGCGACGCTCGCGATTGCCGAAATCGGGCTGTTTCAGCGCATGGTCAGGGCCAGCATGCTTGACGTATTGGGGCACGATTTCATCCGCACGGCGCGCGCCAAGGGCGTTCCCGAAGGCCGGGTCTACTTTTCCCATGCCCTGAAATCGGCGTTGAATCCGATACTGACGCTCGGCGGGCTGGAGCTTGCAGCCATCATGGGTGGGGCAATCGTGACGGAAACGATCTTCGGGCTGGACGGGGTCGGTCGCATGGCGATCGCCGCCGCGCTGGAAGGGGATTTCCCCGTTGTCATCGGCACGACCATTTTCGCCGCCTCCGCCTTCATCATCACGACCCTTGCCGTCGATCTCGTCGCGCAGTGGCGTGATCCAGCCAATCGAAACTGAAGATTTCGCACCCTCCGACCATCCCTTTCATCGGACAGAAAACCAGGCAGGCCGCGCCACAGCGACCGAACAAGCCCGCAATCACATCTGTCCCGCAATTGTTGACGTACCAGCATTCAGGAGAACAAAATGACCACCGTAGACGCCCCGACTTCGCTGACTTATCTGCGTCCCGCTACAGCGAAGGAAGAAGCTCTCGTGGAGCGGTTTCAGCCGATTTTCGACCGTATTGCCGAGGGCAATGTCGAGCGTGAGCGCAATCGTACGTTTGCTTTCGAGCAGGTGCAGTGGCTGAAGGACGCGGATTTTTCGCTCGTGCGCATACCGGAGGAGTTTGGCGGGTGGGGCGCGTCGCTCGAACAGACATACTATCTGCTGGCTTTGCTGGCGGAGGCCGATGCGAATGTCGCTCATGTCTGGCGCAATCATCTGGCCTTCATCGAGGACCGCCTCAACGCGCGACCTTCGCAGGCCAACGATCGCTGGCTGCAGCGCTTCCGGGATCGGGAGTTTATCGGTGGCGGCTGGACGGAAGCAAACAACGGCACCTACGCCAACATCAAGACGACGGTGACCCGCGAGGGCGACACCTACAAGGTGACAGGTGCGAAATTCTATGCCACCGGCAGCCTCTATGCCGATTGGCTCGACGTGATCGGTAAAGGCGAAGACGGCTCGCTCATCACCACCTTGGTCAGCCGTCACCAGCCAGGTGTCGTGCTTGCCGACGACTGGCCGGGGTTTGGCCAGAGCACCACGGCAAGCGGCAGCGCCACCTATCAGGATGCGATCGCCCATGAGGGGGACGTCTTTCCGGCGAGCGAGCGTGTCGTCTATCAGGGCCACTTCTATCAAACGGCGTTGCTCGCCGTCCTCACCGGCATCACGCGTGCGATCCTGCGCGATGGGACCAAGGCACTGAAGGCGCGGGGGCGCAATTATCCGCAAGGCCTGAACCCGGTGCCGGCGCTCGACCCGCAACTGCTGCAGGTGATCGGCGAAGTATCGGTGCGGGTCTTCTCGACAGAGGCTGCATTGCGTCGCGCCGCCAACGCACTGGACCTGATCGCCGCCGCCCATGCGGACGGCGACGTCGCCTTGCGCGACAAGCGGGTCGTCGCGGGAGAGGTGGCCGTGGCACAGGCGCAGCTCGCGATCATCGACGGTGTGCTCTATTCAGCCACGCATATTTTCGGTGCTCTCGGCGCCTCCGCAACCTCCGAGGAAACGGCGCTTGACCGCCATTGGCGCAATGCGCGTACGCTCGCGTCGCATAACCCGGTCGCCTACAAGGCCCGCATCCTCGGTGACTATCTGGTCAACGACAATTCTCCAGCATCCAGCATCGACCGCCTGGGTCGCGGCGGCCAAGGCAACTGAGGAGACGGCACCATGACGAAACCCTATCTAGCCCTTGGTCTTGCCGGCCCGCATCTGGTGGAGCTCACCACAAGCCCATCACTGCTATCCCGTTGGGATGCATTGCCGCTTGCGTTCAGCGTGCTCGGGATCGACCGCATCGATGGTAGCGCGCCTGCGCCGGTTACGCTTGCAAGCAGTGCCGTCGGCGCGACCCTTGCGGGTTCCACGAAGCATGGGCGCTTCCTCATCGCCGCGACACCGCAGCGCGACCACCCGTATAATATCGCGCGCCGTGTCGTTTCGCTTTCCCATCTGTCGGGTGGTCGCAGCGGGCTGTTGATCGGCGTGCGGGATGCCTACGCACCCGAAGGTCCGAGGGACGCCCCGGCCTGGGGTGGTGCCGGCCTCGGCGGGGGAGCGCCGCTCAATGCTCAGACAGCCTACGATACGGCGCGTGCCGTGCGCGCACTCGAGCAGAGCTGGCCTTACGATTCGATCATCGGCGACCGCGAGACCGGCATCCTGGTGGAGGCGAACCGTATCGTGCATGTCGATATCGACAACAGCTTCTCCATCGCAGGGCCGTTGAACGCGCCCGAACCGGAAACAGGTGCGTCGGTGATCGCCTGGTATGCCGAAGTACCGGCGGACGCCCCTCCCATCGATGACAACAACCCGATCGACCTTGTTCTGGGCGGCTCTGGCTCCGTGCCTGTCGTCGTGCTGGGCGACGAGCCGCCCGCAGGTGCATTTGCAGGCATCGTGCTGCGCGCGGGACTTGAACAGTCTGTGAATGACCTGCTCAGCGCCGCAGAACGGTGGCTTGCCGATGGCTTTTCTCCCACATCACTGGGTGGACCACTGCGAGCAGCACTCAATCTGCCTGCACCGGAGCCGCTGCCGTCAACCGCGCGGCCCGCGTTCCCTGTGCCGCAACCTCATGTCTCTTTGTAGACAACAACGGAGACATTACCCGTGACAAACAAGCGAACTGGACACGTCCTCCTCGGCATCAACGCGTTGGTGCTGGGATATCTCCCAGCGGCATGGAAGACGCCGCTTCTCAAAAAAGATGCGTTCATTGACCCGGATTACTGGGCAAATATTGGCAAGGCCGCCGAACGCGGCACCCTTGACGCCATCTTCCTGGCTGATGGCCCTCTGCTTGGCGATCCAGCTTATGATGCCAATCCGATCCGCCTTGAACCCACGGTAAACTGGGGTCACGTGGCTGCGGCGACGTCACATGTGGGACTAGTGGCCACGGCCTCGTCCACCTTCAATGACCCCTTCGAACTCGCTGAGCGATTTCTGTCGTTCGATCATCAGACAGGCGGCCGTGCCGCATGGAATGTCGTGACAACCCGCGGCGTTCCCGCAGCACGCAACTTCGGGCTACCCGATGTCCCGTTGCGGGATGATCGCTACGAACGTGCAAACGAGTTTGTCGACGTCGTTCGGGCATTGTGGGAGTCGGCCGCCACGGGCAGGGACGTCCATTTCCATGGTGAGTTCTTCTATATCGATGGGCGCTTGCGGGTGCCGCCGTCAAAACAAGGCCGCCCGATCATCTTTCAGGCTGGCGGTTCGCCGCAGGGTCGCGAATTGGCGGGGCGTGCGGCTGAGGGTGTCTTTGCTGCTGAGCTCACAAAAAATCAGGCCATAGAGCACTATCGTCTGGTCAAGGGTTTCGCACGGAACAATGGCCGTTCACCTGACGAGATCAAGATTCTTCCCGGCCTGCTGTTGAGTTTGGGCAGCACCGAAGAAGAGGCGCGACGCCGCAGCGATGAACTCCACGACGCAGGTCCGGCGTCATACTCCATCGGCTGGCTTTCACAAGCGATCGGCGTCGATGCCTCGAAGCTCGAACTCGATGAGCTGTTTCCAGAAGAGGTTCTCGGCCCGCTGGACGACACCCAGACCTTCCTTGGAAGCATCGGCTTTCGCGAATCGATCATTACGCAGATCCGCAAGACCAATCCCACCGTGCGCGACTATCTCAAGCAGACGCGTTATACCGGCTCGGGCCATGCGGGATTCGTCGGGACGCCCGACCAACTGGCTGATCACATCGAGGACTGGTTTCATGCCGGAGCCATCGACGGCTTCAACTTGCAACCGGATCGCCTCATAGACGGGCTCGATGTCATCGTCGATGAACTCGTGCCGATCCTGCGCAGGCGCGGCCTCTACCGGCATCAATACGAAACGCAGACGCTCCGCGAGCATTTCCAGGCGGCCTCACCCACGCCTGCCTTCTAGGATCTCGCAACAGGAGGGGCGCGAATTCGCGTCCCTTCAGGATCTTGTGCGCGGTTGGCGTGTCAGCGCCTCTTCATTCGGGCGTTGAGGTCATGCGATATCGCGGCGAGTTCCGCTGTCGCCGTGTCTCGCCAACCGCTTTCTCGGCCCTAGAAATCCGGGCGTATCGACACAATAATCTATAAAAAAGATAGATTTAGTAATATATTTTCTGGCATGCCTCGATCAGGTCGCTACAGTGGCCACAAACTTGATGCCATCGCAGGCGACGCGATGCGCATAATTCGTTGAGAGGGCTTATCATCATGAAATTATTTCCAATTCTAGCCGCGGGCGTATCTCTGGTCGCTGCCACTTATTCATATGCTGCTTATGCCGGCGAGGATGACAAATATGGCGGGACGCTGGTTGTTGCCCAGAACGCAGAGATCACGCAGCTTGACCCCGGCCGACAGTTGGGTTGGGAGACGTTCCGGATCACGCGCCACATTTTCGATGCGCTCGTTTCCGAAGATCTCTCGAAATCTGGCAATGATGAGCCTTCCCCAGCCATCATCCCGGCGCTGGCCGAGTCGTGGACGGTTTCGCCCGATGGCAAGGTCTATACCTTCAAGCTTCGCCAGGGCGTAAAATTTCATGACGGCACGGACTTCAATGCCGAAGCCGTAGCCTTCAACATCCGGCGCGCATGGGATCCTTCCTTCGAATTCTACGATGAAGTGACCGCGGTCAATGTCCGCAACACCTACATCTATCTCGACAAGGTGGAGACGCCGGACGTATCCACCGTCGTCCTGACATTCAAGCAGCCCTTCAGCCCACTTCTGCGGCTTCTTGCGCAGGGCTCCGGCGGCACGGGCCTCATCGCGAGCCCGGAATCGATCCGCAAATACGGAAATGACGGCGTGGTGGAACATCCGACGGGGACGGGACCGTACAAGTTCGTCGAGCGCATTCGCGGCCAGTCGGTCGAGATCGAGCGTTTCGACGATTACTGGGGTGAGAAGCCTTATCTCGACCGCATCGTCTTTCGCCCCATTCCGGACGGCAATGCACGTGTTGCGGCACTCGAGACCGGTGAGGTGGATCTCATCTCCTGGCCGCCGCGTGACGCCGTGGAGCGCCTGAAGGGCAAAGGCTTCGACGTTCCGAACGTCAGCATCCCCTCAATCTACTATTACAACGTCAATTTCGCCAACGAAGCCTTCAAGGATGTCCGGGTTCGTCAGGCACTTGTCCATGCCATCGACCGCGAGGCGCTGGCCCGTGACCTCCTGAAGGGCACGGCCAGCCCGGGATACAGCGTGCTCGTTCCCGGCAGCGCGGCTTTCGATCCCGCGTTCCGCGACTACAATTTCGATCCGGAAAAATCGAAGGCGCTTCTGAAGGAAGCCGGGCTTGAGAAGGGCGTGAACGCGACGATCAGCATCTATGCCGGTGGCGAAGCTGTTGCCGAATGGGTTCAGCGCGATGCGGCCAAGGTCGGCATCAACCTGAACATCCGTTCCTATGACTGGAACAGTTTCCTGGCGCAGGAACGCACGCCGGGTGCCGATGTCGGCTTCAGCTCGATGGAATGGGGTTTCCTGACGCCCTATTGGCTGTCGATCGTCGGCAACAGCAATAGCGGCTCGAACACCGGCGGCTACAAAAGCGAGGCGTTCGACGCCGCCGTTTCGAAGGCGATTGCCGCAACCGATCCAGCCCAGGAGGTTGCCAACTGGCGGGAAGCGAACCGTATCATTGCCGAAGATGTCGGCAAGATACCGCTTTTCCTCGAGCGCACACACTACGCGGTCGGCAAAAACGTTCGCGACTTCGCGTCACCCGCCCAGGCTTGGTACGACCTGAAAAAGGTCTGGCTGGCAGAAAAGTAACGGCTGTCCGGACAGACAATGATTGCTTTTTTCCTCAGAAGACTGACAGCCGCCATTCTTGTGCTGGCGGCTGTCACCTTCGTGGTCTTCCTGATAGTCTATCTTTCCCCGGGTGATCCGGTGAAGACGTTGCTCGGCCAGTCGGCGACGGCCGAGCAGATCGCGGACATGCGGGCAAGGCTTGGCCTCGATCTGCCATTGCACGAGCGGTATGGTGCCTGGCTGTGGCGTGTGGTCCATGGTGATTTCGGCCGTTCGATCAGCACGCAGGTTCCGGCGATGTCGATCCTGCTTCCCGCCTTCGGCAATACGCTGATCCTCGCCCTATCCAGCCTCTTCCTCTCGCTTCTGTTCGGTGTGGCCATCGGGGTCACCTCCGGTTTTCGGGCGGGGCGCCTGCTCGACAAGGTTCTCATGTTCATTACGGAGGTTCTGGCGGCAACGCCGGTCTTCTGGCTTGGTCTCATCCTGATCTGGATCTTTGCCCGCGAGCTCGGCTGGCTTCCGTCCTCCGGCATGCGCAACATGCGGGCACGGGGCTCCAACCTCGATCTTCTGGTGCATCTTGTCCTGCCGTCGATTGCGGCTTCGGTACTGGCGATTTCCATCATAGCCCGGCTGGTGCGCGGTGCGGTGATCGACGTGCTGGCATCCGATTATGTGAAGATCGCTCAGGCGGCCGGCATGTCCTCGTTTCGCATTTTCCGCAAGCAGGTCTGGCGCAACATCCTCCCGCCGATCGTCAGCGTCGGTGGCCTGCAGTTCGGCACGCTGTTCGGCGGCGTCATCTTCGTCGAGGCGGTCTTTGCCTGGCCGGGCATCAGCGCACAGCTCTTCAATGCCATTACGGCCGGTGACGTCGCTGTTATCCAGGCGGGCGTCCTGATGATCGCCGCGACATTCGTTGCGATCAACCTTGTCGTGGACATGGTGCTTGTCTGGCTCAACCCGCGGAGGGCACTGTAGTGACTATGGCCCCTTCGCCGTTGCCGGCACCCAACCGCCGTCCGGTTTTCGGCGCCTGCTTCCGGCTCGGCCGCACCGCTGTTGCGCTTGTTGTGATTGCGTTTGTCGTCGTAGCCGCGCTTCTGGCACCGTGGGTCGCGCCATTCGATCCACTTTACGGAGACGGCGCGCTGCGCCTGCTGCCACCGGGAACGGAAGGCCATTTGCTGGGTCTCGACGCGCAGGGCCGAGACGTTTTGAGCCGTCTCCTCTGGGGCGCGCGTCCTTCCCTGATCGCTGGCATAGTGCCTGTCGCTGCAGCACTCGCCATCAGCCTGGTCCTTGGCCTTCTCGCTGGCTACACGTCGTCTTTTCTGGGCGGACTGATCATGCGGGTGATCGACGCGCTGTTTGCCTTTCCGATGATCCTCTTTGCAATCGCCACAGTCTCGCTCCTCGGGCCGGGTCTCACGACAATCATCGTGACGATCACAATTTCTCTCGTGCCCTACATGACGCGCATCGTCTACGGCGCCGTCGTTGGGGAAATCGGCAAGGGCTATCTGGAGACGGCGCGGTTGCTCGGAGCAAGCCGCAGCCAGGTTCTCTTCAAGGAACTTTTGCCCAATGTCGTCTCGCCTTCGATCGTTTACGCCACGACCCTAATCGGCCCGATGATCGGTTTTTCCTCGGGATTGAGTTTTCTCGGCCTCGGCATCCAGCCGCCCAATGCCGACTGGGGGCGGATGACGGTCGAGGGCGTCGAAGTGTTTGCGCAGGGTGCGCCCCATGTCGTGCTCGCGGCCGGCATCGCTATCATCGTGACGTCCCTTGCCTTCAACTGGCTTGGCAGCGGACTGCGCGACATCCTCGATCCGCAGCAGGGCTGACCGCATGAGCACAGATCTCACCGCCAAGCCGTTGCTCGATATTGCGGGACTGAGCGTCGAACTGTCGGGCCGCTCCGGCAGCAGCCGCATTCTGGACACCATCGATCTCAGCGTTCAGCCCGCCGATATCCTGGCCATTGTCGGTGAATCCGGCAGCGGCAAGAGCGTGACGGTATCCGCCGTGCTCGGCCTCCTGCCTGCCAACATCATGCGCGTATCGGCCGGAAGCATTCGTTTCGATGCCGAGGATCTTCTGCATTCGCGTGAAACAAGGCGCCGTATCCTGCGAAAGGATATCGCGTTTATCACACAGAACTCGCTGACCTCGCTCAACCCCGTCTACACGATCGGCAACCAACTTTCGGACATGATCGCCTTCCGCAATGGCGTGGGCCGGCGGCAGGCGCTGGTCGACGCTGGCGAATGGCTGGTCAAGGTGGGCATCGCTGACGTCGAGCGCGTGCTCTCATCCTATCCGCACAATCTCAGCGGCGGGATGCGCCAGCGCGTCGTCATCGCCATGGCGATCAGCAGCCGGCCGCGCTTGCTCATTGCCGACGAGCCGACGACGGCGCTCGATACGATAATGCAGTTGCAGGTGTTGAACCTGCTCCGCGACATCAACACAGAATTCGGCACGGCCCTCATCGTCATCACGCATGACTTCGGCGTGGTGTCGTATCTCAGCAAGCGCGTCGCGGTCATGCATAGGGGACGCCTCGTCGAGGAGGGGCCGACACGCCGCGTGCTCGAGGCACCGAAGGAAGCCTATAGCCGCAGTCTCATTGCCGCTGTCCCGCAGCTCGATCTCACCTCCTGAAAACCGCGAGGATCCTGACAGAATGGCCGTTGAAGTCCCCTTGATCGATGTGCGCGACCTCCGCCGGACGTTCGAAATCGGGCGGGGCCTGTTTCGACGCGTGCGCCGGAGCGTGGCGGCTGTCGACGATGTTGCCTTTTCGATTGGTGATGGCGAAACCGTTGGCCTTATCGGTGGCTCCGGTTCCGGCAAGTCCACGATTGCCCGCATACTGACCGGACTGGAGCGTGTGGATTCCGGAAGCATCATGTTCGACGGCGTCGATCTCTCGGGGCTCGCGGATAGGGGCCGGCTTGCCTATCGCCGCCATATCCAGCTTGTGCCGCAGGATACGTCCGCATCGCTGAACCCGCGCCGCCGGATTGGCGTCCAGATCGCCGAACCGATGCTCAGTCTCGGGATCGTTTCGTCCCGGAAAGACGCGGAGCGGGAAACCTTGCGCCTCCTTGAACGCGTGGGGCTTCGTGGGGAGGATGCCAGGCGTTTTCCGCATGCATTTTCAGGCGGGCAGAGACAGCGCATCAATATCGCCCGGACGCTCGGCGTGAAGGCCCGCTTCGTCATTCTCGACGAGCCGACATCGGCGCTCGACGTGTCGATCCAGGCGCAGATCCTCGATCTGCTGCGTGAACTCAAGCGCGAGTTCGGCCTGACCTACCTGTTCATTGGCCACAATCTCGGTGTCATCCAGTCCTTCTGCGAGCGCATTCTGGTCATGAACGAGGGGCGTTTGGTGGACAGTTTTGCGTCGAATGAACTTGGCAGAGCCGGGCGCAACGAGGCGACGCGACGCCTGGTCGAAGGCGTCCTGCCGATCCATCGGTAGCTGTAGCACGTCCAGATCTCAATCCGCTCGACCCACTACTCTACGGCGTTCGCGCGCAGCTGCTTATCCAGCAGAAGGACAATGAGGCCGTGGCTCACTGGGCCGATCGCGCGGCGACGACACCCGGAGCACGTTATCCGATTGCCACGCCGCGAACGGTCGAGCTGAGTGTCCTGGGCAGGCGGCCCGATGGCGACAGACAGTCCGACGGCTCAGCCAGACGCCACTTCGGCGCATTACTATGCTGCGGTATCGACCCGCTACACGGCGTCTGGTGAGCGCATCGCGACGCAGTTGCGCCGCCAGAGCTTCGAATCCAGTGCTTTCACTTCCATTTCGGCGGCGCAGAGACGACTATCTCAAAGCTCGCTTTGTAGCAGCTTTGGCCTAATGGTTTCCAAAAGCCGACCGCCTGAAAACTGCCCGATATGAGCCATTCCAGCCAAACGAGGATATTGGGTCGGCTAAATTATTTCTTACAGAGGGATTTTACTGTGGCAAGCCCGTTGGTTCTGATCACTTCAAGAGCAACATACCTAGATTCATGCCACAGCGCCGCAAAGGTACTGAATAGCCCCGAGTTTTGCAGCCCCTCGGGTTACGTTTTCTGCTGCTTTTTGAACTCGACAGGCGACAGCATTCGGTTTCTGGCGTGTTTGCGCTTCGGGTTGTAGAACATTTCAATGTAATCGAACACGTCTTGCCTGGCCTCGTCTCTCGAACGATAGACTTTTCGCCGTATCCTCTCGCGCTTCAACAGATTGAAGAAGCTTTCGGCAACGGCATTATCATGGCAGCTACCGGGTCGGCTTATCGAGTGAATCAGATTGTGGTACTTCAGGAACGATGCTCAATCCATGCTGGTGAATTGCTATCCCTGATTTGGAATCGCCAGAATCTTTTCCTTTCGCCTCCAGACCGCCATTAGCAACGCCTGCAGCACGACATCCGTCGTTTGTCGGCTCTGCATCGACCAGCCGATGACACGGACGTACTGATCGCGAGATCGCCAAGGTGGTTCTTGCCGAATTGGCCAGCGGCATAGTCCAGCGGCTTTAGCGCTTATGCGATTGTAATGCCGGGTACTGCAAACCGACTGTCGCTCCTGGCACTTCCACTTTTGTTAGGCCCGTTCGTTTCGACGTCGGGCTCGTAGTGAATGACGAACGTCCCGCAGTGCAGGGGTTCTCGGCATAGTAGTCGTTGAACTTCATACCCTCTTTAGCAGGGCGGTCGATATTCGACTGGTCGATGTCGTTGCCGAAGATCATGAGGATGTTCGGCTTGCTTGCCGTGGCAGGTACCAGCTGCAATGACATCAACGAAGCCACCGCTGGGGTGGTATTCAACGGCCTGCGCGAAAAGTCGTTCATGACGGTCTCCACATTCTATTGTGCAAGACATTTACGATCATCTCCTCTTTTCGGGGCGGTCGGGACCGTCCTGCCCGGCGCCGCCACTCCCTGTTGAAAAATCAACCGAGGAAGTGCGTTACGGCGGCAAAGGAGAACTAACAGGAAGGGCCCTTGAATTTGGTGGCCATCAAACCTCATCTGCGACCGAAAGGGCAGGTAGTCGTGACCGAGAGCGAACACATGGATATCGGCGCCAGCAGCACTATGGCCACCGCGAGGGGAAGGACCAATTCGAGGACAGCGCCGGGCTGCTCGGTTGCTGTCAGCCAAGCTCGTGGGAGAAAACCAGAACGAGGTAAATTCTGGCGCGGCTGTTCAAGCGGCCGAACCTCGACAAGGCGGCGGGAAAACTCGCCGCCGCCCTCTCTTTGGTGATCAGCCGCGTTGCGAGTCGAGCTGTTCGTGGTTCTTTTCGACCGCCTGGGCCTTCAGGTAGCTTTCGATCAGCAATTGGTAGGCCGGGAATATTCTGGTGTAAATGGTCGCCCATTCCTGCGCGTCGTCGCGGTTCCAGGTCTTTTGCAGTTCGGAGGCCACGGCCGCTGTATCCATCGGCACGACGCCGGCCTGCACGACGCGGGCGAGCGTGATCTCCTGCGCCATCTTGGAATAGGTGCCGGAGGCATCGATGACCGCAAAGACCTTGTAGCCGTCCTGAACGGCGGCGATAGACGGGAAGGTCATGCAGACACTGGTGATGGTGCCGGCGATGATCAGCGTCTTGCGGCCGGTCGCCTTGACGGCGGCGACGAAGTCGGGATTGTCCCAGGCATTGATCTCACCCCGGCGGGCGACATACTGCGCGTGCGGCGCATTTTCATGGATTTCCGGGATCAGCGGACCGTTGGGGCCTTGCGGCACGGAGGCCGTGGTGATGACCGGCATCTTTGTCAGCGTCGCCATCCTGGCGAGGGCTGCGGCATGGTTGCGCAGAACCGGCATCGGCATGTCGCCGACAGTCTGGAAGAGGCCGCTCTGATGATCGATCAGCAGCATGACGGCGTCATTGGGATCGATGACGGGGCGCTGGCCGTTGAAGTTTGCAGGGGTGCTCATGGCAAGTCTCCTTGGTTGAGTTTGAATGTAGTCTGGTGTGAATGGGAGCCGGAAAATCCTTTCTGGCTCGATGCTCCGTAGCGCCCTGCGTGAACGCCACGGGATTGCTTCAGGCCGGGATGGCACCGAATTTTCCGGATCGGAAATCCGCAAACGCCTGCTCCAGCTCCTCGACGGTGTTCATCACGAAGGGACCATGCATGACGACCGGCTCGGCGATCGGTTCGCCACTGAGAAGCAGCACCGTCGCATCGCCCTCCGCCGTGACGTCGAGCCCGCCGCCTGTATGGTCGAGCAGGACGAACTGCGCCTCGCGCGCGGATACCGAACTGTTGACGGCGATCGTGCCTCGCAACACGGCGAGGCCGGTCATATGCCCTTCAGGCAGGGTGAATGTCGCAATCTTGCTCTGCTTCAGACGCAGATCCCAGACGTTGATCGGCGTGAAGGTCCGCGCCGGTCCGCGCTGCCCGGCACAATCGCCGGCAATGATGCGCACGGTGCCGGCACCATCCGGCAGGGCAAGAGCCGGAATCTCCTGATCGGCAAGCGTCTGGTAGGCGGGCGAGGCAGATTTGTGCCTGGCGGGAAGGTTCACCCAGAGCTGTACCATTTCCAGCGGGCCGCCGCGCTCGGCAAACGCGGGCGAATGGCGCTCCTCATGCAGGATGCCGGCCGCTGCCGTCATCCACTGCACGTCGCCGGGGCCGATCAAGCCGCCGCTGCCGGTGGAGTCCCGGTGTTCCACTTCGCCCTGATAGACGATGGTGACGGTCTCGAAACCGCGGTGAGGATGGCTGCCCACGCCGCGTCGCGCGGCCGTTGGCGCAAAGTGCTCCGGCCCGGCATAGTCGAGATGTAGGAATGGGCTAACATGATCGCCGAGCATGGCCTGCGACAGCATGGAGCGAACCGGAAAGCCATCGCCTACCCAGTGGATCGATCCGCCGCCATAGACCCCCAGAACCTTGCGCATTTTGATCTCCTTTCGGTCTCGGCGTACCGCCGGCCGGTTGGTGTCTTTCTGAGATCAAGATAACGCTGGGACAAATCATGCAGTAGGTCGAAAAATACGCTACACTGTCCCATAATTAAGACACTGGGAGCCGCGCGTGGTAGACCTCAATGACCTTCGCCTGTTTGCCGACGTTGTGGAGGAGAATGGTTTTTCCGGCGCGGCCAGAAAACGCGCAATGCCGCGCTCGCGTGTCAGCCGCAGGATAGGCCTGCTGGAGGAAGGTCTGGGCGTGCGGCTCGTCCACCGTACCACCCGGCATTTCAGCGTGACAGAAATCGGCCAGGAGTTCTATCGCCACTGCGTCGCGATGGTGGTGGAGGCCGAGGCGGCTCTGGAGGTTGTCGCACGGATGCGTGCCGAGCCGCAGGGCACCGTGCATGTCAGTTGCCCGTCGTCGGTGATCTACTTCCAGGTCGGCGAGATGATCGCCCGCTTCATGGCCCATTGCCCCAAGGTGAAGGTGCATCTGGAGAGCACCAACCGGCGGGTCGATGTCATCCGGGAGGGGTTCGACCTGGCGATCCGCGTGCGCTTTCCGCCGCTGGAAGACAGTGGCCTGGTAATCCGCAAGCTGGCCGAAAGCTCCCAGCGTCTCGTGGCGAGCCCCGGGCTTCTAGCTGGAAGGCACCTCCACACCCCCGCCGATCTCACCCATATGCCGGGTCTGGCTTGGAGCGTGGCCGACGGAACGCATGAATGGACGCTGCAAGGCCCTGGCGGAACCACTGCCGCCATTCCCTATCAGCCGTTGCTGATAACCGAGGACATGGTGGCATTGCGGCTGGCGGCGCTCAATGGGATCGGCATATGCCAGTTCCCGGCGATGGTGATCCGGGAAGACCTCAGGGCCGGCAGGCTGATCGATATCCTGCCCGACTGGACACCCCGAAGCGGCATCATTCACGCCGCCTTTCCCTCCCGCCGCGGCCTGTTGCCCTCCGTGCGCGCGCTCCTGGACTTTCTTGCCAAGGAATACGCAGTCCTTTCGCGGGAGGAGGCGCTCAACGAGGCCGACGGCGTTGTGGGAGGTTAACTCTGAGAAAATGGTGGCGTGGATATAGCTCGCTATAGGTCACGCTGAGCTAGTGTGTAAATCTGCGTCCTCGCAGGCCTCATAAATTATCATTATTTCAAAGACTTAATATGCTTATCGGTATCGAAGCCTCCCGCCGATTCACACTCTGTGGTGCGACACCATTCAACGCCAATGCCTTAGCGCCTCTTTGGAGCGAAGGATGTTCATACGCCATATGCAGGTTTGTATGAGGGATCGAAGGGAGCTTGGTCAGCAACTCGGTGGCGCACATGCGCGCCACCAGCCCCGCTTTGATGTCAGTCATGCGTTTCGGTGGGCAGCCGGCGTTCGATGAAGTCATGCATGAGGGCGAGGGCCTCGTCCCTCAGGATGCCGCCGGAATGCAGCCCGAGACGTAGCCATAGCCCGTCGATCAGCGCGCTGATGAGATGCGCTGTCCGTCGCGCCTCATCGTCAGGCAGCATCGGCTTCAGCGCCGACAAGAGGTTGGAATGCATGCGGGCGTGGATGACCGCCTGGATGCGGGCAAGCTGCGGCTCGCGGGGCACTTCTCCGCAGAGCGACAGCCATGCATGGGCAATCGACGGCTGGTAGAAGCGATCGTCGAAGTTCCCTTCGATGATGGCGGCCAGCCGCTGGCGCGGCGTTTTCGCCTGGTGCAGGCGTTCAGCCACGGCATCGCGCAGGTTGGCGTTGGCCTCACGCATCGCCTGTTCGAAGAGCTCTTGCTTGTTGCGGAAGTAATGCAGCACGATGCCCTTGGAGGCGCCGGCATGGGTGGCGACCTTTTCCAGCGTCGCGCCCGCCATGCCCTCGCGTTGCAGCACCTCAAAGGCCGCCTGCCGCAATTCCTTACGCCTGATGTCGACCAGTTTCGTGAGCTTTCCCGCCATGTGATTCCCGCTTTCCGTCGAGGGGAGATTGACATTTTTTCCGTCAAGTTCAAGAATTGTCCCATTGGTCAGTTTACAAATCATTTGGTCAATATTGGGGGGAGGGAGAACGCCGATGAAACGCGCCATTGCCTGCGCTGCCGCATGTCTGTTGATGATCGGGGCCGCCGACGCGGCAGAACAGGAGAGCTGCCGGAAGGTGCGACTCGCCGAGCCGGGCTGGAACGACCTCGCCTTCACGACAGGCGTGGCGCAAGCGCTGCTGCATGCGCTCGGCTACGAGACGCAGAGTGACCTGCTCGGCATCGACGTTATCTATCTGAGCCTTAAGAACAAGGATCTCGACGTCTTCCTCGGCTATTGGGACCCGGCGATGAAGACCTATTTCGCGCCTTACGAGAAGGACGGTTCGGTCGAGACGGTGAAGCAGAACCTGACTGGGGCGAAATACACCTTCGCCGTTCCCGTCTATGTCTGGGAGGCGGGGGTCAAGGACTTTGCCGACCTCAAGACTCATGCCGAAAAATTCGAAAAGAAGATGTACGGCATCGAGCCCGGCTCGAACCAGCTCATGCTGGATGCCATCACCGATCCCGCACTCGGCCTCGATGGCTGGGAGGTCGTCGAGTCCAGCGAGCAGGGCATGCTGGCCGAGCTGGCCCGCCATATCGACATGAAAACCTTTTTCATTTTTCAGGGCTGGGCGCCACATCCGATGAACACCGCTTTCGACATTCGCTATCTGACCGGCGGAGACAAATTCTACGGGCCGGATTTCGGCGCCGCGACAGTCTCCACGCAGGTTCGCAAGGGTTATGTCGAAGAATGCCCGAATGTGGGCCAGCTCCTGAAGAACCTCACCTTCGACATCGATTTCGAGAACCGCGGCATGGGCTATCTTATGAACGGTGGCCTCGCGCCGGAGGATGCCGGTCGTAAGGCGATCGGCGAGGACCCGAAGCGGTTGGACGTCTGGCTGGCCGGCGTGACGACGGTCGATGGCGAACCGGGTCTTGCAGCCGTCCGCAAGGCGCTCGGCCTGTGACCGAAACGGTCGATCAGTCGGGCTGGAACGGCCGCAAGCGAGTCCTCCTGACGGGCGAGGGCCGCCGTCTTGCCTATATCGAGAGCGGCGAGGGCGAGGTGCCCCTGTTCCTCCTGCACGGCTATACCGATAGCAGCCGAAGCTGGTCGCTGATCGAGCCGCATCTTGCCGGGTTCCGGGTGGTGATGCCGGATCTGCCGGGACATGGCCTTTCGACGGCCATGTCCGCGCCGTCCGTGGAGGCCTTCGCCGACAACATCGTCCGGCTCGCGGATGCCCTCGGCATCGGGCGCTTCGCCATCGCCGGCCACTCGATGGGGGCGATCACGGCGCTGGCGCTCGCCGCGGCGCATGGGGCGCGCGTTTCGGCCCTTGCCAGCATCTCCGGCAGCCTGCAGCCAGGGCTTCTGGCCCGCACGACGCTCGGCGCGGAAATCCGGGCGCTTGCCGACCCCATCGACCCGGAAAGCCGGTTCCTGCGTGAATGGCACCATTGCGCGTTGCCGGTGGATGTGGATTTCATCCGCTGGATCGCGCGGGAGGCCGCCGCCATGCCCACCGCCGTCTGGCAGTCGCTTTATGCCATGCTCGAAGCCATCGACCTGCGCTGCGTCGCTGGTGACGTTCAGGCACCGGTCCTGCTTTTGGCGGGTGACGAGGACACGCTGTTCGATGCGCCGCACCGGGCAACCTTGCGGGCGGCCTTTCCGGACGCCGCAACGGAAATCCTTGCCGGCCACAGCCACAACCCGCATTGGGAGGCGCCCGCGCGCGTGGCAGACACTTTGCTCGACTTCCTGAAGAAAAGCGCGGGTTGAACGCCGGCGCTGTTTAGATCCGGCAAGCCGGACCGTTCCTCCTTATGGATAGGTTGTTAGTCCGAGTTCGTTCAACATCCCGCTAGCTGTCGATTGTCGTGAATGGCCGATTAATAGTCGGGAAATGTGTCAAATTATCCAGCTTTTTGAACAGTCTCGGCCCTGCTTCGACCTTTTTTATCAGTGTCTCGACTAAGCGAGCTGGCTTCTCCCCGGTGGCAGCGACGAATTTGCGATGAAACGCGCGCTCGCTAAGGCAGGGCGCGACCGGCAAGCGTGAGAACATCCAGCGGTGCACTGAGGTTTTCCAGTGTCCGGGCGATCAGTTCCGCGAAGGGCCTGGAGCAGCGGGCTGACCTGCGACTGATAGCCGGGGCGGCGCGCATAGAGCACAAGCCGGTTGGCGACCGCGTCGGTAGCATCACCCGACAGATCGAGCGCGACCGTGGCGAGCGCCATATCGATGCCGATGGTGACCCCGACGGAGGTCCATACCGTCGCTGTTCTAAAAGGGAGCGCTGAGCCTGATGCCCGGCTTCATGCCGTCAGTTCGCCAGCACCGCGCCGCGGGCTGCTTCAAGACCGTTGCCGCCATCGCGGGTCGTCACGCCCGCCAGCCAGTGCTCAAGAAGCTCCGGCCGTTCTGCGATCAGCCCCTTGGCCGTTTCGGCCGGATCGGCGCCGTCCGTCATGATGGCGTTCATGCCGGTATTCTCGTAGGCGAGGTCGAATTTTAGGTTCTCCAGCAGCTTCGCTACGTTCGGGCATTCCATGGCATATCCCCTGCGCCCTATCGTGCGCACAGTTGCGCCGCCAAAATTTGGTCCGTACTCGGCGTCGCCGCCGCTCAGATAGGTGAGCTTGTAGTTGATGTTCATGGGATGTGGTTCCCAGGCGAGGAACACGATCCACTCGTCGCTCGCAGTCATCTGCGCGACTTGCGTGAGCATCGCGGTTTCGCTGGATTCGATTACCTGCCAGTCCTTCAGGCCGTGCCTGCCCGCCGCGATCATGTCAAGCAGCGGTTGATTAGAGCCTGCCTCGATGCCGTAGATGGTGGAGTCGAATTTATCGGCGTGTTTTGCGAGGTCGTCGTAAGATTTCACGCCAGCCTTGGCAACGTAGCTCGGGACCGCGAGGGTGAATTTGGCGCCCGTCAGGTTGGTTGCGATCACCTCGGTGTCGCCATCGTCGAAGTATGACTTGAACTGTTCTTCCTGCACCGGGAGCCAATTGCCCAGAAAGACGTCGACCTGATTGGTCTTCAGCATTTCGTAAGTGACATTGAGGCCGAGCAGTGTCTGCTCCGTCTCGTAGCCCAGCGCGTTGAGGATGAGGGACGCCGTTGCGTTGGTGAGCGAAAGGTCCGTCCAGCCGAGGTCGGAGAGGCGGACCTTTCGGCAGCTCTCTGCTTCCGCCCACACGCAAGATGTCGAGCCGAGAAGCAGGAGCGATGCGCCTGCAATGAGTGTTCGAGCTTTCATAGTTCCCTCATTTTTATTGCACAAGTCAACAATGATATCTTTTTTGTTGGCGTGTGCAATAAAAAATGTAATGTTCCTCCAACGCGCAAGAGGAACACAAGATGCCAAAAGTCGGGATGCAACCCATAAGGCAGAAGCAGATCATTGCTGCTGTCATTGAAACCATTCACGAATTTGGGATTGAACAAAGTTCCATCCGGCAGATCGGCATGAAGGCCGGAATCTCGCCGAGCCTGATCACCCACTATTTCGGAAGCCGCGACGCACTCTATACCGTCGTGCTGCGCCATCTGAACCGCGAGCTTTCGCGCGCAACCGTTGAACGGCTCCAGAGCGCCAAGACCCCGATGGAAAGGCTGCTCGCCATCGCATCCGCCCAGTTCGATCCCGAGCAGTTCCAGCCGGCCGTTGCGGCCACCTGGTTCGCCCTGTGGGCGAGCCTTGCTGGAAATGGCGAGATGATGCGCTTCCAGTCGATCTACGAGAGGCGGCTGGCCAGCAACATCGCCCACTGCCTTCGCTCCCTCGTTCCCGCCGATCAGGTCGAATTCGGCGTGAACTGCCTCCTCGCGATGATCGACGGTCTCTGGGTCAAGGCGGCCCAGCCAACGAGCCGGATCACCACGGAAAATGCCCTCCCGATCTTCGAGGGCTACGCCGTCCGGTTGGTCGCGGAGCTTTCTCGACAGGAGACGGCCGGATGAAGGAGGCGGAATATGTTTCACTCGATGGCGTTGCGCTTGCGGACCTGATCGCGCGCCGAGAAATCTCCCGCAAGGAGGCTGCGGAGGCGGCCATTCGCATGATCGAGTGTCGGAATCCTGAGCTCAATGCCGTGATCAGGACCAATTTCGATGCCGTCGTATCGGACGCCCCGGCCGAGGCATCGAGCGGGCTTGACGGCGTGCCGTTCCTGCTGAAGGATGCCAACCTCTACTCTTCCGACATGCCCACGACCTTCGGTTCGGCCTTCTTCCGCGACGCGCCCGCGCGGCCCGACAGCATCATGGTCGACCGTTGGCGCAAGGCAGGACTTTCGATCCTGGGCAAGACCAATACGCCTGAATTCGCGGCCGAATTCGTAACGGAGCCGCGCGCCTATGGAACGACGAACAATCCGCACGCACCTGGCCTGACGGTCGGCGGAAGCAGCGGAGGTGCGGCCGCGGCCGTGGCTGCCGGGATGGTGCCCGCCGCCCATGCCACCGATCTCGGCGGCTCAATCCGCATACCGGCAGCGTGCTCCGGTGTCTTCGGCTTCAAGCCGACGGCCGGGCTCAATCCCGTCGGCCCGTACTTCACGGAAATCGCGGGAGGCCTCAATTCCGATCATGTCATCACGCGTTCGGTTCGCGACAGCGCGGCGTCGCTCGACATCACGGCGGACCGGAAACCCGAAAGCGGCTCCTATCTCAAGTCCCTCGCCTACCCGACTGGGCGTATCAGGATCGGCGTCAGCAACACTGATCTCGCCGGCCGTGCCGCCGGTCTCGACCAACAACTGGCGTTGAGCGCGACCACACGGCTCCTTGAGGCGCTTGGGCATGAGCTTGTCGCATACACATACCCCAAGGACCTGTCCGCATCCTGGTTCGACCACCTCTGGATCTTTGACATCGTGAAGCTGGTCGACGAACGGGCGCGGGAAATCGGGCGCAATCCGGAGCACGCGGAGCTTGAGCCGTTGACGTGGCACCTCCTCGAGAAGGCAAGGGCCGGCGGCGCGTCGGCCTATCAAGCCGCGCAGGCGGCGCGCGTTGATTACAACGCCCGCTACCTTGGCTCCATGAAAGACATCGATGTGCTGTTGACGCCAACCCTGGCAGAAAACCCGCCGGTGGTGGGCACTCTGTCATTCGCCAGCTTCGATAATGTGGATGCCTGGAACGACGCAGGGTACGGCTTTGCGCCGTTCTCGACGCCCTCGAACATTTCGGGACAGCCGTCGGCGTCCTGCCCATGGTTCAAGAACGCATCAGGCTTGTCGATCGGCGTGCAAATCAGCGGAAAGCCAGGGGCCGATCTCCTCGTTTTGCAACTCTGCGGCCAACTTGAAGCAGCGACAATTTTCGGCAGCCTCGGGTTTTAGGACCTATGTGGGCGATCCTATGATCACTCTATGAGCGGTCTTTTGTGTGGTCGGTATTTCGACCCTCATACAGACCTGCTATTGTACCGCGTACATCTAATCCGCTCAGCAGATGTGTATCTTCGAGGCCTGACGCGGCGAACCGAGCGGGGCAAGTTTTCTCTCGGTCCGGTGATCATGGAGTTGCTCCACGGCAATGGTGAGAGGGCGTTGCAGGTGGATAAAGCGGCATTAGTTGCGGTCGGCCTAGCTAAATAGCTGAAATAATATAGTTTTCTGATGGCGCGCTGATTCCAGCCTTCTTTTCGAGGCGAATATAGCAGTTAGCAGCGCCAAGTTGCCAAACAGGACCCTAGTATCGAGGGCGCGCGGCCGGAGACGCGCGGGCACAACCTGTCTCGGCATTTCAACCCGCTGTATTGGCGGACCGTCCCGAATGTGGTTTTTGGCGCTGCCAAATGAAAATCATCGGGCGTTATTTCTGACTAGCCGCTTTAAGTCCTGGAATTCCGTAGTTTTATTTGGGCTCGAAAGGTGTGCCGCGATGGCGGAGAAAATGTTGACGCACGTTTGGATATTCCCCTACCACGATCTCGGCGTGGGAGAGTCGAGTAGGGTCGCGGCACTTCGAGTTGTCCGTTTGCCGCCAACGTACCCATTGCGGTTCGCTTTCACATCCATCCATATTCCCGCGCGACTTTAATGAACGCTGTGGTGGCCGGCGAAGCCGATCGGCCGGCCACTGAAACGACCGACACCTCGCGCGTGATTTCAGGATCGGCAATAGGCCGGTGGCAGACTCCTGGCTGGCTGACAGAGAATTCCGCCATGAAGCAGATGCCGGTGCCGGCGGCGACCATTGCTAGAATCCAATCCTCTCGCTCGCTACGAAAAGCGCTTCGAATCTCTATGCCGAGATTCATGCAAAGCCTGTCGATGTAGTCGGCATATTCACAATTGATGTGTTCAAGATACGCTTCGCCTTGGATATCAGTGAGGTGAAGCGTCTTGTATCTCTCGAAGCGGTGCCCGGCGGGGAAGGCGAGCCCGAAACGCTCCCGGTAAATCGGCACCGCCTTTAGCCTTTGGTCGAGCGGGTCCGGCCCGGCCAGAACGGCTATATCCAGATCGCCTTCCATCAGAAGTTCGATAAGCTGGTTCGCCGTACCTTCGGTCAGGGTAACCTCTATGCCTGGATGACGCTCGCGGAAAGCATTCAGGAAGCCGATGAGGCGCAGCGGCCCGATGGTAGACATGACGCCAAGCGTTAGTGTCGCGGCCTCGAGAGAGAGAAAACTCTGCGCTGCCCTTTTCGCAGTTTCCGAGCTCCGGAACACGTCTTCCAGCCGCGTCCGCATCAGGCCACCGAAGTCGGTGAGTTGAACATGGCCCTTTTCACGATGGAAAAGGTAGCCCCCGAGTTCAGCCTCCAGCTTCTGTATTGCCCGTGTCAACGCAGGTTGGCCGACGTGAACGAGTTCTGCCGCGCGATGGAAGTTGAGGGTCTGGCAGGCGGCCAGAAAATAGCGGATTTCATGCATCTCCACGGCGCGCTCCCTCCCGATGTCTCGGCTGCATCGGCGCGATGAGAATTCAGCATTATCGAGCATTTTCGGCTTTCGGTAAACTCAGCTGAAGCACACGACGGCAAAGACGACACCGTACCCGGTTGACACTTGCCCGGTACGCACATCGGGAGGGACATATGTCGGAGCCAAACCAGGAGAAGCTCGACGCATTTCTGGGAAAGATGGTCGGAGACCTTGGCGCGATCGCAACAGGCGCGGCTGTGTTGCTGGGAGATAGGCTCGGCCTGTTCAGGGCCATGCGGAATGGTGGCAAGATGACGCCTGCCGAGCTCGCCACGCGCACCGGCACCCAGCAGCGCCTTGTTCGGGAATGGCTTTCCGCGCAGGCTGCCGCCGGTTACATCGAATATGAAGAGGTGACTGATCGCTTCTATTTAAGCCCCGAGCAGGAACTGGTCTTTGCCGACGAAGACAGTCCGGCCTTCATGGCCGGTGCGTTTGAAGTCTTGGCCAGCCTGTGGATCGATGAGGAGAAGGTGAGCCAGGCCTTCCGCACTGGAAAAGGCCTCGGCTGGCATGAGCACTGCGCCTGTCTGTTTCGAGGCACCGAGCGCTTCTTCCGCCCAGGTTACAACGCCAATCTGATCGACTCGTGGCTTCCGGCGCTCGATGGCGTCGTCGAGAAGCTCGACCGTGGCATCGAGGTCGCCGACGTCGGATGCGGTCACGGCGCCTCGACGGTGCTTATGGCGCGCGCGTATCCCCGGTCTAACTTCGTTGGCTTCGATTACCACGCCCCTTCCGTCGAGCGCGCGCGCAAGGCCGCCGAAGAGGCAGGTGTTCTTGGAAACACCCGGTTTGAAGTCGCGAGCGCGAAGTCCTATCCCGGCGCCTACGATTTCGTGGCGTTCTTCGATTGCCTGCACGACATGGGCGATCCTGCGGGCGCGGCGGCGCATGTGCGTCGTTCTCTGAGCTCGGAAGGCACATGGATGATCGTGGAACCTTTTGCGCATGATCGTCTATCCGAAAACCTCAATCCTGTCGGACGCGTCTACTATGCGGCGTCGACGTTCCTGTGCACTCCCGCGTCTCTTTCGCAGGAAGTCGGTCTCGGTCTTGGCGCACAAGCCGGTGAAACGCGGCTTCGCCAAGTCGTCACCGGCAGCGGATTTACCCGCTTCCGGCGCGCCGCCGAGACGCCGTTCAATATCGTTCTGGAAGCCCGCCCCTGAATGCGATGCATTCGGACATCTCCCGAGCGAGGCCAGATCGGGTTCATCGAGAGCATTTCCATGATCGGTATTCCCTGATGTGTCGCTTAACATTGGCGACGAGACATCGTGTCTCTGACGCCTACCTTCGTTGAAGCGGCACCCTTCATATTTCTGGCATCGTGGATTCTTCATTCACCCATTGGTTCGTCGGTGAAAAAGCGAGAGTGCCCGCTCCACGCCGTCGATAAGTCAGGGGAGGAACCGCAAAGCCCCGCGGCCTTGGTGAGGTTGATGCGGAAACGACCCGACGCTGGTAGCGGCGGGTCGTTTCCGCGGAGGCATGGCTGAGCTGCTTTTGCACGTGGCGCTCGTCGATCTCGGCCGAGGAGCAAGGCAGGCTCGTAGCGAGTGGCCTCCAAACATTTGGCGATGCTCGCCCTCCGAGAGATCACCGCGCACGCCGGTCGCGAGCACCGTCTTCTTCTCGAGCGTGCTATCTCCTGGTCGTCCAAGCGGTCCGGCCCGCATGGCGATCAACTCTACCGGTAGGATTGCCTCCTTCTGCCGGGGCGGGCCGCGTGCTTGTTGCGGACACCGGCCAGCACGGTGACAATGGCGCGGTCCTTGCGATCGAGTTTTTATAATGCCAGCCGATGCTAGATCGTCGCAACGCAGTCCGGTTTGCCGCAACGCCTCGGCGCGCTTGAGACGCATGCCGTGATTTAGAGTCCTCCCACCAAGGAACCGGGGGAAGGGAAAAAGGTTCTGCTGCCAGCACCATGCGGAGAAGTGCTTCCAACCTGACGCGTAGGCCCTGCGGGTGTTGGCGGAGGTTGCCGCCTCCGGCCGTTGCGAAACCCTATCGCAAGAAACAGCCGTGCAGAAAGACGGCGCAGAAGGCTCTGGACCGTGATTTTCGCTGTCCTGCTCGACGATAGGGGGCGTTTCTGCGGCAAGGAACAAAATGAATGAGAATGCGATATTTCACTACATTTGCTGCGTCGCATGCAAGGCGACAGCGCAGCGTCTGTCGAACTCGACGTATTCGTTCACGATAACGGAGCGTGGATATCGATGGAGGCCCCGGGCTGCCGTATCACGGTGATCGCTTTTTTATCCAATCTCGAGGCGTGTCAAAAATGGACGCAGACTCTCTTTGGGGATTCCGGTAGCGCTCTGTGCTCAGCAGAGGTCTCCGTTCCTCAGATGCGCCGGAGCAAAACATTCGACGTCCGTGAATGGGATGCTTTTCGGACACAGGGTGCGGGTCAATGCGTGCTGGGCGTGAAGATGACAACTATGGTTGGATATCATCCCGGGATCCGGGACGTGTTCGTGTCGATTAGTGTGATTTATTGATTTGTTGATGGCGTGATGCCGCCGCTGGGGGACGATTTCGATGTGGGCATGGGGAACTGGGGCCTGGGGAGGCCTTGGCGCTATCTCTAAGCGTGGCTATGAATGCCTCTTTTGCGCTTGGCTTCTGGTGCTTTCGGCGATTTTGGCGCGTCTCTTCAAACCTCTTCGCGGCCTTTTTGCCTCGGCGGGAACGCTTCCCACTTGTAGTCCTGCTCCAGCATTTCAGCGTGTTGTCGCAAAGCTGTTCTCGGCATCTGCGTCCCACCTCGGGCAGTTTGCGTCGGCTGTGCTGCTTTTCGCGGCTGTCCTTCTCGGCTCCAGCCTTGGTGGGGCGACAGAAAGCAGAGCCGCGGACTGCAACCTGTCCACACTGTCCTTTTCGGCGGTGAACGATACGCAGACGCTCAATGGGTCGAGCTGCGATACCTTCATCACCTATGCCGGCGATTCCTTCTGGGGCGGTTTGCATGAAGTAGCTGGCGAAAACGCCATTGATTATCCTGGCGTCGGCTATTCACAAATCTATCCGTACCTATCGGCAGATTCGACTGTAACCACATCTAGCGCTACTTATAAGTTCAGATCCAACAGTGCGCAATCCGATGCCTCAGCCACCGATACCTTCACGGTGACGCTGATGTCGGTGAACGCCAATGCCGGCGCGACCGACACCATTACGCTCTATACTTGCCCGTCTTACGGCGGCGGCAATACTTGCGCCGCGACAAAGTCCGTCGCCATTTCGGTCAACCTGGATGTTCCGCTCAACGTCACGGGAATTTCACCGGTTACAGGGCCGACGTCGGGTGGCACGGTTGTCACCATCACCGGGGCAAACCTGTCCGAGGCGACCGGTGTGACGTTCGACGGGGTTGCGGCGAGCGCGTATACGATCGACAGTGCCACGCAGATCACGGCGACGGCGCCGGCGGGAACCGCCGGTGCTGTCAGTGTGCTGGCGACCGCTCCTGCTGGCAGGACCGCCATCGGCACAGGCAATCAGTTCACTTATATCGCCGCCCCGACGGTAACGTCGGTCACACCGACAGCGGGGCCGACGGGAGGTGGCACGTCGGTTTTGATCACGGGCAGCGGGTTCTCGGGTGCGACGGCAGTGACGTTCGGCGGGGTTGCGGCGAGCGCGTATACGATCAACAGCAGCACGCAGATCACGGCGACGGCGCCGGCCGGTTCGGGAACCGTTGACATCCGCGTCACGACGGCGGGCGGCACGAGCGCAACGACTGCAGCGGATCAGTACACCTATGTTTCGGCGCCGACGGTGACGTCGGTATATCCGACAGCTGGCCCGACGAGCGGTGGGACGACGGTGATTATCACGGGCACCGGCTTCGCGGCTGCGAGTGGCACCGGGGCTGTGAAGTTCGGTGCGACGACGGCGACCTATACGATCAACAGCAACACGCAGATCACGGCGATAGCGCCGGCCAATTCGGCGGGCACGTATGACATCACCGTCACCACCGTCGGCGGCACGAGCGCCACCAGCGCGGCCGACCAGTATACCTATGTTTCCCAACCGACGGTGACATCGGTGTCTTCGACGGCGGGCCCGACGGCGGGTGGCACGACGGTCACCATCACGGGCACCGGCTTTGCGAGTACCATGGCGGTGGTTTTCGGCGGTACGGCGGCGACCGGGTTTACCGTCAACAGCAACACGCAGATTACGGCGACGGCGCCGGCCGGTTCGGCGGGCACGGTGGACATCCGCGTCATCACCATCGGCGGCACGAGCGCCACCAGCGCGGCCGACCAGTATACCTATGTTTCCCAACCGACGGTGACGTCGGTGTCTCCGACTGCCGGTCCGACGGCGGGCGGCACGACGGTTACCATCACAGGCACCGGCTTCGCAGCGGCGAGTGGCACGGGGGCGGTGAAGTTCGGTGCGACGACGGCGACCTATACGATCAACAGCAACACGCAGATCACGGCGACCGCGCCGGTCAGCTCGGCAGGCACCTACGACATCACCGTCACGACCGTGGGCGGGACGAGCGCGACGAATGCGGGCGACCAATACACCTATGTCGCGCCGCCGGTGGGCAGCAGCTTCACCTATGGATCGATTGCCCCGTACAATGACGGCGCGAACACCAACGCGTTGATCGACGTGAGCGGCTATGTCACCAACAATCCGGCCAGCTATGCGGTCGGCTCGGCGACAACGGCCCAGGGCGGCTCTATTACCATCAACAGCAGCGGCGTGGCGACCTATACCCCGCCGGTCGGCTACCGCAATGCCAATGACAGTTTTACCTTCACAGGCACCAATATCGGCGGGACGTCGAGCCCGGCCACGGTCACGGTGACTGTCGGCAATCCGACGATTACGGTGTCGCTGGCCTCGGCCACGGCCACCGTCGGCAGGGTCTACAACAGCGGCGGCGCGGCGGTGATGGTCTCAGGCGGTCGGCCATCCTACACGATCAACAGCATCAGCGGCCTGCCATCAGGCCTGACCGACAGCGGCGGCGGCGTCATCAGCGGAATGCCGACGGTCAACGGCACCTTCACGGTGATCGTCAACATCAGCGACAACTCGCTCGGGGCAGGGCCCTACCATACCAATGCGACGGCGACGCTGACGGTCTCACTGCCGCCGGCGCCTGTGGTCACGTCCTTGACGACGTCGGCAATCGCCTACAACGCGGGCTCGGCCTCGGCCACAACCTTCAGTCTTGCCGCGCAGGCCACCAACGAACCGACCGGCTATCAGGTGGGGGCCTCGTCTTATGGCGCGACGGTCAGCATCGATAGCGCCGGTCTCGTCAGCTATACGCCGCCGGTCGGTTTCCGCGGCACCGACACCTTCAACTACGTCGCGACCAACCAGGGCGGCACCTCCAATGTTGCCCAGGTCTTTGTGCCGGTGAACGATCCCGTCTTCTCGGTCACGCTGCCGGCCTCTGCCGGCACGGTCGGCGAGGCCTATAACAGCGCCGCCGCCTTCGTCAGCATCAGCGGTGGTAACGCTCCCTATTCCAACTTCTCGGCCAGCGGCCTGCCTGACGGCCTGTCGATCAGCAGCGCGGGCGTTATCTCCGGCACACCGACGACGGCTGGCAATGCCACGGTCGTGATCACCGCAACCGACAGTTCGGGTGGACTTGGCAGCTTTACCAGCACGGCCTCGGCCAGCATCGCCATTGCCGTACCGACAATCACGATCGATCCCGCGACGCTGTCGAACGCCAGCGTTGGCGTGCCGTACGGTACGGCACTGAGCCATACCGGGGGCCTGGCTCCGGTGACCTTCGCGGTCACGGCAGGCTCGCTGCCACCCGGTCTGGTGCTCGATCCCGGCGGCACCATATCGGGCACGTCGACGGGGGGCGGAACCTACAACTTCACTGTTACGGCAACCGACAGCGCGACTGCATCGGGTCCCTATACGGGCGCCCAGGCCTATGCACTGACCGTCGATGCGGCTACGATTGTGCTGTCGCCTGCGGCAGGTGCTCTGCCGGGCGGAACGACGGGCATTGCCTACAGCGAGACGGTTTCGGCTTCCGGTGGAACGGCATCCCATAGTTTCGCCGTCACGGCCGGTTCTCTGCCGAGCGGCCTTGCGCTTTCGCCCAGCAGCGGCGTCCTGTCGGGCACGCCGACGGCCAGCGGCACATTCAATTTCACGGTAACGGGAACGGACAGTTCGACCGGGCAGGGTCCCTATTCGAGTTCAAACGCCTATTCCGTGACGATCGGCATGCCGACGCTCGCACTCTCGCCCGCCGCGGGTGCGCTGCCCACCGGCACGACCGGTACGGCCTACAGCCAGACATTCACAACGTCGAACGGCACGGCGCCTTATAGCTATGCTGTCACCAGTGGCGCGCTGCCGAGCGGCCTGACGCTGAGTGCTGGCGGTGTCGTCTCCGGGACGCCCGGTGCCGACGGAACCTCCAACTTCGATGTCACGGCGACCGATACGTATGGCGCCACAGTCACGGCGAGCTACAGCCTGGCCGTCGGCGTTCAGGCGCCGATCGCCAATGCGGTGACGCTGACGGTGGCGGCCAATGCGTCGGCCCAGACGGTGACGCTGAACATCACCGGGGGTGCGGCAAGCACGGTCGCGGTGGTGACGGCGGCTTCGCACGGCACGGCGACGGCGTCCGGAACGACGATAACCTATACACCAACGGCAGGCTTCTCCGGCGCGGACAGCTTTACCTACACGGCCACCAATGCGGCCGGCACGTCGTCGCCGGCAACCGTGACCGTGACGGTGACAGCGCCGACGCTTGCGCTCTCGCCTGCCGCGGGGGCACTGCCTGCCGGCACGGCCGGTACGGCCTACAGCCAGACCTTCACCGCCTCGAACGGCACGGCACCTTACAGCTATGCCGTCACCAGTGGCGCGCTGCCGAGCGGGCTGACGCTGAGCGCTACCGGCGAGGTCTCGGGAACGCCCGATACCGACGGGGCCTACAGTTTTGATGTCACGGCGACCGATACCCATGGTGCGACCGGGACGGCAAGCTATAGCCTGGCCGTCGGTATTCAGGCACCGATCGCCAATGCGGTGACGCTGACGGTGGCGGCCAATGCGTCGGCCCAGGCGGTGACGCTGAACATCACCGGGGGTGTAGCAAGCACGGTCGCAGTGGCGACGGCGGCTTCGCACGGCACAGCGACAGCATCCGGAACGACAATCACCTATACACCAACGACAGGCTTCTCTGGCACCGACAGCTTCACCTACACGGCCACAAATGTGACCGGCACGTCGTCGCCGGCAACCGTGACCGTGACGGTGACAGCGCCGACGCTTGCGCTCTCGCCCGCCGCGGGGGCACTGCCTACCGGCACGGTCGGTACGGCCTACAGCCAGACCTTCAGCGCCTCGAACGGCACGGCGCCCTACAGTTATGCCGTCACCGGTGGCGCGCTGCCGAGCGGCCTGACGTTGAGTGCTGCCGGGGAGGTCTGGGGAACACCCGATACAGAGGGGGCCTACAGCTTCGATGTGACGGCGACCGATACCTATAGCGCGACCGGAACGGCAAGCTATAGCCTGGCCGTCGGTGTTCAGGCACCGATCGCCAATGCGGTGACGCTGAGTGTCGCAGCGAATGCGTCGGCCAAGGCAGTGACGCTGAACATCACCGGCGGAGCGGCGACATCCGTTGCTGTTGCGACGGCCGCTTCGCACGGTACGGCGACAGCATCCGGCAAGAAGATCACCTACAAGCCGGCTGCCGGTTATTCGGGCACGGACAGCTTCACCTATACGGCCACCAATGCGTCCGGCACGTCGTCGCCGGCAACCGTCACCGTGACGGTGACGGCGCCGACGCTTGCGCTCTCGCCAGCCGCGGGGGCTCTGCCGGCTGGCATGATCGGCACGGCCTACGATCAGACCTTCACGGCAAGCAACGGTACCGCGCCCTATAGCTATGCGATCACGGCGGGAGCGCTACCGGCCGGCCTCACGCTGGACGGCCCGACGGGCAAGCTCGGCGGCAAGCCGACTGCGGCAGGCGGCTTCGACTTTGCCGTGACCGCAACGGACGCCTATGGTGCCAAGGGAACGGCAAGCTATAACCTCATCATCGGTGGACAGGCCCCGATTGCCAATGCGGTAACGCTGACGGTCGCGGCCAATGCGTCGGCCAAGGTGGTGGCGCTGAACATCACCGGCGGTGCAGCGACATCCGTTGCTGTTGCGACGGCCGCCTCGCATGGCGCGGCAACGGTCTCCAAGAAGACGATCACCTACAAGCCCGTCGCCGGCTATTCCGGCATGGACACGTTCACCTACACGGCCACCAATGCGGCAGGTACGTCATCGCCGGCAACCGTGACCGTGACCGTGACGCCTCCGAAGATCGTTCTGTCGCCGGTAGCGGGTACGCTGCCCGGCGGCACGGTCGGCAAGGCCTATAGCCGCGTGCTGACCGCTTCGAAGGGCACGGTGCCCTACAGCTATGCCGTCACGGCGGGAACGCTGCCGACAGGCCTCACGCTGGATGGCGCGGCAGGCACGATCGGCGGGACGCCGACGGTGGCTGGCAGCTTCGACTTCACCGTCACCGCCACCGACGCCTATGGCGCGACGGGATCGGCCACCTATAGGATCCTCGTCAAGGCGCCGGTCGTGGTCTTTGCCTTCACGCCGCCCGCAGGCAGCCTTGGCGAGACGATGGCGGGCGAAGCCTACAGCCAGCAGATCAAGGCGGCCGGCGGCGCGGCGCCGCTGCTCTACAGCCTTGCCTCCGGCAAGCTGCCGAAGGGCACGGTGCTGAATGTCTCGACGGGCGAACTGACCGGTCCGCTCGATGCGGCAAGCGAAGGCAACTATAGCTTCAAGATCGCGGTCAGGGACAACAACGGCGCAACGGGCTCGGCGAGCTATTCGCTCAAGGTGAGCCCGCGTCAGGTCACGGCGCCCGATCGCGTGGTGGACGTGCCGGCCGGCAGCTCGCCCGCCGACATCTATCTCAACGCGGGTGCAACGGGGGGACCGTTCACGGAGGCCGAGGCGACCTTCGTGGAGCCGGCCAATGCCGGCACGGCGAAGATCATCCGCGGGCAGGTCGCCCAGGTGGGGCCGGTGGGCGAGCCGATCGGCTGGTACCTGCAGTTCAGCCCGAACCCCGCCTTCTCCGGCGCGGCGAAGGTTGGTTACCGGCTGGAAAGCGCACTCGGCACCTCCAATGTCGGAACGATCACCTACAATCTCCATCACGACGCGCAGCAGGTCGCCGAGGATATCGACGCGCTGGTGCGGGGCTTCGTGGAGACGCGTCAGGACCTGATCGCCAACGGCATCTATGTGCCGGGTCTTCAGGAACGGCGGCAGATGGAGCAGGCGACGGATACGGTGACCGCCCGCATGACGCCTTCTGAAGACGGCATGACGACAAGTTTCTCCACCAGCCTTGCGCAGATGGACGCGGCCCGCGACCGGGCCGACGGCGTCGAAGATGCATCGTCCTCCGCCCTCAACGTCTGGGTCGACGGTACCTTTCTGGCCCACAAGCGTGACCAGAACGGTGGTAAATGGGGTAGCTTTGCGTTGCTTAATTTTGGCGCCGACTATCTGATCTCGGAGAAGGCGCTGGTCGGCCTGTCCTTCCATCTCGACCGGATGACCGATCCGAGCGATGCGGATGCGGAACTGACCGGCAACGGTTGGCTCGTCGGCCCCTATGCCTCGCTCGAGATCGGCAAGGGCGTGTTCTGGGACACGAGCCTGCTCTATGGCGGTTCGGCCAACGATATCGGCACCGCCTTCTGGGACGGCTCGTTCGATACGCAGCGTTGGATGATCGATACGGCGATCAAGGGCGAGTGGCAGATCGGCGAGGCAACGGTACTGACGCCGAAGCTCCGGGCGATCTATTTCAACGAAAAGGTCGACGACTATACTGTGCACAATGACGATGGCGAGGAACTCACCATCGATGGCTTCGACGCGGAACAGTTCCGGGTGAGCCTCGGTGCGGAGATCGCGCGGTCCTTCACGTTGGAAAGTGGTGCGACGATGACGCCAAAACTGGGTGTGACCGCCGGTTACGCCGGTCTCGACGGCTCGGGCCTCTACGGCTCGCTCTCTGCTGGTGTAACAATGCAGACCGCCGACTTCTGGATGCTAGAGGCGAGCCTCCTGCTCAACATCGAAGGCGCCGGACAGAAATCCGTGGGCGCAACGGTGCGAGCAGGCAAACAGTTCTGAGCATCGAGCGCTCAGCACACTTCGAAAAGAACCACCGCAAAAATGCGGCGGTTCCGGTATGGGATATTGCCCGGGCGAAATCCTCCGGCGCGAAGCAATGGCGTAAAACACGCCTTCGCTACATCGACGTTCAGAGCCTGACGGCTGAACGAACCCTTGAAGAAGCGAGCCGAACAGTGGCCGCAGCGGCATAACTGTGGGCGTGGCGCGTTGCCACTGTCACTTTCTTCTCGCGTCCGTGCGCTTGTGCACGTCTCAGTTGGGCTCGGCCAGCGGTCGCATGACGTCCGGCCCGAGCGCCTTTTCGACATATTCGACGAGGATCGTCTTAGCTTCGGCCAGAGACAGGTCGATATCCGCATGCCCCCGGCGCAGCCACAAGCCATCGATCATCGCCGCGAACCCGAGGACGAAATGATCGATCTCGCTCCGATCGAGATAAGGCTTCAGGATGCTGGATACGTTGGATCTGAGGCGGCGATAGTAGGGACGCAGCAGGCGTGCGTAACGTTCATTGTGCGAGGCCTCGGCGTAAAGGGATATCCAGGCGCTCGCCGCCTGCTTGTCGAAACGCTGTGCCGGGAAATTCCCGTCGATGAGCGCGATAAGTCGCTCCCAGCCCGAGCGGGCGCGGCGCAGGTTGCCGACGATCTCGTTGGCCAGGATACGGTTGTTCATCCGCACCATTTCGAAGAGAACCTCTTCCTTGTCCTTGAAGTAGTAGGTGAGGATGCCCTGGGAAAGACCAGCCTCGGCGCAGATCCTCGTGCTCGTCAAGCCTCGCAGCCCCTCCTTCAGGAAGATGCGGTGGGCCGCGTCGATCAACTCGACGCGCCTGATATCCTCGATACGGGTTCGTGGTTTCTTCGGCTTCTGCTGCATGATTTTTTGTAGCAGATCAATTTTTTGTACGCTTTAACAAAATTTTGCTTGCCATAAAAATTCCTGCTCCTATCCTCTTGAAAAACCAAAAGGGGAACGCTTATGAACAGGACAGTTTTTGCGATGATCGTCGCTGCCGGCTCGGTATGTCTCATGCCCGCCCATGCCGCTTTTGCTGCCGATGCCGAAGCGTGCAAGGCGGTGCGTCTTTCCGATCTCGGCTGGACGGATATCGCCCTGACCAACACCACGGCCGAGCTCATTCTGGGTGCGCTGGGTTACGAGCCGAGCCAGACGCTGCTCGCGCTTAACATCACGTTCGATTCTCTCCGGAATGGAGATATCGATGTCTTCCTCGGAAACTGGCGTCCGGTGCAGGATCTCGACTACAAGGCCTATTTCGGCGACGGCTCCGTCATCCCCGTCGCGACCAACCTGACGGGCGCCAAATATACGTTGGCGGTTCCCCGCTATGTCTTTGATGCGGGGCTGACATCGTTCGATGACTTGCAGCGGTTCGCGGATAAGCTCGATCACAAGATCTACGGCATCGAGCCCGGAACCAACAAGCCGCTGCTCGATATGGTTGAGAAGAAGGCCCACGGATTGGACGGCGATTGGGAGGTCGTGGAATCCAGCGAAGCCGCGATGCTGACCCAGGTTCAGCGTGCTGCCGAAACCAAGGAGTGGATCGCCTTCCTCGGCTGGCAGCCGCATCCGATGAACGTGAACATGGATATGGCCTATCTAGCGGGTGGCGACGCAGAATTCGGGCCGGATTTCGGCGGCGCGACGGTCCGCACCATCGTCCGCAAGGGGTATCCCGAACAGTGCCCGAACGTGACGCAGTTCTTCAGCAACCTCGTCTTCGACATCGACTACGAGAACACCGGCATGAACATGATCATGACTGATGGACTGGAGGCGCGCGTCGCTGCCATAAAAATGCTGAAAGCACACCCGGAAAAGCTTGATGCCTGGCTGAAGGATGTTCAGACCTTCGATGGCAAGCCGGGGTTTGCGGCCGTCAAGGCGGAGCTCGGCATCCAGTGATATCGATTGCGACACCTTCGATGCGAGCCGCCATTCTGGCGGGATATGGAGAGCCGCTGCAGGTCAAGGACGTGCCCAGGCCTATCGCCGGGCGCGGCCAGCTGCTCGTCCGGCTGCAGGCATGCGGCATCTGCCATTCGGATGTCCATATCTGGAAAGGTGACGTGCGCCCCCCACACGTGCCGGAGCCTTTTATCCTCGGCCACGAGGGCGTGGGTGTCGTCGAGGCGGTCGGCGAAGGTGTGCCGGGCTGGGCAATTGGCGAAACGGTCGGTGTGCCCTGGCTGCACGATACCTGCCTGCGATGCGACGAATGCACAGACGGCCACGAGGCCTTCTGCCAGCATCAGCGGGCGCATGGATTGAACGTGCCCGGGGGGTTCGCCGAATATGTCGCTGTTGATGCGGCATTCGCCGTGCGGCTGCCGGTTGACGTGGACCCACTGACGACGGCGCCGGTCATGTGCGCGGGTGTTACCGCCTACGGCGCCATCCGCAGGGCGGCTGTGACGGTCGGCGAGCGGCTGGCGGTATTCGGTTGCGGCGGCCTCGGCCTCTATGCGGTTCAGATCGCCGCCCGCATGGGCGTCCACGTTCTGGCCGTGGACCGCGACCCGGCAAAACTCGATCATGCCAGACGCTATGGCGCCGCAGAGGTCGCGACCGCAGGCGAGGGACTTGAGCAAAGCCTGTCGGCCAGCCCCGGCTACCATGCGGCGATCAATTTTGCGCCGACACCCGCCACCTGGTCTGGGATCCTCGCGGCGATCCGACCGCGCGGACGCATCGTCGCCGCGGCGCTGGTCTCTGATCCTGTGCCACTGGTTCAGGAATGGCTGACGGCGACCGGTGTCACCATCACCGGCACCAGCGTCGGCACCCGCCAAGAAATGCGGGAAGTCGTGGCGCTTCACGCGCGGCAGCCGCTCCTCAATCCGATCGAGGAAATAGACCTCGCGCGAGCGACTGAAGCCCTTCAAACGCTTGAAAGCGGAAAAGCACGTGGGCGTTTCGTCATACGTTTTTGAAACGAAATAATGAGGGCGACGGTTCGTATCCGCCTGAGACCAAACCTATGTGAATCATCTGAGCGAGACAGTGCTGCAGCGGGGCGTTGTTCCGTTGGACTCGCTGCAGGGCTTCCGTGCGTAGCATGATCCCAATTGCGTAACTCTCAGTAAAGGCCACCCATTGTCGAGTAGGTGTCAGCGTTCTTGTGTTCGAAGCGGAACGATCGCTGCTGTGGGTGGCGTGCACTGCTTATCCCATTGGATGTCGCCCTGCGCAGGCGTAGCACGCATGTTCTCCTTGACGTTCGCCCAGATAGGCGACGGTGTAGCTATTTGCTCCGAGCGCAAGCCATCACCGCGCTGAGCGGCGATGGCTTGCAAACCATGTAACAATGTCATCACGACATGTGGCTCCCTTCCGATTTGACGGTTGTCTTTTCAAACCGCATTGATGTGCCTCTGCGCCATGGAGCGGCTCCAGATACGATGACGTGGGACCTTGCCCTTCCGATCATCGAGTGGGTCGGCGACCGGGAAGAGGTCCCACGCCTGCAATGTCTCGGAGATCTGTTTCGCATCGAGGACGCGTTCGAGGTCATCGAGCTGAGTGATTGCCCATTCGACCATCCGCCTCAAGTCGGGATGCGAATTATCGCCCGCTGGACGGGTATAGGCGTTGATCCAGCGCTCCAACTCGTCCGCGCGCCGTTGTGCGTCAATGAGTTGCGCAAGCAGTGTCAGGCGCGCGCGCTCGCGCTAGCGGCGTGCAACCGCCATCTGCTGCCGGCGAGCAAGCTCCTGCGGATCGTAGATATCAGGGATGTCCATTTGCACTCCGTCGGGCCTTTGCCACCGACGATACGGCCGCTGCTCGGGCGCATGCGCTCCGAATACTGCTTTCAAATCGAAAACAGGTGTTTGCACCGAAAGAGACGCCGAGGATCAGTATTCGATTTGGAAGCAAGGACCGGAGGGCCGCGCAGCGCATCAGCTTCTAAGCTCGCATTACAACGAACGAGGAAGGTCAGGACGATGTGTGAAACTATTCGATTTGCGTGGGGCAACAGCTTTCTTGGCGACTTCATCGTTGCCGTGTCGGCCAAGGGGGTCGTGGCGCTCGAGTTCAGCGCGATGCATATCGCGATGGAAGACGCGCTGCGCACTCGTTTTTCTGAAGCCGCATTCGAGCCCGACCATGAGGAACTTGCCAGAGTGATCGACGTCGTGGTGGGCGCGCTTGAGGATCCCGTGAAGGTTTGCGATCTGCCGCTCGATCTGCGTGGGACGCCGTACGAGGTTCAGGTCTGGCACATGTTGCGCGAAATTCCCGCCGGCCTGACCACGAACTACGGGGCGCTTACGGCTAAGCTCGGCTCGCGCGATCCGCGGGACGTGACGGCTGCGATCGCCAACAATCCAATCGCCGTAATCGTGCCGTGCCATCGCGTCATCAAGAAGGATGGCTCGATTTCCCGCTATCGATGGGGCGTTCGCCGCAAGCGGGTGGTTCTGGCGCGCGAACAGCGCGCCAAGGAGAGATGAGATGCCGGATGTTCCCATGGCTGAGCCGCTTCAGGCCATCAGGCTGTCGATCGATTCCGTGGATGCGGCCAGCGATCAATTCCCAAACTATAGGTTGATGTGGTTGGTCGAGGCGCGGCTTGAGCTGGATGAGGACGATATCGGCTGGCTTTCGGACATGCTGGGGGTTGATCTTCTGCGGTCAGGTCAGGGCACATCGCGGTTCGACCGCCATTTGCGCCATGTGGTCGACCTTTATGACGTGGGGGCTTTGCTCTGCGATGATGGGCATGCGCCCTATCATCATGCGATCCGGCCTACGGGCTACGACTATCATCGGGATGCGGTGGACCCGTCCGGTATGGAGCGATGGCGGGCCGACTATCGCGCGATGTCTGATGTCAGGCAGATAATGGCAGCTTCCATCGTTTGGCTCTATCGGGCAGGGAAAGACAATGTCTGGCTGCGGCGCGTGCCTTGCACCTGGCACGCCGCCGACGCGATTGATTGCATGCGCGATGACGGCGCGTTCGAGGATTGGGCCTGGCTCTACGCACTCTATCCCGGCTGGTAGTTGCGACGGCCCTCGAAATCGTGGATCGCAGCAGTTGGCGGAATTCTGGTGTTCGGCGCCACATTGATCTTGGCGCCGGCAGTGCATGGTCACCGCGCGTCGTGGAAAATGATTCCGACGGTATGGCGGAGGCCGGAGCGGACACGGCTGACGCCGTGGCGCAGGTTCACACGGTAATTCCCCTTCGTTCCCTGAACGGGGCGGTTATGGACGGCGAAGGCGACGGCGTCGCCCTGGCGAAGCGGCACGACCTCGACGCGGCTTTGCATACGCGGGCGCTGTTCGGTCAGCGCGAATTCGCCGCCGGTGAAATCCCGATCCGGTTCGGACAGCAGGATCGCCACCTGGATCGGGAATGCTAGGTCACCGTAGAGATCCTGGTGAAGACAGTTGAAGTCGCCGGGGACGTATTGCAGCAGGAGTGGCGTAGGCCGGGTCTGGCCGGCGGCATGGCATTGCTGCAGGAAGAGGGCGTGCTCGCCGGGGAACCGTTGCTCCAGCCCCATGCGCTCGCTCCAGACATTGGCAACACTGGCAAGACGCGGATAGAGCGCCGTACGAATGCCGGCGATGAGATCGGGCAGCAGATATCTGAAGTAGCGATATTCGCCCTTCCCGAACCCGTGCCGTGCCATGATGATATGGCTGCGGAAATGGCTTTGGTCGGGGTAGAGCGACGCGATGTTGCTGCATTCCTCGGGTGTGAGAAGGCCGGGAAGGACGGCGCAGCCGAAGCCGTCGAGTTCGCCAGCTAGTGCCTTCCAGTCATAGGCGGCAATCCGGGCCTCCGCGGAGGTCGGGGCCATGCTGATCGCCGTCTTGTTCATGCCGTGGCTTCCTTCTCGATGAGGGCGCGCTTGCGCTGGAGGCCCCAACGATAGCCGACCAGGTCGCCGTTGCTGCGCACGACACGGTGGCACGGAATGGCCAGGGCGATTGGATTGGCGGCGCAGGCGGTGGCAACGGGGCGCGGGTGAGAAAGCGGGCTCACCCAGTGGGCGAGTTCCGTATAGGTCGCCGTGCGGCCGGCAGCGATGGCCCTCAGCTTCTCCCAGACACGGCGCTGGAACGGTGTACCGCGCATGTCGAGTGTCAGTTGGAGGCCGCCGGAGGGCTTCGCGATATAGCGCAGGACCATTGCGACATCGCCCTTCACCATGGCTTCGCTTGGAACGAGCATTGACTGCGGGAAGCGGCCGGCAAGGTCCGCCGCCAGCGCCTTGGCATCGTCACCGAGCAGGATCGAGCAGACACCCTTTGCGCTGCGCGCAACTAGCACCTTGCCGAGTTCGCAGTCGGCGATCGCGTAGGAAAGAACATCGGCAGTTGTCGGCGTGACGTTTGCCAGCGAATTCGGCTGCAGCATACCGGTTTTGATCATGCGGTTCATCGTCGTATCTCCTTGTTCCATCTTCATGATCGACCCTATGTCCTTCGCCGTGCCGCCGAACTCCGATCCTTGTTTTCAAATTGAAGTTTGTTCTCGGAGCCGATGGGAAATGCGGAGAGCCGGGCGTTTGTGCGTCCGGCTCTCTGGCGAAAATCTCCAATGTGGATCGAGTAGACGCGGTACTTCCACCGACCGGCGGATCAGGCGAGCCTGAGGATGTTGGTTTCCGCGAGAAGATAAATCTCGCCTGAGATGAAGCGGACTTCGACCTCTCCATTGCCGCGCATGACGAGTTCGGTATAGCCGGCGGTTACAAGTTGACCGATATGCGTCATCACGAGCGCCTTTCCGGAATTGCCGTCGGCGCGGCCTACAAGCATGTCGATGGCTGCGCGCCCGCGCCGTTTGCGCCGGAGCGTCTTGGCATCGTATCCGCCCCGCGAAAACATGAGTGTGGGTTTCCTTTCCGATGGGCAATACTTGGCCACAAGGCGGTTCGAGCGGCACTCCGATTGTTGTCATCAAACTGAAAGGAGATCGGGGCGCTATAGAGCGCCCCGGAAGGTGAGATTGATCCGCATTCGTCCGGCGGTGTCATGGAGGCCGTCCTTCAATTCCGGCACCCATGATAGAAAAGCCGCGATAGGCCGCCCCAGACTGCCACGTCCCCATGCCGCAACGCATGTTTCTTCACGGGATCGTTCCGCTTCAGGCCGTCGAACTGGAAGGTCGCCGGCAGGCCGAGCGAGACGGAGACGATTGGATTGGCGAAGTCACGTGCCGGGTTAGTAGCGGTTGATCAGACAGGAGTCGGGACGGAAATCCGGATAGCCTGTTCGCGTCGCCGCCTCAACCGCCAGCTTTAGGAAGCATTCCGGCATTGCTGGCCAGGGACAGCCTGTCTCCGGATCGTTGCGATCGTAGCGATAGCCGCTGCGATCCGTGACCCAGCCGGCGGCACCGCAATTCGTCATCGCCACTGACATGGTGAACCCGCTAGGCGTCACCATATGCCGGAAAGGGGATTGCGCGGTGATGTCGCCGAGCGCTACGAGCAGGTCCGTTTCATAGGACAGTGCCGCGCCGCGCAGCAGCATCGCGCCGTCTGCCATGATTTCGGTTGCCGGTTCGACCGGCCCGAGTGCGTCAAACAGATCGGGCATCATTTCGCCTATCGATTGTCGTGTTGATCGAAGGGTGGAGCACAGGCCGGTAGCCCGCAATGAGCGCCACAACCGTCAGCGCCAATCCGCGTCATGGAGAATTTCGGGCCTCGCATAGCCCTCCGTGGTCCAGCGATGTGCGAGATCGCCACTCAAGGTGTAAGGCCCGCCACAGGCGCGACGACCGCACCCTCCGGCAGGACCTCAAGGAGGAGAGCGAGGGGATGCAGATGCTTGGGACCGTGATTGAGGCGCTCGGCGTGGAGCACGCGGTCCATATGTGCGGCGGAGGGGAGCGCCTTTTCTTGCGCGACGGCCCCACCATCAGTTGTCGCCGCCGCCCCTTGTGTGGCAGACGAGCCAAGTCCGCGTCGCCCAGCGCCTGCCCAACAATGCCTTCGTTGCAGGATCGTGGATGATCGCCATGATTTCGCCGATGGCGTGACGCAGTTTTGAAGCAACATGTCGCCGTCCTACTTCAACACGTTTCCGCGCTCGCGGGGAACGCGCCACAAGTACCAGGCCGCCACTGTGCGATGGGGTGACCAGACCTTTGAGATCTCGCGCAATTGCCTTGGCTTCGGCTGCTCGGGTAGCGATTTCAATACGCGATAGCCTTCGCGAACGCCGAAATCGTCGACGGGCAGGATGTCCATCCGCTCCAGCGAGTACATCAGCAGCATCTCGACGGTCCAACGGCCAATGCCCTTGATGGTGACCATGCGCTCGATCAGCGCTTCGTCGTCCATGGTGGCCGCGATGTCGCGGGTGGGGATCAGGCCAGCCAACGTCCCGCTTGCAATCGCCTTGATGGTGGCGATCTTGCTTGCCGAGAAGCCGCAGGTCCGCAGCGGGTCGAAATCGGCCGCGACGAGATCCTCCGGTGTAGGGAAATCGCGCCCCTCGAACAGCCCCTTGAGGCGACCGGTGATGGCGTCGCCAGCCTTGGCTGTCAGTTGCTGATAGGCGATCGCTCGAACGAGCGCCTCGTAGGGTTCGCGTGCTGCCTTGGGATCGTGCCGGCAAGGGCCGACCGTTTCGATCAATCTCGCCCAGTCGTCGTCATGGCCAGAGAGGAAGGCAACGGGCTCGTCATAGCGTGTAAAGGGATCCATATTTTCTTTCAGGCGACGGCTTCATGCGCTCTGGAGCGCTTCGCGGTCGAGGAGCGCGCGCTTGCGGTCGACGCCCCAGGCGTAACCGGAAAGTACCCCATCGTTGCGCACCACACGATGGCAAGGGATAGCAACCGCGATATTGTTTGCGGCGCATGCACCAGCGACGGCCCGCGTAGCGCTCGGCGCTCCGATGCGGTGGGCGATTTCTGAATAGGATACACGCCCTCCGGGGGGAATTTCCTGCAGGGCCTGCCACACGCGGCGCTGGAACGCCGTGCCGCGCACGTCGAGCGGCAGATCGAGGCCGACGCCGGGATTTTCGACGAAACCGCAGACCCGAGCGATCAGCGCCTCGTAATCGCGATCCATGCCGATCAGGCGCGCCTTCGGAAAATGATCCTGGAGGTCACGAACCAGCGCATCCGGATCGTCGCCGAGAAGGATCGAGGCGACGCCCCTCGTGCTGGATGCCACGAGGATCGCACCGAGATTGGACTGGCCGACCGCGAACTTGATGTCCTCATTGGCGCCGCCCTCACGATATTGCGTCGGCGTCATGCCGAGCATGCCATTTGATTTCTCATAGAAGCGGCCACTTGAATTGAAGCCGGCGTCGTACATCGCTTCGGTGATGCTCGTGCCGGTTTCGAGGCCCTCGCGCACCTTTTTCGCGCGGTGACCGGCGGCATAGGCCTTCGGAGTGAGCCCCGTCGACGCTTTGAACATGCGATGGAAATAGCTCGTGCTACGATCGACGGTCGCCGCCAAATCTTCCAGCGACGGTTCCTCCTCACTCTCCTCGATGTAGCGGCAAGCCTTGGCGACCAGCGCGGCATTCTCGCATTCGAGCGACGGACCGTCGGGGTTGCAACGCCGGCAGGGGCGGAAGCCGGTTGCCCGTGCGCTTTCAATCGTGTCGTGCAAGGCGACGTTCTTCGGGTTCGCCGTGCGTGACGGGCACGAGGGCCGGCAATAGACGCCGGTCGTCGAGACAGAATACCAAAGCCGACCGTCCGCAGACTTGTCGCGGGTGACGATGCGCCCCCAACGGGGGTCGTCCGTCACGGGAGGGAGCGCGGCACGTCGCATTGATGCAAGCTGGATGTTCATTGCCATTGTCTTTCACTCGAATGTGTTCTGGCGCGATCGTGCTTCCGGTCTCTTTTGGCCACACTCCGATCCTTGCTCTCCAATCAAACAAAAACCACCCGGTTCTTGCGCAAGCTGCAAAAGGGCCCGCTTCGGTTTGAGGCAAAGATAGATGAGGCTCGCACGGAACTGTGCGAGCCTCGCACCTCCTGGTAGAGAGAGGTGCCAAGTCAGGCGAGCCCACGGGATCAGGTCCTCTGGATTAGCCCAAGCTGCATCATCGCCGTCAGGCCGTCGTCGAGGCCATGTTCCTCGACGATCATGCCGTCGAACACCTTCAGCACCGTCTTGCCGGTGAAGTGCATCTTGCGTCCGGTCGCGGCGGGAAGGGCTTTGTAGCCGGGCAGGAGATCGTTCCAGCCCGTGCCAGTATGGGTGCCGCCGCCTTCCCACTGACCGACGACATAGTCGCCCTCGGCGATCAGGTCAGCGGTGACCCAGAAGTTGAGGTCGGGGAACGCGGCGCGGAAATCGGACATGAAGGCCTTGATGTCCTCGCGGCCACGGCGCGGTTCGTGCAGGGAGTACTGCAGGAGCATGTCGGGCGCTGCGATCTCATCCACAACGGCAAGATTGACATCCTTGCCCCAGAATTCGGTGAACCAGCGAACGACGACGGCCTTGTTGTCTTCTTCTTTGCTCATGGAAAAGTCCTCTCTTCTCAAAATCGAGCGACCACCGAAACCGTTCGATGACCTGGAGGGAGAGGTATTCGAGCGCTCAGGGCGCCAAACTCCGGTTCTTATCTTTAAATTGGAAACGGCATGCCGACTGTCATTTGCGGTTCTTTCGGATTCGAAGGCATGAAACGGAGCGATTGCGGCCGGCCGGACCGCAACGTGCGAACATGCTTTCCAAAACCCCACACGGCTACAAGATAGTGTTTCATATCAACAACGACATCGGCACGATGATGGAGATGATCCCCGAGGGTGAAACTCTCGAGGACTGGACCGAAATGCTGACGGTCCATGTCATGCGCAACATCCACCGGTACACGCTCGACAGCTTTTATTCGGGGATGAAGGAGGGGTGGGCGGAGATGTGCCGTGCGGCTCGACGAAGACATGGAGCGCCTCTGTGATCTTGTCGGCGACAAAGTCGCAAGAATCTCGACAAAACGGTTGTTCGCAGGTTTCGATCCCAGATCCCCAAGCAGCCATTGGCTGCAATGGCACCGAAGACTGGGGGAACAGCTTTTTGCGATGAAAGCGCACACGACAAGTTCATGCGCTTACGGTCGCCTGAGAACGACAATCCCCGCGAAGATCAGAAGGAATAGGCCAACACTTACAGGCACCGCAGCGGGCGATATGACGTCCATGGCAATGCCAGTAGCCGTAGAGCCCATAAAGCTCCCTGCGGAGTAAGCGAGGGAAAAGCTTGCAGTACCGGCAACCAGCATGCCGCCCTCGAAACGCTCGCCCAGGATTGTCAGGGCGCAGGTGCTTAAGGCGAAAGTCGCGACGCCGATCATCGCGAATGTGATCAGTATGGCAACTTCGGAATGCAGGAATGGAATCGACAAGAACGCGGCCGCACCCATAAGGCCACAGCCGACGACGACCCCTGTGCGTGAGGTTTTATCGAGCAGCCACCCGACCAACGGTTGCGCTAGAGCCGTTGGCAACGACAAGACGATGATCGCGTAGGCGGCAAACGCTTCAGAATGGCCGACCCTGACAAAGTAGACGGTCATGCCTGAGATCGCGGCAATGTCGGCAAAGCCGAAGGCAAATTCCATTAAAACCAGCACTGGTGCCGCCCGTACGAAGCAGACCAATGCGCCCGAGGGTGCGCTTTGCGGCAGTGTGCGCGTTCTGTCGCTGACGGCCATGCTGGCGACGCCGATCAGCGCGACATAAAGGGCGACGAGGGCAAAAGCGAAGCCGTTCTCGGTGCCCAGAAATGGAATAGCCAGCGGTCCCGCTGCGAAGCCCGCGCACATTCCCGCTCCGTAAAACCCGGAGATGCGCCCACGGATGCGGTCAGGGCTTGCTGTGTTGAGCCATGCGCCAGTCAGAATGGAGATCAGGCTGGCACAGAACCCGATCACGAAGCGCGCGATGAACCAGACAGGGAGATAATTGGTCAGGACAAACGCCGCCAAGGATAGAGAACAGCCAAACAGGGCTGCGATAATCACGTGATCACCGCGAAAGCGGGCGGTAAGCTTGTCGATCATCAGCACGGCTGTTGCGGCACCCACGGCGTAACCCGCCGCATTGAGACCGATCAGGCTTCCGGTGGCGCCCCTGTTTTGCAGCATGAGCGAGATAAGCGGGAAGGTGAGACCCTGGGCTATCGCAAAGGCGGTTACGCTGAGAATAACAATGACGATGGCGGCCCAATCTGGAGCTTCGGCCTCTGGCGTTCTCGCGATCATCATGACGTTGCCTGGCTATTTGTGTTGTCTGTCCGGGTTTCTTGAATCCTCTAGTGGATGTCGCTATGTCTGTCTGTCGATGGTTGGATAAGTTATGTCGAGAATTCGTCAATCCATGATCAGGACAGAGCGCGCCGCGCCAGAGGTGCGAGCGACGACGCGGCCCCGGTATCTCGGGGAGAGGATTGCTCAGCTAGCCAGCGAGAATAATGGCTGGCATACCCACGAATTCGGGCAACTCATCTCGGCGTCTTATGGTTCTATGTATGTTGGCACACCGAACCGCGTCCTTTTGTTGAGCCCGGCGATGGCGGTCTGGATTCCACCGGATTCGGACCATTGGCTTCGCTATGCATCGAGCAACGAGATGCTCTACGTCGATGTGAATCGCGAAGAGGCAGGCTATCTGGGAATGAGTCCCCGCATAATGCGTATGGCGCCACTTCTGAACACCCTGATGTCGGCGACCTTGCCCGAAACCTCATCCAGCCGAACGAAGCGCCACACGGATGCTCTTCACGATCTTCTTCGTCATGAGATTGGTGCCGCCAGAGACGTGCCGCTTTCAATCGCACTACCGCAAGACAAGCGAATTCACGGTTTCGCTGAGGCAGCCTTGGCAAATCCAGGATCAATAACGTCGGTCGGTGCGTGGCTTGCGGATGCCGCTGCCAGCCGGAAGACGCTTGAGCGACTGTTCGTCACCGAAACTGGAATGACCCCTTCTCGGTGGTTACGACATGCTCGTATCCTTCATGCTGTTTCACGATTGGCCGCAGGTGAGAAGGTCACGTCAGTAGCGTTCGACATGGGATACGAGTCCTCAAGCGCGTTTAGTTACATGTTTCGACATACTATCGGGGTCAGCCCGCGAGAGTTCTGCGCATGAACCTCCACGGTTTGTGCCGGTGAGATCGATGTGACCTAAATCCGTCGCGAAGGCTGCACGTCAATCGAGAGCGCCTCCGTCTCGTGGGTAGGGACGATCTTGTTGCCCCGGCACTCGATCACGCCCGAAGACTGCGCGGCCGGCCTGAGCACCCGGGACCTGCTGTCGCTTGCCTGCATCCGAACCCGCTATGCTGGCCGGTTCATCGCGCCCTGGAAATTTGAACGCGATGGCGAGGTGTTGCGGGCCAAACCTCCGGGCTCGTTCGTCGTGCATGCCGGCGGCGGCTCGAACCTCAGCGTCCTTGCCGCCATCGACAGAGCCGGCATCGTGTCGCTCTTCGAGGGCTGGCTGAACCCTATTTCCGGAGCGGCGCGCTGGTTCCCGTGCTGTGGACCTTGTTGGCGACGCTTCTCCGGTCCATTCCTCTATTGTTCCAGATGCCGGCTGGTGCGTGCGCCGCTTCGCACTGTCATCGATTTCATGAAGGCGATGCCTGCCGAGGATTGAGCCAGCTTGGAGCGAGCGCCATTGACCACAAGGCCGGTCCGGTCAGCTATCGCTTCATTCTTTCCAGCTGCGATAATCAGCGGCCGTGCATCCAAAGGGTGCCGGGCCATCGGCGAAGCGCTTTTGCAGTTGACCGCAGCCCCATCGGTTGAGCGCCTCGGGCAGCATGTTGTTGATGTCCATTCCCGGTGAATTGAACTGGGAAGACGCGCTGGTCACGTACCAGAGCCAATAGCCGAAAATGCCCCCGACGATGAGCAGCACGACAACGAGGAACAGGCTCAGCCGTCGGACCAATGACAGCCCCTTCTTCGCCGGGGCACGGGATGGCGCCGCCTGTCCACCGGCCGGCGTGCTCGCTGCATAAAGCGGCGCGAGTGCGTCCGCACGCTCCTGCTCGGACATCTCGATCCGCTCCAGCCGGTCATCGAGTAGGACGGGCAGGGCGGTGTTGCCGTGCCAGACGGCCAACGCGACTGCGTTGCTTCCGGCGTCCCCGATGATGATCGGCTCCTCTCCAGCCGCAAAACGGGTGAAGGCGAGCCGTTTTGTCTTCCGCTCGCTTAGCCTGTCGGCATAGGTAACGGCCAGACGATTGCGCTTCCTGTCGCTTCCGGTGATCTCGACCGGAATGACGGTGAGGGGCGCGGGATGCCGCAATTGGCTGCGTACGCGCAGGATGCGCAAAGCCAGGAACATCATGGCCAAGGCCCCGCCGCCAAGCAGAAGGGCAAATGCGGCCAGCGTGATGATCCTGTTCCACAGCATATCGAGCCCGAGCGTGATCGTCGCGAGATCCGGCCGGTCCGTCGAAATCACAAGGCCGGTCTCGTAGTCTCCGGTGTGAAAGTCGACGAACATGACCTCGACGTTCTTATCATACCGCTGGCCGCCATGCTCGTAGGAGAGATCGACCTCGCAAGTGGTGAAGATGGCTTTCCGCGTCGTGCAATTGCCGTTGATGGTGCCGTTTTCGATGACGAGTGGATTTTGATTGATGGTGTAGTCGCGCAGAATGCCCGGACCCTCCGTTACCACCATGAAGACGGCAATCACCAACAGGATCGGCGTGGAGAAGTAGTAGGCTAGCGGCGTCGAGATAACCCCGCGCTTCAAGGAAAGGGGGCGGGCGGGAAGCTTGATCGTGGGAAATTTCATGGTCTGCCTGAAATGATTTCGCTTAAGGATGCCGACGGATGGGGGACGGCGGACGATGCCGATAAATTCGAAAAATCCGTAAACTGCATTATCAGAGGGCGTCCGCACGGTGTCTTCAAGGGTGATCGAGAGACACTCGAAGCTTGCGATGCCGATGTCGCGGGTTTGGGCCGTCTGGTCGAACGCGAAGCGGACGCCGAGTTCTGAAAGGCTTGCGTGCCAACAATCGTTCCACCGAGCCGGAAAACATCCGCCGACGCCAAGGCACTCAGGTGGTTACCGATGGCTGCGCCAATCCCCAGAAAGCCCTCGGCTGGCAGGACGCGGATCAGGCGTCAGGCGCGATAGGTGTCGTAGCAGTCGTCGCGGCCGTTGCGATCAATCCTGGTCTGCGTGCCGCGATCTCCCCTACGGCTTCGTTGCGCAGGGATCCAAGCAGGTCATGATGCAGAATGCGCCGTGGCGGAGTGATGTGTGATCATGCTGGGCATCAGCCGATGCCGACGCGCTGACACCGATCGATCCCGGCTTTGATTGATAACGGCGACCTTCAATTTTGCACCGCTCGTGTTTCAGCCCCGGATTGATTGCATTTGTGCGGAATGCTCACTGTCGCTTCGGGCAGGCGGACGGCGGTTGCCAGCCCTTCGGCAGGTACGTGGCAGCGGATGAACCCGTTGCTCGTCATCTGAACCGGTGGCCGCATCTCCGCGCAGAGACTGCCGACCTGGCGAGGACAGCGGCCGGCGAGTGGGCAACCAATACCTGGCACCGCTGTCGAACCCGGCATAGCCGGCGCGCGTGAAACATAGTGGTCTTTGCTGAGACCGGGTGCGGCTTCCAGCAGCATTTCGGTATAGGGATGGAGAGGGGTGATCAGCAGCGTGTCGGTCTCTGCGAGTTGCATCAATTCCCCGCGGTAGAGCACCGCCACCCGGTCGGCGAGCTGTTGTACGACGGCGAGGTCGTGCGAGATGAACAGCATGGCGACGGCGTGTTTTTCCTTCAGGGAGCGTAGCAGTTCGACGATCCTTGCCTGCACCGAGACGTCGAGCGCCGACAGGATTTCATCGCAGATCAAGAGCTTGGGATTGACCAGCAAGGCGCGGGCGATGGCAATGCGCTGGCGCTCGCCGCCGGAAAGCTGTTCCGGGAACCGGTCGAGATAACCTGCGTGGAGGCCGACTTTCTCAAGCACGCTTTCGAGGGCCTTTTCGTCCGTTTCGATTTCGAAATGGTCGAGCGGGCGTTCAAGAATTGTCCGGATGCGGCGGCGAGGGTTCAGCGAGGCGTCCGGATTCTGGAAGATGTACTGGATCTGCCGCAACTGCTCGACCGAGCGGCTTTTCAGCGTCGGGGCGAGCACGCCACCCGCAAGGCTGATCAGACCGCTGCGGGGCGGCAAACGGCCGCTGATCGCCCGGGCGATCGTCGACTTGCCGCTGCCGGACTCGCCGACGAGCGCAACCACCTCGCCAGAACGAAGCTCAAGTTCGATGTCGCGCACGACGGAGGGGCTCGTTTTGCCAAGAAGTTTGTCGAAAAGACCCGGCTTTCGATAGGAGAGGTCGAGGTCGACAATCGAAAGCAGGCGTTCCGGTTTAACCTGGGCCTTGGCCTGGCATGCTGGCGCGCCGGTTGGCGTTTGCGGTACATTTGTCTCCCGCCATTTCATGCAGGCGACGAAGCGCGTGCCGGCGATCGGTTCGAGCACTTGCGGCGTGGTGCGGCAGGCGGTCGTCGCGAAGTCACAGCGTGGCTCGAACTTGCAGCCTGATGACATCTGGTCGCGGCGCAGCACGCCGCGCAGGCCGCGGGCCTGGCTGTTCATCCCATCCACGGTGGGGATCGAAGCGATGAGCCCGCGCGAATAGGGATGGGCAGGGCTTTTCAGCAATTGATCGCAGGGCGCGACCTCGACGAGCTGGCCGGCATACATGACGCCCACCCGGTCGGCGATCTGGGCGAGCAATGCGAGATCATGCGTGACATAAAGCATCGCCATGCCGATGCGGGTGCGAAGATCGCCGAGAAGCTGGATGATCTGGCGTTGCGTCGTGACGTCGAGGCCGGTCGTCGGTTCGTCCAGCACGAGCAGGTCGGGATTGCAGGCAACCGCCATGGCGATCGCCACACGCTGTTGTTGGCCGCCGGACAGTTCGTGTGGGTAACGGTGGCCGACATCCGGCAGGCCGACCAGCGCGAACAACTCGATGATGCGGCTTTGCATGCTCATGCCCTGTGGCAACGCCTTGTGCGTCGCGATCATCTCGCGGATCTGCGATCCGACGCGCATGCCGGGGCTGAGCGATGTCGTCGGATTCTGCGGCACGAGGGCGATTCGGCTGCCGCGCAGCTTCGTGAGCGAGCTGGCGTCGAGTTTCAGCAAATCGGTGCCGTCGAACAGCACCTCGCCGGTTTGGACGAGGCTGTTGATCGTGCCGTAGCCGAGCAGGCGGTAGGCGACGGTGGATTTGCCGCAGCCCGATTCCCCGACCAGCCCGAAGGCCTCGCCCCTGGCGATGTCGAAGGAAACGTCCTGGACGACGTTGGTCCAGTTGGATTTTCCGCCATAGGCGATGTTGAGATTGCGTACTTCGATAAGGTTTTTCATTTTCACGCTCCCGCGACAGGCCGCTGGCCGAGCATGCGCGACAGGCCGTCGGTGAACAGGTTGAAGCCGATGACGAGGGAGGCGAGGCCGAGGCCGGGACCGAACACCGTCACCGGCGAGGCGATCAGCAGGTTGCGGTTCTCGCTGATCATCAGGCCCCATTCCGGCGTCGGCGGGCGAATGCCGAAGCCAAGGAAGCCGAGTGCACCGATGAGGATCGGCGCATAGCTGAGACGCAGCGAGAACTCGACGAGCAACACGTTGGCGGCATTGGGAAGGATCTCGCGGAAGACGATGGACCAGGTGCCTTCGCCGCGCAGTTCCGCCACGGCAACATATTCGCGTGTGGCGATCTCCATGGCTGCGGCGCGTGCGATGCGGGCGATGCGTGGCGCATAGACGAGACCGACGACGAAGACGATGAGCACGGGTTCGCCGGCGAGCGCCGGGCCTGCCGCGATGATCATCACCAGGGCAAGCGCCAGGAAGGGAATGCTGATCATCGCTTCGACGATGCGCTGGGTAACCTCATCGAACCAGCCGCCGATATAGCCTGACAGCAGGCCGATCGTGGTGCCGGCGACCATGCCCAGCACCGTGCCGGCAAAGGCGAGCAGGAGCACGATGTGCGCACCGTGCATGAAGCGGCTGAAGACGTCGCGGCCGATCTGGTCGAGGCCCATCGGATGTTGCCACGAAGCCCCGGACAGCGGCAGGCCGGCACCCATTTCGGCAAAGCCATAGGGCGTCCAGAAAGTGCCGATGAGGGCGAAAAGCGCATGGACGACGAGGATGATGGCGCCGGCCTTGAAAGGACCGGGCGTGGCGCGCCAGTACACGGCATTGAACCGGGGCAAGCGCCGGGAAGGAGTGGACGTGATCATGGTCATCGGCTTGTCCTCAGGCGTGGTTGGAGCAGGACGGCAAGAACGTCGGCCACGAGGTTGGCGGCGACATAGACCGCGGCGCTGATCATCACGGTTGCCTTGATCAGCGGGATATCGCGCAGCTGCAGCGCATCGATTAGCAATGTGCCGAAGCCCGGATAGGAGAACACCCGCTCGACGATGACGACGCCGCCGATCAGGAAGCCGAGATTGAGCGCCGTCACGTTGAGCGCAGGCACGATGGCGTTCGGCAGGGCATGGCGAAACAGCACGGCGCGCGGGCGCAGGCCCTTGAGTTCGGCAAGGCGCACATAGTCCGAGCGCAGCACCTCGATCAGGCTGTCGCGCAACACGCGGATGGCATAGACGGCCATCATGATGGCGAGCGTCACGGCTGGCAGAACCATGGCGCGCAGCGTCTCCTGCCAGGTGCTGGTCTCCGAGATCGTTGCCAGCGCCGGAAGGATCGGCACGGCGACGGCAAACAGGAAGAGCAGCATCGTCGCGAGCAGGAAGTCCGGCAGTGAAAGCAGGACCAGGGTGATGACGGAGATGACGTTGTCGATGGTCTTGCCACGGTTCGTGGCCTGGATGATCGCCGGAACGAGCGCCAGCACGAGATAGATCGCGAAGGCGAAGAGCGACAGGAGCAGCGTATTGACGATGCGGGGGCCAAGAACGTCGGCGATCGGCCGGCCGGTGGCGATCGACACGCCGAGATCACCGCGCAGGAAGTCGCCGAGCCACTGGAAATAGCGCACGAGGGCGGGCTGATCGAGATGAAGCTGGCTGCGCAGTATCTCCAGCGCCTTGGCGGTGGCATCGCGGCCGAGAATGCGGGTGGCGACGTCGCCCGGAAGCGCCTCGAGGATCAGGAAGATCAGGATCGAGACGAGAAGCAGCGTCAGCGCTGAAAACAGGATCCGGCTGGCAAGCAGACGAAAAACGCTCATGTCACATCCAATCCTACGGAAACGAGGGCGGCATCCGCCGTCACTGTATCGGGAATGAAGGCGGCATCGGTTTCAAGGTCGCCCTCCCAGATGTAGAGAAGCACCAGCGGCCGCTCCGCCGAAAGCGTCGCATGGGGCAGCCACGGTGGGTGATGGATGATTTCATCGATGCCGCGCCGGGTCCAGTCCGCTTCTCCGGCGCGCCAAAAGGACGGGCCAGTGACGGTGTAGTAGAGCTCGTCAGCCGGGTGGTGATGCAGCGGATAGTGGGTCTTCGGCCCCAGGAACATCAGGCCGAAAGCAATGTCGGTGTCGCGTATCAGCGTCGGCGGTCCGCCATCCGGGCCGCAGATGACGCCATAGCCGTAATTCTCGCCGAAATCGCTGCTCGGTGGCTTGGCAAGGTAGCTCTTGCTGCGGGTGACGTGGATTGCCGGAAGGAGAGCCGCGAGCGCCTGGGCGAGCGGCGACTGCGCTGCCGCAAGCTCCGCCTCGCAGGCGGCCTGGATCGGCACGCGGCCCGGCACTGCGTCCTTGACGGGCGGCAGGCGTTCCGCAAGGCGGCGAAGGTGCGCGGCATGCGTGCGCGATACGGATCGCGTGTCACGCTCCAGCGCATCGGCGAAGCAGGTGAGGAATGTCGTCAGGGTGGAGGAGGTCATGCAGCTATCCTCTTCCACGGGGCGGAGGCCCCGTGGATGCGGTTGTCTTGGGTCGGGTTTTTTGGGCGTAAGGAGAGGGCGTTTACTCGCCGCAGCTCAGGTTCGCGTAGTCGATGCGGTTGACGTCGACATTCGGCTGGTAGCCGATGCAGCCCTTGCGCAGGCCGGCGACGACGGAGGTGAACACCGGCAGGATCATGCCGCCCTCGTCGGCAACCATGCGCTGGGCATCACGGTAGAGATCGTTGCGCTGCTTTTCATCCGCCGTCTGCCCGGCCTTGACGACCAGCGCGTCGAAATCGTCGCGTTTCCAGTGCGTTTCATTCCACTCGGACTTGCTGTTGAGCGACAGCGTCAGGGCCTCAGCCGGTGGGCGGGCGCTGGTGTAGGAGATCACGGCCGGTTTCTTCAGCCAGATCGTGTCCCAGTAGCCTTCTGCTGGCGAGGTGATGACGTTGACACGGATGCCGGCGGGCGCGGCCATCTGGGCATAGACCTGGGCGAGCAGCATCATGCCGGGGTAGGAATCCGAGGTATAGAGATCGAAATCGATGCCATCCGTATGGCCGGCTTCGGCCAGCAGGGTTTTGGCCTTCTCGGTATCCGCCGTCTTTGCCGGCGTGCCGAGGCCGAGCGGCGAGGACAGCGGGATTGGCGTATCCCCTCCCACTTCGCCATAGCCGAGCAGCACGGTATCGACGATCTTCTGGCGGTCCATCACCAGCTTCATCGCCTCGCGGACCTTGACGTTGTCGAAGGGCGGCGTGTCCGTCCAGACCGCGAGGTAGAGCGACGTCGCGCCGGGCGTCGCGGCCAGTTCGACGGCGGGATTGTCTTTCAGCGTAATGAGGCTCGCCGGATCGACCGTCAGCGACAAGTCGACCGTGCCCGACAGCAGCGCGGAAAGGCGGGATGTCGGCTCCAGGCTGGTGGTGATCTCAAGGCATTCCGCCTTGGGCAGGCCGGTGCGCCAATAGGTCGGATTGCGCCGCATCACACGCACGGCACCGTTGATGGTGAAGGTTTCCTGCAGGAACGGTCCGGTGCCGTTGCCCTTGATGCGGAGATCCTCCGCCTTGGCGCCATCCGGAACCATCAGCGCGTATTTCGTGGCGATCAGCATCGGCAGTTCGACGACGGGCTGCTTCACCTGGAAGCGCACCGTATGGTCGTCGACGGCGGTGATGCCGTCTGCATCAAGGAAGGCGAGGGTGGAGAAACCGCCCGGCGAGACCGCCGGATCCAGCAGGCGGCGATAGGAATAGACGACATCCTTGGCGCCGAAATCCGAGCCGTCGTGGAATTTCACGCCCTTGCGGAGGTGAAACGTCCATTCCGTCGCATCGGCATTGGCTTCCCAGGATTCGGCAAGCGCCGGCACCGGCTGCATGGTGTTGCTGCGGTCGACGAGCGGCTCGTAGACCGCGCGGATGTGGTAGACGCTGTCCGTGCCGATGAGCGCTGCCGGGTCCATGGTCTGCTTTTCACCGTCGGACTCGTAGCCAAGCACGCGCACGCAAGCCTGCTGCGCAAAGGCGGCGGTTGCGGAAAGTGAACAGCCGGCCAGGGCCACGGCAAGCGCCGTGGTCTTCAGAAGATCTCGTTTCATGTCAGTTCCCCATTTTGGATTATGTCCGGAGTATGAAAACGGGACCGGCGCCTTGCAAACGATTAGAAATCACGTCTACATGAGTAAAATTCATGTGGGTTCATAAGCATGGTCCGCCGCACTTTGCCTCCCCTGACGACGTTGCGGGCCTTCGAGGCGGCGGCGCGGCTCTTGAGCTTCAAGGCGGCGGCCGAAGAGCTTCGCGTCACGCAATCCGCCATCAGCCATCAGGTCGCCTCGTTGGAACGCAATCTCGGCACGCCGCTGTTCCTGCGGCTGCCTGGGCGGGTGGAGTTGAGCGAGGAGGGGGCGGTGTACTTTCCAGTCGTGCAGGACGCGCTCGACCGCATAGCGCTGACCACGGATCTCATCCGCCAGACGAACACGCCAGCCTCGCTGACGGTGCAGGTCTATGTCACGGTCGCCGTGCGCTGGCTGATACCAAGGCTCCAGACCTTCAAGGAGGCGTTTCCCGAGGTCGCTGTGAACCTCGATGCGAGCCTTCTCGACTGGGAATTCAACCCGGATCGCGCCGATATTGGCTTCATCTACACGCGGACGCCAAACCGGCCCAACCTGACCTATACGCTGCTGCGCCGGGAGCGGCTCGTCGGCGTTTGTTCGCCAGCGATCGCCCGGGCCATCAAGGGGCCGGACGATCTGCAGCATTTCTCTTTCCTGGCCGTCAGCGGCACCACCGAGGACGCTACGACATGGGCGGCCAGCGTCGGCGCCACCGGTGTTTCGCAGAAATCCGCGCCGCTCTTCGACAGCAACCTGCTCGCCATCGAGGCGGCGATCAGCGGACAGGGGATGGTGGTCGTTCCGCAGTTTCTGGTCGAGGCCGATCTCGCCGCCGGCACGCTCGTGGCACCGCTTGGCTCAGATGTCATGCAGCCCGGCGGATGGTATCTCGTCCACCAGGAGCGGCGCGGCAACGAAAAGGCGATGCGCAAATTCCTGCAATGGATCCAGGGCCAGGCCTGATCGCCGCGAAACAGAAACGGCCCGCAACGGTCAGGTTGCGAGCCGTGGGCGCAGGGATCTGTCGGAGGACCTCAGTTCGCCAGCGTATATTCCTTCAGGAAAGCCGATCCTGCGGCGATGTCTGGCGTCATCGACCGGTCGAGATCCAGGAATGGTACCTTCTGACGGAAGGCATCGTGAAAGGCTTTGGTTGCCGTCGCCAGCTTCCGCTCCGGATGTTCCTTCAGGCGCAGGTCCGCCGCTTGCGCAGCATGTAACAGCTCCATGGAAAGGATGGTGAAGCTGTTGTCGATCTGAGCCCGTACACGCTCCATGACGAAGGGCGCATTCGTCCCGACATCCTCGACGCCGCCGGCAATGGGGCGGGAGTCAAACGAGGTCGGCTGCGCCAGCGCCCGGTTCTCCGTCGCCAGAGCCATTAGGGGCGCTTCGACCACAAGAAACGCATGATGCGTGTTTTCCGTGCCGAGATAACGCGGCAGTTTCGTATGGGTCGGATTGTTAAGCTTCAGGACGCGTTCGGACGACGCCGTCGTGTGATGCGCCAGCACGATGCCGAGTTCTTCGAAGGTGATGACCCAGGGCAGCGGCTCGAAATTCGCCGTTGGCAGCACCGCGCCGCCTTCCACATAGCCGCTCCGTGCCTGCGGAAGGTCCGATTTCGGCTCGGCCCCGACCGCGATGCCCGGATTGTCGTCGGAAGAGTTGATCTGGATTTCCACGAGCGCCTTGGTGCGCGACAGGCTGTCGGCGAAGCTACCGAGCAGATAGGGCGCTGTACGGAAGCTCAGGGGATCCTGGAGGATACGTTTGTCGTCCGCCTGCCAGAGGTAGCTGCCGTCGAGCATGGTGCGCAACTCGGCGGTCGAACTCAGATGGCTGGGGAAGGGCCGGAGCTTGGCGACATCTTCAAGAAGGGGAGAGACATTGCCGTTCAGCCCTTCGAGGCTGAGGGCATAGACGAGGCGGGATGCCGAGAGCAGCTGTTCGGCGTCGTGAATGGCAATGGCAGCGAGGCCAGCGGCATAGGCGTTCGAGCTGAGGATGGCGAGGCCATCCTTGCCGAATGGCTTCAGCGGTTCGATACCGGCCGCCTTCAGGCCATCGGCGGCCGGCATGCGACGACCCTGGTAGTCGACGTCGCCCTCGCCAAGCATGGCGAGACCGATATGACTGAGCAGCGTCATGTCGGCCTGGCCGACCGAGCCACGCGACGGCATGATCGGCGTGATGCGCTTGTTCAGGAAGGCGATCAGCATTTCGGCGACGTGGGGTTGAACGCCGGGGCCGCCCGTCAGGATATTGTTGAGGCGTACGGCCATGGCGGCGCGCACGACGGGCAGCGCCGTATCGGGACCGACGCCAACGGAGTGGGCGCGCAGCAGACCCTCATTGAATTCGCGCGAGGCCTCCATAAGCTCCGGCGTGAGCTCACCCGTGGCATCGACCATCTTGCGGTCCTTGTTCCAGCCGACGCCGACGGTCAGGCCGTAGATCTCCTGTCCTTCCTTTGCGCCTTGCAGAAGCACGGCATAGGCGCGGGCTACCCTGTCGAGGCTGTCATTGTCGACCGTGACCGTTTCGCCATTGGCCACGCGTACAATCAATTCGGGCGTGGCGTCCCGGCCGTTCAAAGCGACATCGGCCATGGCTGTACTGGATAAGAGCAGGCAAGCGCCCACGACGCTGTAGAAAAGTCTGTCAATTCGCATCTGATTTCCCCTGGTGTTTGAGTGCCGGGGGACTATCGAAGCAATGAAAGTTGACCGCAAATGATGAGATTTAACCTCCGCTTGAATGAAATTCATGTGGACGGTAGGGACGGTGATCAGGGGCCAAATCCAGGCGGACCCGGGAGCAGAGGGCACCTTCCCATCCTCTCGCCACTCACTACAGACATCATGGGGCCGGAATGGCGACCCTATGGACAGGGCGGCATCGCCGCCGCCGATCGCGCCGTTCTCCCAGATTGCCGATTACTTCGGACCATCCGAACCATCCGATCAGCCAGCAGTTGTGTCGCGGCCGAAGGAGAGGAGCTCGCGGGTATAAGAATGGGTGGGTGCGCGGATGACCGCTTCGGTTCTGCCGAACTCGATGACATCGCCTCGGCGCATGACGAGGAGGGTATTGGAAATATGCGCGACGACCTTCAGGTTATGCGTGACGAAGAGCATCGAGAGGCCGCGGCTTGCCTTGAGGTCGGAGAGCAGATTGAGAATCTGTGCCTGCACGGAGACGTCGAGCGCGGAGGTCGGTTCATCGAGGATGAGGAGGCTCGGTTCGAGCGCCAGTGCCCGCGCGATCGCGACGCGCTGCGCCTGGCCGCCGGAGAGTTCGCGGGCGCGGCGGTCGAGGAAATCGACGGGAAGGCCGCAATCGGAGAGCACGGCGGCTATTTTCTCGCGCATGGCGGGGGACTTGCGCTGCCCGGCGGCCAGCATGGGTTCGGCAAGGATCTCGGCGATGGTCAGCCGTGGGCTCAGCGACAGGAAGGGGTTTTGCGAGACGACGCCGATCTTCTGGCGGGCCTGGCGAAGCGCGTCGCCTTTGAGTGCGAGCCAGTCCTGCCCGTCGAGGCGCACGGCGCCGCTTTCCACCGGTAGCAGCCGGAGGATGGCGCGCAGCAGGCTCGTCTTGCCTGAGCCGCTCTCGCCGACAATGCCGAGCGTTTCCCCCCTGGTGAGCCGAAAACTTGCACCATTGACGGCGGGTTTCGGGCGCGGGGCGAACAGGCCGGCGCGGTAGCGGATGACGAGATTGTCGATATCGAGCATCGGGGCAGCCGTCATGCCGCATCCTCCGGCAGGTGGCAAAGCCAGCGATGGGTGGTACGGCTGCGCTCGGGCGGTGATGTGGTCGCGCAGACGGGCATGGCCTGCGGACAGCGTGGGGCGAAGGCACAGCCGGCAATGCGGGAGCGCGGCGGCGGGATGGAACCGTCGATGGCGGCAAGGCGTGCGCCGTGTGGCCCGGCATCCGGCAGGGCAGCGAGCAACGCGCGCGTATAGGGATGGCCGGGGCGCTGCAGCACGTCCCCGACCGGGCCGGTCTCAACGGAACGGCCAGCATACAGCACCGTGGCGCGGTCGCAGGCCTCGGCGATTACGTCCATGTCGTGGGTGATCATCAGCACGGTCAGCCCGCGCTCGGTCACCAGCCGTCGCAGCAAGGCCAGAACCTGTGCGCCGACGGAGACGTCGAGCGCGGTGGTCGGCTCGTCAGCGATGAGGAAGTCGGCGCCGGTCGCGAGCGCCTGGGCGATGACCACGCGCTGCTGCATGCCGCCGGAGAGCAGGTGCGGGTAGCTTTTCAGCACCTTCTGCGGATCGGGAAGGCCGGTCGCGGCGAGCAGGGCTGCGGCTTCCGCGTGGCGGGCCTGCCGCGGCAGGTCGCGGTGCGCGCGCAACACGTCGTCCATCTGGCGGGCGATGCTGAGAACGGGGTTGAGCGCGGCGGCGGGGTCCTGCGAGATCAGGCCGATCCGCCGGCCGCGCAGCCGTGCCGCGTTCTCGCGCAGGTCTTCACCATCGAAATGGAAGCGGTCAGCGGTGATGCGGGCGCCCTGCGGTACCAGGTCCAGCATCGCCATGCCTGTCATGGTCTTGCCGCAGCCGGATTCGCCGATCACGCCATGAATTTCGCCGCGTGCGATTTGAAGGTCGACCGAGCGCACGGCATGCACGTCGCCTTCCGGTGTCGGAATGCTGACGGCGAGGTTGCTGACGTCAAGCAGGGTCACGGGCCGGCCCTCCCTTGCGCTCGCGCAGTGCATCGCCGAGCACGCTGAAGGCGAGCGCGATGATGAAGATCGTCATGCCGGGCATGGCGGAGTACCACCAGCGCGCGGGGAAGAATTTTCGGCCCGCATCGACCATCTGGCCCCAGTCGGCGGTCGGCGGCAACACGCCGAGGCCGAGGAAGGAGAGGGCGGCGGCGGTGAGCAGCGCCGGGCCGACGTCGAGCGCGGCCTGCACCGTCAAAGGGCGAGCGGTCGCCGGCAGGATATGGCGGATGATGATGCGCGGATGCGATACGCCGGCAAGACGCGCGGCCTCGACATAGGGCTGGCCGCGCAGCACCAGCACTTCGGCGCGGGCAAGCCGTGCATACCAAGGCCACCAGGTCACGGCGACGGCGATAATGCTGTTGAGGAAGCCTGGCCCGAGTGCGGCGGCCATCAGCACGGCGAGCAGCAGGGCGGGAAAGGCGAGGAAGACGTCGGTGATGCGCATCAGCGCCTCGTCCACCCAGCCGCCGAAATAGCCAGCAGCAAGGCCGACCGGAAGGCCGATGAGCAGAGAGAAGGCGACGATCAGCATTCCGTTCGTCAGCGACACGCGCGCGCCGTAGATGATGCGGCTCAGGATATCGCGGCCGAGATGATCGGTGCCGAGCCAGTAATCGGCCGAGGGCGGGGAGAGCTTGGCCACCACGTTCGGCGCACCGGCGCCCTGCGCCGGATAGGGCGCGCTCCAAGGTGCAAAGACCGCGACGAGCACGAAGAGAAGGATGATCGCAAGGGCGATGGTGCCGGGCCAGCCGAGACGGTGAACGAGCTTCTTCATGACAGCGCCACCCGCGGGTCGACCAGCGCCTGGGCGATGTCGATCAGGAGGTTCATCACCACGTAACAGATCGTCACGACCATGGTGACGGCGGCGATGACCGGGAAATCCTTGGCGAGGATGGCTTCCGAGACATAGCGGCCGAGACCGGGCCAGGCGAAGATGATCTCGACCAGAACCGCGCCGGTCAGCGCATAGGCGAAGGAAAGCCCGATCACCGTCAAGGCCGGCCCCATGGCATTGGGCAATGCGTGGCCGAACAGGATGCGCGGTTCGGAAAGGCCAAGGGCGCGTGCGGCGACGACATGACGGCGTTCCAGGATTTCGATCATCGCCGAGCGCGTCAGCCGCATGGCGACGCCGGCCGGATAGGAGGCGAGCGTCAGCGCCGGCAGGATCAGATGGGTCAGCGCATTGCCGAAGGCATCGAGGCGGCCTGCGAGAAGCGCATCGATCATGTTGAACCCGGTCACCATCGGCAGCGGCGCGGAGATGGAGATTTCACGCGACAGACGCCCGGAGAGCGGCAGGATGCCTAACCATTGCGAAAAGACGAGTTGCAGGATCATGGCGAGGAAGAAGGTCGGCATGGCAACGGCCGCAATGGAGCCGAAACTGCCGACTTTATCCGGCCATCGGCCCTGCCGCGCGGCGGCGAGCACGCCGAGCGGTATCCCAATGATCAGCGCCAGGCCCGTGGAGAAGACCGCGAGCTCCAGCGTGGCGGGAAGATAGGCCCGAAGGTCCTCGGCGATCAGCCGGCGCGATTTGTAGGAAATGCCGAAATCGCCCGTCGCCATGGCCGTCGCGAATGTGGCGAAGCGGGCGGGCAGCGGCGCGTCGAGATTGAGCTCCTGACGCGCCTTTTCGATCTGCTCGGCGGTGGGCCGCGGGCCGGCATAGAGTGCCGCGGGGTCCGACGGAACGACCTGCGCCACCACGAAGACCAGAAAGGTCACACCCACCACCACGAAGGCGGAGAGCGTCACGCGGCGCAGGATGTAGCGGAGGAGTTCCATCAGACCGCCACGCGCCTCTTACCGGCTCAGTTCGTTGATGAGGGCGACGTGTCCGTAGGCGGGATTGTCGGCGTAGCCCTTGATGTCGGAGCGGATGATGTGAACGTTGGGCTGGTCCAGCATGAAGACGGCCGCCGCATCCTCGATCACCTTGCGCTGCGCCTCGATGAACAGGGCTTCGGCGCGCGGGCGGTCGGTGCCCGAAAGCTTCGCCGCTTCGTCGATCTTGGCGTCCACGTCCGGGTTGGAGTAGTAGCCGAGGTTGAAGTTCGGCTTCTCTTCGGTGTGGAACAGGTTGAAAAGATAGTCGTAGGGGGTGACGAAGGTCGGCCACCAGAACATGACGAAAATATCCTGGGCGGCTTCCGGGTTCGACTTGCCGAGCTGCCACTGGGCTTCCCAGGCCATTGGCTGAAGCGTCAGATTGATGCCGAGCGTTTCCAGATTGGCCTTCCAGAGTTCGCCGGCGACGGCCTCGATCGCCTGGGACGTCGAATAGGTCATCACCAGTTCGAGACCCGGTTCGATGCCTTCCTCGGCGAGAAGCGCCTTGGCCGCTTCGAGATCGGTCTTCGGGATCGGCGCGTTGGCGTCATGGCCCCAGATACCGGCGGGCACCACGCCCTTGGCGCGCGTGGCGAAACCGCTCGTGCCGGCGGAAATTACATCGTCATAGGGGAAGGCGAGCGACAGGGCCTGGCGCACCTTGATCTTGTCGAGCGGTGCGCGCTTGACGTTGTAGAGGCCGAACAGTGTTTCGAAGGACGGGTTGACCACCACGTTGAGGTCGGGATTGGACTTCAGCGCTTCGAGGTTTTCATAGGGAAGGCTGTAGGTCCAGTCGGCCTGGCCGCTTTCGATCATGTTCTGGGCAAGTGTCGTGTCCTCGGTGATTTCGAAGGAGACTGTCTGGAAGGCGCCGTCCGGCACCTTGCCCCAATAGCCTTCCGCGCGGTCGAGAACGGCGCGCTGGCCGGGCTCGTAGCGCGAAATCTTGAACGCGCCGGTTCCGGCATCGTTGCCGGCGTTGAACCAGGCGGCGTCCTTGTCGTGCGAGGCAGGCGCATAGATCCAGGCGGCGAAGCCGGCCGAGGCGATGAGGTCGAGCGGTTGCGGCTCGGAGAGCACGAAGACCACCTTCAGCGGCTCGGGCGTTTCGATGGACGTGACGGGTCCCCAGATGAAGGAGGCGCCGCCGCCGATCTTCTTCGTGCGTTCGATGGAGCCCTTCACGGCCTGCGCGGTGAGCGGCGTGCCGTCGTGGAATTTCACGCCGTCGCGCAGGATGAAGGTCCAGGTCTTGCCATCGGCGCTGACCTCCCAGGCGGTGGCGAGCAGCGGTTCGATCTTCGCCTCGCCGGCGTCGGTCGCCGGGATGTAGCGTGTCAGGCCTTCATAGACATTGGCGAGCACCGCGCCATCGTTCGAGAACGAGGTCGCGGGGTCGAGGTCGGGGAAGCTCGTCGGGTAGGCGAGCGTGAAGATGCTGCCGGTGCCTTGTGCCATCGCAAAATTCCAGCGCGAGGTGGCGGCGGTGGCAAGGGCCGCAAGCGCGGCGGTTTTCAGAAAATTACGGCGGTTCATGTCGGGCTCCCAGTGGATTGGTCGTGAGGGCGGACGATCAGGCGTCTTCTTCTTCATAGTGCGGCACGGCAGGCGCATCGGCGGATACGCCCATCGGGACAAAGTCGAAATCATAGCCGAAGGCGCGCGGGCCGACGGAGGCGAGCGCGATCTCGCTGCGCAGCAGAACCGGCGCGGGCATGGAGAGCACGTCGATGCGCAGGCCGTAGCGTAGCTCCTCGGTGCCGATGGCGCGGCCGGTCTCCGAATCCACGATGCAGATCAGGTCCGGTACCATGGTGATGATGTTCTCGCCTTCGCGGGCGATCAGGTATTCGTTCTGGATCTCGATGGCGATCGTACGCCCATTGTCTTGGTCGAGCCCGGCAACGGTGAGCGTTCCGCGATTGAAGCCGGCGGCGATGCGCCGGCTGATATCGGTGACCTTGCCGCGCATCAGGCGCACGCCGCCCGATTGCTTCAGGATCGCGTCCACCGGATCCGCCTTGGCGGCACGGGCATTCAGCACCGCATCACCGAGGTTCCACGCTTGGCTGGTGGTGTGCGGCACGCCGAAGCGGCGCACGAATTCGCCCGACATCGGCGCGGTCGTCATCAGCGCTGTACATCCCATGGCGATGGTGCTGGCGCGCAGCAGCTTTTCAAGCATCTTCGGCGTGGTGGCCTCGGTGACGATCAGAACATTGCCGTCCGCGTCGGCCAGCGCTGCCGGTTGCACCGGCTGGCCGTGGATGAAGAAGGTTGTCATCTGCACTTCCGGGAAGGCGCGGCCCATGCCGTCGGCATCCACCACCGGCAGGTCGACCATTGCGGCCGTCAGCATGGGCGAAAGCCCGTTGCCGCCGCCTACTTCGTCGCCGAGCAACGCATCGACCTTGCGGCCCATATGGTGCTCGAGCGCGTGGAGAAGCCGCACGCCTTCGGCACCCTCGGCAATCTTCTCGATCCCGACGGTCGGCGCGCCGATGCCGCCGATGCCGATGATCTGCGCATCGGGATCCATGTCGGCCGGGCGCACCATGCGGATGCGCTTGCCCTCACGCAACAGCGCCTTGGCGCGCAGCGACGCATGATACGTGCTGCCGCCGCCGCCAGTGCCCAGAATGCCGCAGCCGATGGCGATGCGGTCGATATCCGCTTCGGTGAGCGTCCAGTACTTCATGCCCTGAGGTCTCCAATCACTTTCGCAGCGACGCGAACGGCATTGCCGGGCAGATAGGCCAGCGGCGTTTCCTCGATTTCGGCAAGCGTCGTCGTTTCGGCATCGGCGCCGGCCTCGACGGCACGGGCGCGCGCTTCGGCGATGATGGATTCAAGCGCGATCTCGCGCGTGGTGCCTTCCAGCGAAACCACGCTGTCCACCTCGCCAGAGACCTGCGCGATGGCCGCGCCGATCGCATTGGCCGAACCGAAATGATCGGGCTTCAGCGAGACGGACGTGCCGTTCAGCAGCCCCTCGACCAGCACGGACCCGCCGCCGACGAGGATGGCGGGGATCGGGTCGGCGCTCGGCTTCATCCGGTCCAGCACCGTCTCGATGCTGGCCTTCATCTGCGCCAGCATCTGCCGGGCGAATTCCGGCGTGATGTGCCTGAGACGGCTGCGATCTCCAAGGTCGACGAGGCCCGCGGCAACCGCGATGTCGGTCGCCGTCAGCGTATCGCCGCCGAAGCAGAGAGCCTTTTCCGGCAGGCGGAAGCCGACCGAATCCGGTCCGATGGTCGCGTCTGCGCCGGGGCGCACGATGCTGCCGCCGCCTAGGCCGAAGGAGTAGACATCCGGCACGCGGAAATTGGTCGGCACGCCGCCGATCATCGCACCTTCGCTGCGGGTGCGCGGGAAGCCGGCGACGAGCATGCCGATATCGGTGGTGGTGCCGCCGATATCGATGACGGCGGCATCGCTGAGACCGGTTAGGAACGCGGCGCCGCGCATCGAGTTGGTCGGGCCGGAGGCAATGGTGAAGACGGGATAACGCTCGGCAAAGTCCGCCGCCATCAGCGTTCCGTCGTTCTGCGTCAGGTAGAGCGGGCAGGCGAGGCCGAGCGCGGCGAAGGCCGAACGGAAGGCGCCGACGGTTTCCCGGCCGAGCGTGTGGAGGCTCGCATTGAGGATCGTCGCACTCTCACGCGGCAGGAGACCGGTGCGGCCCACGCGGTGCGACAGGCTGATCGCCGCGCCTGGGATTTCTTCGGCGACGATTTCCGCCGCTTCGTTTTCCATGCGCGGATCGACCAGCGCGAAGACGGAGCAGATCGCAATCGCCGAGATGCCACGGGCGCGCCAGTCGCGGCAGGCTGCACGAACGGCGTCGATATCGAGCGGCGCGATTTCGGAACCGTCATAGTTCACGCCGCCGCCCACCATGGCCGCGCCGCCATCGACGATCGGGCGCAGGGTGTCGGGCCAATCGATCATCGGCGGAAGCGAGCGTGTCGCGGCCCCACAGAGCCGAAGGATGCCGACCTTTTCCAAATGCCGACCTTCCACGACGGCGTTGAGGAAATGCGTCGTGCCGATCATCACCCCGTTGACGGAGGTCGCGGCGACGTCCGCCTGCGAAAGCACCGTGCGGATTGCCGCACTGACGCCCGAGGTCACGTCCGCCGTGGTCGAGGATTTCACCGTTGCCAGAACCTCGGTGCCGCGCAGCAGCGCCGCATCCGTATTGGTTCCGCCTACATCCACCCCAATGCGCAGCATGGGTTACCCTTTCTTCTTACCGCCGAGGTCCGTACCGCGGCTGATCGCCGTCGTCCTCGTGCCGAATACCTTGTAGAGCCGCAGGACGACCGAGCTCGTCACGCGCTTGACGCCGGGCAGCTTGCCCAGTTCCTGGTCGATGAAGTCGAGAAGTGCTGCATGATCGGACACGAAGAGCGAGGCGCTGAGATTCGCCGTGCCGCTGGTTGCGGCGAGATAACCGATCTCGTCATATTCGGCGAGCAGGATGGCCACTTCCTCCAGCTTGCCCTGCTCGACCTCGATCAGCAGTTCGACCTGAACATCGCGGCCGAGCGCCACCGGATCAGGAATGGCGCCGATGACAATCATCTTGGCCTGCAAAAGCCCGGCAATGCGGTTGCGGATCGTGCGTTCCGATACGCTGCCGATCCGGCCAGCGATTTCGGCGGCCGAAAGGCGCCCGTCTTCGGTAAGATAACCGATGATCTCGCGATCCAGTTCGTCAAGCAGGTAGCGCTGCGTCATTACCGGTTCCCTATCGGCTTCATTAGGGCCAGTAAATTTCCGAAACGGAATTATGTCAAGAATAGTTCAGCCAGATAGGGCTTGTATTGCCAAAAATTTCCCGGTTACGGGATTTTGGGTGCTGAAAATTGCCGAATCGGAAGTTTCGATCACGGGTCTGCTTGCCGAAACGGACATTCCCGACGAAATCGTCACCGTCGATGAGCTGGCGCACACGAAAGCAGCCGTCCACGAACCGAAGGGTCGCCGACAGCCCCCGAGCGAATGAGTTGAACGGCGCTCGATTCCTGCCAAGGCCTGCAACACAGGAGCCGTCGACCCAACTCAGCTGGGCCGACGTGGGCCACCATTATTCGATGACGGTAATCTTCGAGCCGTTGAGGAATTTTGCGGGCTCGAAGCCGCGCGCAAGGGCCATCGGGACCATCAAAAGCTGGATTGGCAGGATTTCCAGCACGGGCAGGAGCCCCTCGGCCACCGTGGGCAGAGACAGGGCCGGTCCGCTCCCGGCATAGACCGTCGCCGTGCTCTCGGGGGCGACGACAAGGCAGCGGCCGCCGAAGCGGGCGATGTCGGAGGCGGTCTTCAGGTTGAGGTCGAGCGTTGCGCCGGGACCGCCGAGGAAGAGCATGCTGCGGAAGCCTTCGCGCACCAGCTCCAGCGGACCGTGACGAAATTGACCGCCGGAAAGGGCCTGCGTCGGTGCTTTCGCTGCCTCCGCCGTCACCAGCGCAGCCATCATGGCACTGGCATAGCTTCCACCGCGGCCGATGAAGGTCAGGGGCATATCGTGGCCGAGGAAGGCCAGCATGTCGTCCAGTTTCGCGGGCAGGGTGGTAAGAAGCGTATCGACGGCGTCGGCGAGCGCGGCGATTTCTTCGCCGAGCGTATCGCCATCACCGGTCAGCAGCCGCTCAAGGATGTAGAGGGCGGCAAGCCCGGCGGTATAGGTCTTGGTCGAAACGGTCTGCTCGGGGCCGACCTCCGTCGCCAGCGCCAGCGAGGCCCAACGTGCCAGGGTGTTGTCGCGGGTGTTGGTGATCGCGACCCGGATATCGGCGCCTGTATCCAGTTCCGTCATACGGCACAGTTCGACGCTTTCGCCCGATTGCGAGATGGCAACGATTGCGGTGCCCGAACGCAAGAGCGCCGGTGCTTGTTGGATCAGCTCCGACGTATCCCAAAGCGAGACCGGGACCGGTAGCGACTGGCTGAGCCTCAGCCAGGTGCCGTAGGCGCTGAACAGGGAGCCACCCATGCCGGTGAGAATGACATGCCGCACGTCTCCCTTGTCGATCGCGGTGCGGATCGCCTGGACCTCGGCAATCAGGCCCGGCGTGATGAGCTGGCCGAGCTTGCGGATGGCTGCCGGCTGTTCGGCGATTTCGTCGAGATAGGACTGGGACACGGAAACTCCATCATGGCTGGGGGGTGAGAAAGATTTGCGCGGCCGCGCCGACAATGCCGGCATCGTTGCCGAGCGAAGCGAGGGAGAAGCGCACTGGTGCGAGATACATGTCGAGACCGCAGAGCCGGGCTTCCTGTTCGAGCGGCGCCAGCAGCAGATCGCCGGCAGCACTCAGTCCGCCGCCAAGCAGGATGACATCCGGTGCGAAAATCTGCGCCCAGGTCGCCGCGCCACGGCCGAGCCAGCGTCCGACATCGGCGAGCATCGCTTTCGCAGCCGTATCGCCTTCGAGCGCCAGAACCACGACATCCGACGCATCGGCCTCCCGGCCGAGATCGCGCGCCCTTTTGGCGAGGGGGCTGTCCGGGGCCTCGGCGCAGTAGAGCCGTGCGATACCGTTCAAGGCATCACCAGAGGCTAGCGATTCCAGGCAGCCGACGCAGCCTTGCCGGCAGGGCCGGCCTTCGCTGCCATGGATGATGAGCTGCCCGGCGTTGCCGAGGCCTCCGCCCGAGGTGATGAAGGGCCTTCCATCGATGGTGAGTGCCACGCCGATGCCGGTGCCGGCCGCGATCAACAGGAGGCGTCGGGCGTGCTTGTCCTTGCCGAACATCGCTTCTGCCAGGCCGGCCGCGGTCCCGTCGTTTTCCATCCGGGCGGGGAGGGAGAACAGTTCGCCGATACGCTCGGCTAATGGAAAATCGTCGAGGGCGGGGATGTTGCCGAGATCGCCGGACAGATTGTCCGGATGGATGCGCCCCGGAAAGCCGATGCCGATGCCCAGCGGCTTAACCTGCGGACGTGCGGCCAGGATGTCGCGGATCGTTTTCGCATAGTGCTCGACGATGGCATCAGCGCTGTCGGCATCGTCGATGACGACGCGGCGGCGCTCGATGATCCCGCCCGCAGCCGAGACAAGACCGATCTTGGTGCTACCGCCGCCGATATCCACGCCGATTGCGAAATCCTGTTGCGACACGGACCTGCTCCTAGAGGCGATAGCGGTTGACGTTGAGCATGAAGCCATCGCCCTTATAGACAGACTTCACATATTCGACGGCCTGGTCGGTGTCGGTGACGGTCACGCGCCAGACGATCAGGATGGGTGCGCCGAGTTCGATACGAAGATGGGCAGCTTCCTCGGCTGTTGCGGCTGCCGGTTCGAACAGCGCATCGGTCCAGGTGGGAACGATGCCCCAGGTCGCCGTCATTTCTGCATAGAGGGAGGCGCCTTCGAACATCGCCCGGGTTGCCGAGGGATAGAGCGCCATCGGCAGGTAGGCATCTTCCAGGGCAACTGGATCACCATCGATCGAGCGTACACGACGCAGGAAGATGAAGTCCGGCTTGCTCTCGCCTTCCGTCTGAAGGTGCTTGCGGAAGGCGGGTGACAGCGGCTGCTTCTCCTCATAAGCGACGATCGCCGATCCCGGCTCGCCGCCGAACTTGCGTACTTCCGTCGTGAAGCTGTGGAAGCCCGAGACGCCTCGCATGCGGGATGAGGTGCTGAAATAACCACGGCCATGTTCGCTGTAGATGACGCCGCGCGTTTCCAGTTGCTTCAGGGCCTGGCGGATGGTGACGCGGGAAACGCCGAACTCGCGTGACAGCTCGCCTTCCGAGGGCAGCGCGAAATGCGCGCCGTTGCGCGATTTCACCTCGGTATCGAGGATTTCGGCGACCTGCACATACATGGGCACGGCGCCGCTCTTGCGGATCGGTTTCTTCTTCAACCAGGTTTCGGTCATCGGTTTTTTCTCCTCTTCAAGGGCATCGAACGCATAGTCTCTAACATGTCGAGACAAGTGAGCAAGGATGCCGCCTGTGGAGCCCGCCTTTCTGGGTCAGCCGCGCGTCATGGTCGCGGCGATCTTTTCCGCAGCCATGATGATCGGAGCATTGATGTTGGCCGAGGGAACGCGCGGCAGGATGGAGCCGTCGACGATACGCAGTTTCTCCAGCCCATGTACCCGGCCGGCGGAATCGGTGACGGCAAGGTCGTCCACGCCCATGCGGCAGGTGCTGGTCGGGTGGTGCTCGGTGTTGGCGACGGTGCGCAGCCAGGCCTCGATTTCGGCATCGGAGGCGGTGCGCTCCGGCGTATCGACGGCGTTGCCTTTATAGCGTGACCAAGCGGACTGGTTTGCCATGTCCAGCGTCTTGCGGATGCCATCGACCATCTCAACCGTATCGCGCCGATCGGTGAGATAGTTGAAGCGGATGGACGGCTTCGCGGCAGGATCGGCGGACTTGAGCGCGATCCGGCCGCGGCTGTAGGGCCGCATCTGGCTGACGAAATACTGGAAGCCGTCCGAAATCGTCACCTTGCCGGACTGGAAATCGGCGAGGAACGGCAGGAATTCGTGCTGCATGTTGAAATAGGGGACCGTTTCGCTGCTCTTGAAGAAAGCGCCGACCTCGAAGAAATTGGTCGCGCCGAGGCCGCGCTTGAACAGCAGCCACTCGACGCCGAGCTTGAGGCGGCCGACCATATTCAGCTGCCGGCGGATCGAGACGCCGCCGGGCGACGTGAAGCGCAGGGGTGCCACGACGTGGTCCTGCAGGTCCGCGCCCACGCCCGGCAGATCGGCGGTGCTGGCGATGCCGTGTTCCTTCAGCGCCGCGCGGTCACCGATGCCGGAGAGCATCAGGAGATGGGGCGAGCCGACCGTGCCGGCGGACAAGATGGTTTCGCGTGCGGCGCGGATCGTGGTCTTTTCGCCGCGGCGGGAGATCGTGACGCCGCTGGCGGTTCGGCCGTCGAGGAGGATCTTTTCCACCAGGCAGCCGGTCATCACGATCAGGTTCGGGCGGTGGCGCGCCGGGGCAAGATAAGCGAGGCTGGTGCTGCAGCGCACGCCATCGCGAATGGTTGCCTGGGTGATGTGGACACCGTCCTGGTTGCCGCTGTTGTAGTCACCTGCATCGCGCAGGCCGAATTCCTGACCGGCTGAAAGAAAGGCACGGTAGAGCGGGTGATCGGCCTTGCTGCGCACCACGCTGATCGGGCCGGAGCCGCCGCGCATGGGGTCAAGTCCGCCCTCGAAGCTCTCCATCTTCTTGAAAAAGGGCAGGCAATCGTCGAAATCCCAGCCTTCGACGCCGAGGTCACGCCAGCCGTCGTAGTCCTGCCGCGCGCCCCGGACATAGACCATGCCGTTGATGGAGGAGCTACCGCCGAGCCCGCGGCCGCGCGCTTGGCCGATGCTGCGGCCATGCAGTTCCGTTTCCGGCTCGCTCTCGAATTTCCAGTTGTAGCGGTCGCTTTCGATGGGGAAGGTCAACGCCGCCGGCATCTGGATGAAAATGCTGCGGTCGCTCGGGCCTGCTTCGAGCAGGCAGACCGAAACGGCCGGATCTTCCGTCAGGCGGCTGGCCAGCACGCAGCCCGCCGAACCGGCGCCGACGATGACATAGTCGAATTCCCGCGTGATCTTGCTCATCTCGTCCTCTTCGTGGCGGTTCTGCGCCGATAGTCTGGCCTGTCCTTCGATCCGGCGAAACTATCCGGTTCCGGCTTTCCTGCCGTTCGTCGCTTTCGTCCGGGCACTAGACAGCGTCTCAAGCCTGTGTTAGCTGGTCTTTAACATGTAGTAACAAGTTGTCAAGTGAACAACTTACTGCGTGTCACCAAAACCAACTGGGAGCAGACTTATGAAACGAAGGGGATTCATCACGCTGTCAGCCGCGTTCACGGCTTTCGCCCTGTCCACCAGCGCATTCGCGGTGGACTGGAAGCAGCAGTCCGGCCAGGAAATCACGGTGCTTCTGAGCGAGCATCCGTGGACGGCCGAGCTGCGCAAGCATGTCGGAGAGTTCGAGGCGGAGACCGGTATCAAGGCCAAGATCGATGCCTTTGCCGAAGATCTCTATTCGGATCGCATGAACCTCGCCGTTCGCTCGGCGGAATCGGTCGCTGACGTCTATATGATCCAGATGGACTCGGCACTCTATACGCAATGGGAAGCCGGCGTGGTGGAGCCGCTGACACCCTATCTCGAGGACGCCGCCAAGACGGATGCGGACTATAACCTTGGCGATTATCCGGAAGGGTTCCGCGCCGGTGCATCCTTCCCGGTCGGTGAAGCCAATCCACAGCTCTATGCGATCCCGATCTCCTTCGAGGCCTATACGCTGTTCTACAACAAGGAACTGGTCGAAAAGTACCTCGGCGGCAAGGTGCCGGCGACGATGGACGAGCTGATCACGGCCGCGGGCGAAATCAGTGCCAAGGGCGAAGGCAAAGTCTTCGGCGCTTCGATGCGTGGCAAGCGTTCGGCCGAGCTGGTCGATACCATGACCGGTATCGTGCTCGACGCATGGGGCAACGAACCGGCGAACCTTCCCTACAACATCTGGTTCGACGGCGACTGGTCGAAGCCGCGCTTCAATGATCCGCGCATCGCCAAGGGGCTTTCCTACTATGCCGGCCTCCTGAAGGCAGGCCCGCCAAGTGCGCTTTCCTATGGCTGGGAAGATGCAAGCCGCTTCTTCTCGCAGGGCAACGCCGCCTTCTTCGTCGATGCTTCGGTCTTCGGCCCGGGTTTCGAGGATGCGAAGAACTCGGCGATCGCCGGCAAGGTCGGTTATGCGCCGCTGCCCGCCTCCACCGGGGACATCGGCTATAGCGGCCATTGGTCCTGGGGCATCTCGATTGCCAAGAATTCCGGCAAGAAGGATGCGGCCTGGCTCTTCGTGCAGTGGGCGACGAACAAGAAGATGACCGCGGCCCTCGGTGTCGCGACCGGTGGCGCGCCGCGTGACTCGTCCTGGGCTGATGCCGACTACGTCAAGGCGCTCGATGCCGGCTATGTCGCGGCGGTGAAGGCCCAGATGCAGCACACGCGTCCCACATCCGTCTTTCGCCAGGGCTGGAACGACGTCGTTCTGCTGATCGTCGACGCCATCCACCAGATCTACCAGGGCACTGCGCCTGAGGATGCGGTGGCGGAACTCCAGACGAATGTTCAGGACACGCTCGAATAGGCCGTTTCCCGCGGGGCCGGCATGTCCGGCCCCATCTCTTCCAAAAGCAGGATCGTATCGACCATGCGCCGAGACAAACATATCCGTTGGCTGATTGCGCCGGCCTTGCTGCTGCTTGCCGCGGGAACGCTCTATCCGATCGTCTATTCCGGCTATCTCTCGCTACAGCAGTGGAACTGGGGTTCCGAGGCGAAGTTCGTCGGGCTCAGGAATTTCCAGCGTATCCTGTCCGGCAGCGGCTTCCCGAAGGCGCTGTTCAACACCTTCTATTTCGCGATCTTCGCCGTGGTGATCGAAACGCTGCTCGGCCTCGGCCTGGCGCTCGCCATCAACCGAGTGCGCATCGGCGCCGGCCTCATCCGCACGCTGATGATCCTGCCGCTGATGGTGTCGGGCATTGCGGTCTCGCTGATCTGGAAGGTCATGCTCGATCCGACGCTCGGTATCGTCAATTACCTGCTGTCGCTCGTCGGCATTACTGGTCCGGCCTGGCTTGGCACGGTGCCGACCGCCATGCCCTCGATCATCATGATCGATACTTGGTGGCAGACGGCCTTCACCTTCATCATCCTGTCCTCGGCGCTGAAAAGCCTGCCTGCCGAACCGTTCGAGGCGGCCCGGCTCGAGGGCGCGACACCCTTTCAGACCTTTCGCCACGTTACGCTGCCGATGCTGAAGCCGGTGCTGATCACCGTCATCATCTTCCGCACCATCGATACGCTGAAGGTCTTCGACATCATCTTCGGCACGACCGGCGGCGGCCCGCTCCGGGCGACGGAAAGCGTGCAGACGCTCGCCTACCAGACGGCCTTCAAATCCTACAAGTTCGGGGAGTCGGCGGCGATCGCGGTGGTCTTCTCGCTCATCATCCTCACCCTTTGCATCATCTATCTGGTGATCGATACCGACGACGGAGAAAAGGCATGAGTGCTTCGAGGTCTTTGCGCCGCGGGTTCTGGCCCTATGCGGTTGCCGTTGCGGCCGTTGCCGTATCGGTCTTCCCTATCTTCTGGATTCTGACGATCGCACTCAAGACGCGCGTCGATGCCTTCGCCATGCCGCCGGTCTGGTTTTTCTCGCCGGTCTGGGAGAATTTCGGCCGCGCTTGGTCCGCAACAGGTTTTTCCGGCGCGTTCTTCAACAGCCTGATCGTCTGTGCCATCGGCAATGTGCTGGCGCTCGCCGCGGGCATTCCTGCAGCCTACTATCTCAACAAGCGGCATGTGCCGGGGCGAAAGACGATCCTGATCTGGCTTTTGATTTCCTACATGTTGCCGGAGTTCCTGTTCATCGTGCCGATGTACGTGCTCTTCCAGAGTATCGGTCTCTACGACACGGTGATCGGGCTGGCGCTGATCTACCAGGTCTTCACGCTGCCCTTCACGATCTGGCTGCTGCGCGCCTTCTTTGCGGATATTCCGGAAGCGCTGGCCGAAGCCGCCCGCCTCGAAGGGGCGGGGACGTGGCGCATCATCTGGACGATCTACGTGCCGATCGCTGCACCCGGCATCGCCGCCACGGTCATCCTCAACAGCATCAAGATGTGGAACGAACTGACCATTGCGCTCGCGCTCACCTTCGAGAAGGCGCAGACCGTGACGCTCGCCGTTGCCGGTTTCCGTGGCTACGCCTCCATCGACTGGGGCGCGATGTCGGCCGCGTCCATCATCATCATCCTGCCGATGGCGCTGTTCGCCATCCTCGCCCAGCGCCGCATCGTCCAGGGGCTCAGCCTCGGCGCGGTCAAGTAAGCCGCAACACCCACCGGTCAATCAAGGAAACGAAAACCATGTCCGCTGTCTCCCTCCAGGGCATCGATATCTCCTACGGCTCGGTCGATGTCGTCCGCAATCTCGATCTCGATATCAAGTCCGGCGAGTTTGTCGTCTTCGTCGGGCCGTCCGGCTGCGGCAAGTCGACGACCCTGCGCCTGATCGCTGGGCTGGAGGAGGGCCGCTCCGGCCGCGTCTCCATCGGCGACCGTATCGTCAACGAGGTCGATCCGGCCAGGCGCGACGTCGCCATGGTGTTCCAGAACTACGCGCTGTTTCCGCATATGTCGGTCGCCGACAACATCTCCTTCGGCATGCGGCTGCGCGGCGAGGCGAAGGTGACGATCGCGGCGAGCGTTGCGGATGTGGCACGTATGGTCGGCCTGCAGGACCATCTGCACAAGCGGCCGGGCGCGCTTTCCGGCGGCCAGCGCCAGCGTGTGGCGCTCGCCCGCGCCATCGTGCGAAAGCCCGCCGTCTTCCTGTTTGACGAGCCGCTCTCCAATCTCGACGCTGAATTCCGCGCCGCCATGCGCTACGAGCTGAGCAAGCTGCACCGCGAACTCGGCTCAACCATGATCTATGTCACGCACGACCAGGTCGAGGCGATGACGATGGGCGACCGTATCGCGGTGCTGGCCCCCCTGAAGCAGGCGGGCCGTTCGAACCTCATGCAGTTCGGCACGCCGGAAGAGGTCTATCACCGCCCGGCCAATCTCTTCGTCGCCAAGTTTATCGGCTCGCCGCCGATGAATTTTTTCGATGGCCGGGCAGAGGGCGACAGCATCCGTATCGGCGGATTGAGCCTGCCGGGCGCTCGTCATCTTCCAACAGCGCTGACCGTCGGCATCCGCCCGGAGCATGTCCGCCTCGGTGCGGGCGACGGGCCGTCCATCGCCGGCACTGTTGAGGGCGTCGAAAATCTCGGGCACGAAAAGCTCTGGTTCCTCGCGACCGCGGAGGGACGGATCGTCGCCCGCACGTCGGACAACGCCGATCATCTCGTCGGGGAGACTGTCAGCGTTTATCTCGCGACCGACAAGCTGCACCTCTTCGACCGCGCGACGGGCGACAGAGTGGAGGTCTAGGGCCGGCGATGTTGCTCCATCGGCGCCGAACTGTCATCGTCTCTGCGGTCAATGCCTCCAGTCTGGGCGCGGCTAAAACCGCCGCTCCGTCCGAACAAGGCCGCATGCCGGCTCAGATTGGAGCGACAACGGCGAACATCGCAACAAGTTGTGGGATCATTGGTTCGATCCCCATCAAGCGTCGGGGTATGAATCAAGGTTACGCCGAAACTGGCGGCAGCGCTCGACCGACCTCCAAAGTGTCGCGGGGTGGATGTCGGGCCGGCCTCGCTCGGTTCCCCCCAGCACTCATATCCCGCTAACCGACCGCGTTTTCCAGGTCTTTCGCGGTGTGAAGAAATGCCCGAAACTGATCCTCCGGCACAAAGGATCCGCCGGTCGTCCAAACGATGTGCGTTGCTTGGGCAAGGTGATCGCTGATCTGCTGGCGCTCGCAGAATTCTTCACCCTGAGGATGTCGTACAATGAAGTCCGGACCGGCAAAGCCCGCGGCGGCCGAAGGTTCGAGGCGCAGGTTCTGGCTCTCGTGCGCTTTCAGAAGCCACCCGAACAGTGAGGCGTCATCGACGGTAAACACGCCCGCCAACATCTCACGCATGACCGTGGCAACAAAAGCGGACATCCGGGCTACCGCCATACCGTCTGCCTCCGTCCGGTTCGTGAGGCCGACGTCATATACGGAGACAAGGTCTTCGGAACCGCTCATGAGATGAACGAGTGCACAGGGTGATTGAACCGGCTCCACGAAGAAGCAGTGGACATTGTCCCCGAAGACCTTTTTTGCGCCATAGGCCACGCCGCCCGGTGCGCCGCCGATACCACATGGAAGGTAAAGGAACAGGGGATGTTCGGTGTCCACGACGATACCGTGTGCCACAAGCTGGTCTGCGAGTTCACGCGCCGCGACGCTGTAGCCCAGGAAAAGGTGCCTCGATTGCTCATCGTCGACGAAATACACCATCGGGTCGCTTTCAGCCGCGATGCGGGCATTTTCTACCGCGGTCGTATAGTCCGCGGAGTGCTTGACGACCAGGACACCGAGCTTGGTCAGCCTCTCGACCTTCCAAGGCTTGGCGTCCGAAGACATGTGAACCGTCGCGTTGAACCCGAGCGCGCGGGATGCAATGCCGACACTGAGCCCGAGATTTCCGGTGCTGCCGACGGCGATGGTGTAGCCGGAAAAGAAGGCTCTCGCGTCAGGTGCGGCAAGGCGGCAAATATCCTCTCCTTCCTTCAGAAGGCCCTCCCGTATCGCCAGTTGCTCGGCGAAGAGAAAGACTTCGTAGACGCCACCACGCGCTTTGATCGAACCGGCGACCGGAAGGGCGTTGTCTGCCTTGACAAAGATGGTGCCGAAATCGGCGCTGGCGTAGCCGAGTGCGGAGCGCATTTTGTCCAACAACACGAGATCGGAGCGGATCTCGCCTTTGGTGGCCTTCAATTCAGGAAAACAGGTCTCGAGCAGGGGGGCCAGTCTCCGCCAGTTTGCATGGGCCTCGTCAACATCCGATGGCCGCACGGGAAGAGAGGTGTTCCCGATCGCATTGTCCTTATAGTTGGGATTGGTCCAGAGCGTCGGGCGAGCCGCGAGCAAATCGGCACGGGCTGGACTGTCGGGAAGTTGGATGACCATGTTGTGTTCCTGTCTTGGGAGGAGGCGTGGCATGCACCATTTGCGACGGTTTGCAAATCTCTAGGGAATGGCGATGACAGCCTCGATCTCGACCTTGGCCCCTTTCGGCAGGGCTCTTACCTCGTAGCAGGCTCGGGCAGGAAACGGCTGGGCGAAGAAGCCGGCATAGACCTTGTTGATCTCGGTGAACTTGCCGAGGTCGGTCAGGAGAACGGTCGTCTTGACGGTGTTGGCAAGGCCAGTGCCCGCGGCGGCTGCGATGGCGGCGATGTTCTTGAGGCACTGGTCGGCCTGCGCGATCGCGTCGTCCGAGTTGAACTCGCCCGTTGCCGGATCGATCGGCAACTGGCCCGAGACGAACAGCAGGTTACCGACTTTGATCGCTTGGGAGAACGGGCCTACGGCGCCGGGGGCGTTGGTCGTGTCGATGTTTTCGAGCATGTACATGTCTCCTGTTGGGCCGCTCAGGCGTATCGTGCGACGGCGAGGTCGGTGGCGTCGATCTCGGGCTTTTTGTCGGACACAAGATCGGCGATGACGCGGGCGGAGCCGGAACTCATCGTCCAGCCGAGTGTACCGTGGCCGGTATTGAGATAGAGGCCGGCGACCTTGGTCGGGCCGATGACGGGCGTGCCATCCGGTGTCATCGGGCGAAGGCCGGACCAGAAGCTCGCCTTCGACACATCTCCGCCAGGGAAGAGGTCGGTGACGGAGTGCTGGAGGGTGAGACGGCGCGGCTCACCGAGGTCGTTGGTGTAGCCGGAGATCTCCGCCATGCCTCCGACGCGGATGCGGTCGCCGAGCCGCGTGATTGCGATCTTGTAGGTCTCGTCCATCACGGTCGATTCGGGCGCGCGGGAGGCGTCGGTGATCGGAATTGTTAGCGAGTAGCCCTTGACCGGATAGACTGGCAGACGAATGCCGTGCGGCCGCACGAGCAGCGGCGAGAAGCTGCCGAGTGCCACAACCACGGCATCGGCCTCCAGCTTGCCATGCGCGGTGATGACGCCGGTCACACGGCCGCCTTCGACGTCAAGGCCGCGGATGATGCTGCCATAGTTGAAGCGCACGCCCAGCGCCTCCGCCTTGGCCGCCAGCGCATTGGAGAACTTGAAACAGTCGCCGGTCTCGTCCTTCGGCGTCAGCAGGCCGCCGACGATCTTTTCGCGCACATGCTTCAGTGCCGGCTCGACGCGGATGCAGCCTTTGGGATCCAGCACCTCATAGGGAATGCCATCGGCGGCGAGCGCCTTTACGTCCTTGGCGGAGGCGTCGAGTTGGGCTTCGGTGCGAAAGAGCTGCAGCGTGCCCTGCATGCGCTCGTCGTAGGAAACACCGGTCTCCTCGCGTAGCGCCGCAAGCGAGGTGCGGCTGTAGTCGGCAAGGCGCAGCATGCGGCTCTTGTTGAGCGCATAGCGGGCGGAAGTGCAGTTGCGCAGCATCTGCGTCATCCACGAGAGCATGGCCATGTCGACCCTGGGGCGCAGGATCAGCGGCGCATGCTGCATGAACAGCCACTTCATCGCCTTCATGGGAATGCCGGGCGCCGCCCAGGGCGAGCAATAGCCGAAGGAGACCTCGCCGGCATTGGCGAAGCTGGTTTCCAGAGCCGGGCCGGGCTGGCGGTCGATGACCGTGACCTCGTGCCCCGCCTTGGCAAGCTGGTAGGCCGACGTGACACCGACAATGCCGGCGCCGAGAACAATGACTTTCATGGAGCACTCGAACGTGTAGCGGGAGTTTATCTAAAAACGGGCTTAGCCCATGCGTTCCGATACGAATGATCCCGGCGATGGCGGGAAGACGATGGTCTTGTTGCCATTGATGAACACGCGGCCATGAATATGGGCGTGGATGGCACGGGCGAGCACCTGGCTTTCGACGTCGCGGCCGAGGCTGACGTAATCATCTGCTGACTGTGCGTGGGTCACACGCACGATATCCTGTTCGATGATCGGGCCTTCGTCGAGGTCGGTGGTCACGTAATGCGAGGTCGCGCCGATCAGCTTCACGCCGCGCTCGAACGCCTGCTTGTAGGGATTGGCGCCCTTGAAGGACGGCAGGAAGGAGTGGTGGATGTTGATGATCCGGCCGGACATCTTCTTACACATCTCGTCGGAGAGGACCTGCATGTAGCGGGCGAGCACGATGAGCTCGGCGCCGGTCTCCTCGACAATGCGCATCTGCTCGGTTTCGGCTTCCGACTTGTTCTCCTTCGTCACCTTGATGTGATGGAAGGGGATATCGTGATTCACGACGACCTTCTGATAGTCGAAATGATTGGAGATAACGCCGACGATATCGATCGGAAGCGCGCCGATGCGCCAGCGATAGAGGAGGTCGTTGAGGCAGTGGCCGAAGCGCGAGACCATGAGGACGACCCTGCGCTTTGCCGTTTCGTCGAAGAACTCGGCCTCTGCTGCATAGGTCGCGGCGATCTCGGCAAAGCCGTCGCGCAATTCGTCCAGCGTATGGCCTTCCTCGGATTGGAAACTGATACGCATGAAGTAGCGGCCGGTGCTCTTGTCGTCGAACTGGGCGCTGTCGGAGATGTTGCAGCCGTTGGCCGAAAGGTAGGTCGCGATAGCAGCGGTCACGCCCCGGATGGAGGGGCAGGCGACGCGCAGGGCATAGCGCTTGGAAAAAGCGGACATAGGCGATCCTTTCGGGTCGATCAGTCGATAATGACGGAATGCTGGCGGCAAAAGGCTGTCAGCGTATTGGAAAGCAGGCACGCGATCGTCATGGGGCCGACACCACCCGGGACGGGTGTGATCGCGCCGGCATGGCGGGCTTCGTCGAAGGCGACGTCGCCGACGATGCGCGACTTGCCGTCGATCTCCACGCGGTTGATGCCGACATCGATGACCACGGCCCCCGGCTTGATCCAGTCGCCACGCACGAGGCCCGGACGGCCGACCGCGACGACGAGGATATCGGCGGCGCGACAAAGTTCCGGCGTGTTCCGCGTGCGCGAATGGGCGATGGTCACGGTGCAATTTTCGGAAAGCAGAAGCTGCGCCATCGGCTTGCCGACGATGTTGGACTTACCGATCACCACCGCGTGGAGGCCGGCAAGGTTGCCGCCGAGCCGGTCCTTCAGCAGCATGAGGCAGCCAAGCGGCGTGCAGGGCACCAGCGCTGGTTGGCCGGTGGAAAGGCGGCCGGCATTGGAAATGTGGAAACCGTCGACGTCCTTGTCGGGGTTGATGCCTTGAATGATAGCATTGGCATCGAGATGGGCGGGCAGCGGCAGTTGCACGAGGATGCCGTGCACGGCAGGATCGACGTTCAGTCGGTCGATCAGTGCCATCAGCTCGTTCTGCGGCGTGTCGGCCGCGAGCTCGTATTTGAAGGAATTCATGCCGGCCGCAATCGTCTGGCGGTGTTTCGAGCCCACATAGACCGCACTGGCGGGGTCGCTGCCGACGAGGACCACGGCCAGGCCAGGCACGGCGTCGTTCGTGTCTTTCAGACGGGCAACTTTCTCGGCAACATTTTCAAGCAAGCTGGCGGCGAACGTCTTGCCGTCGATGATCGCGCTATCCGTGATCCTGTCCATTCCCATGGTATCCCCTTTCGCGTCATTCGATGCCCGCCAGGGGCCGGAAGGCGCGCCGAGCAGGAGGCGGCGCACCTTCGCTTCGTGAGAGGACTTACCTAGTGGACATAGACCGGGAAGGCTGCCGTGAGCCTCGCCACCGTCGCCTTCGCACCCTCGACGACGTCATTCGCCTTGCCGGCAGCTTCCGCCTCGATGAGGTCGGCGATGGCGTTGCCCAGCGCCTTGAATTCCTCTTCCTTCAGTCCGCGCGTCGTCGCAGCCGAGGTGCCGAGACGCATGCCGACCCATTCTGGGGGACGCGGGCTGTCGCCCGGGATCGGGTTCTTGTTCGAGGTGATGTTGGCACGTGCGAGGACGTCTTCGACCTGCTTGCCGTTCAGACCCTTGCTGGAGAGGTCGAGCAGCACGATATGCGTGTCGGTGCCGCCGGAAACGATGCGGACGCCGCGATCTGCCAGCGTTTCGGCAAGCACCCTCGCGTTCGCCTTCACCTGATGCGCATAGGTCTTGAAATCGTCGTGCAGCGCTTCACCCAGGCAGATCGCCTTGGCTGCAAGTACGTTGCTGTGCAGCGAGCCCTGTACGCCGGGGAAGACGGCCGCCTGCAGCTTCTTGAACCATTCCTCGTTGTTGGTGAGGATGAGGCCGCCGCGAGGGCCGCGAAGCGTCTTCGTGGTCGTGCAGGTGACGATATCCGCGTGCGGGAAGGGCGAGGGGTGGGCCCCGCCGGCGACGAGCCCGGCAATATGCGCCATGTCGACCATGAAATAGGCGCCGACTTTCTTCGCGATCTTCGCCATGCGTTCGAAGTCGAGCTCGCGCGGATAGGCCGAACCGCCGGTGATCAGGAGCTTCGGACGGACCTCTTCCGCGATGCGCTCCATCTCGTCGTAGTCGATGACTTCGTTCTGCGAATTTACATTGTAGTTGTGCGCCTCGAACCAGCGGCCGGAAAGGTTGCCCTTCATGCCGTGCGAGAGGTGGCCGCCGGCGGCGAGATCGAGCGACAGTACCTTTTCGCCCGGCTTCATCAAGAGGAAGAAGACGGCGAGGTTCGCCTGGGTGCCCGAATGCGGCTGGACATTGGCATAGGCGCAGCCGAAGAGTTCCTTGGCGCGGTCGATCGCCGCCTGCTCGACGACGTCGACGAACTGGCCGCCGCCGTGGAAGCGGTTGCCCGGATACCCCTCAAGCGTCTTGTTGGTCATCTCGTGGCCGAGCGCGTCGAGAACCGCGCGGCTGACGATGTTTTCCGAAGCGATCAGCTCGATCTGGTTCTGTTGGCGGGCGCGTTCATTGTCGAGCGCCTGGGCGACGATCGGATCGCGCTCGTGCACGGACGTGTTGAAGTGGGCATTTGTTTGTTCGGTCATGGCCTGTCTCCGCGGAATGGTGCTTGGAGAAAGGCTAGCGAGGGCTTCGATCCAGAAAAAGTTAATAATATTTGCACATGCGTTCTGATTTGCTAATCATTCATATCCAACACCAGGAGGAAAGAATGGACCTTGCCCGCTTGCGCGCCCTGCGCGAACTATCGATCCGCAAGACCATGGCGGCAGTTGCCGAGGCGCTTTACGTGTCGCCGTCCGCCGTCTCGCAGCAGATCGCGCTGCTTGAACAGGAAGTGGGTATCGATCTCATCGAGCGGCGCGGGCGCGGCGTCGAGCTGACGCCTGCCGGAAAGCAACTCGTCGAGCGTGCAGAGCGAATCCTCATCGAACTGGAATCGGCGCGTGCCGATATTGCGGAATTGAAGAAGGTCATTGCCGGCGAACTGCGCGTGGCGGCCTTTCCGTCTGTCGCGGCGGCGGTGGTGGCAAGCGCGATCCAGGGACTGCACTGTCTTCATCCACACCTGACGGTGCAGTTCGACGAGATGGAGCCGGCCGAGAGCCTTGCTGCCCTTCGTAGCTGGCAGACGGACATCGCAATCATCGACGACCTCAATGTGCCGTCCGGCGCCATCGACCCGAACATCGAGACGATCCCGCTGATGGAGGACGTCTTCAACGTGATGGTTTCCCAGACCCATCCGCTGGCCGAACACCCGACTGTCATGCTGCACCAGTTGCGCAATGAGCGCTGGGCACTCGATACGGCCTCCTCGGCTTATAACCGCATGATCACCGACGCCTGCCAGGAGGCCGGCTTCACGCCCAACATCGTCGCCCGCTGCAAGGGCTTCGAGGTGACGATAGCGCTCATTCGGGAAGGCTACGGAATCTCGATTCTGCCGGGTCTTCGCGCCAGCTACGACCTTGAGGACGTCTGGGTCTGCAAGGTCGAGCCCGAGATCCGTCGCAGGATTTCCCTGGCCTTCCGGAAGGGGGAGAAGCGGAGCCCGGCCGTCCAGGCCTTCATCGCGGAGGTGAATGCGCGGATCGGCTCTCACCGCCGGTTGCCGACGGGCAAGAGCGAGCGCCCGATCGAACCCTAGTGCCGCCGTGATTGGCTGCGTGGACGGCTAAAATCAAACACTTTTGCTAAAGAGTACGTAAAGCAAAATTAAGTAGACCTGCACAAATCCTGTTCGTATCGTCCCCCTGTCGATTGATATGGGTTCGCAGCTTGGCTACCAAACGGCGAACTTAGGCCAATGGCGGGAACAATCGCTACAGAACGGCAAGAGCCGCTGTTGCCCTATCGCCCAAATCAGCTCTCGGCATGAGAACCAGGCCCTGCATCAGCATGCGGGGCGCTCGCGATATTCACAGGGGAATGCAATGAAACTGATCAAGCTTCTCACGACCGGCGTATTGGCCGGGCTCGCCCTTACCGCAGGTCATGCATCTGCCTCCGTCCTCGACACAGTGAAGCAGCGCGGCACGCTGAATTGTGGCACGGACAACACCGCGCCCGGCTTCGGTTACCTCAATACGACGACGGGCCAGATGGAAGGTCTCGACGTCGACTTCTGCCGCGCCATCGCAGCGGCCGTTCTCGGCGACGCCTCGAAGGTCAAGTTCGTCACCGTGACGGACAAGAGCCGCTTCGATGCGGTTCTCACCAACCAGGTCGACGTCGTCTTCGCGCACACCACCATCAAACCAGCGCGCGAATCCTCGATCGCCATCGACTTCCTGCCGATCAATTTCTACGACGGCACGGGCATCATGGTGAAGACGGATTCCGGCGTGAAGGCGTTCGCCGATCTCGACGGCGCGACCTTCTGTACGACACAGGGTTCCGTCACCGAAACGGTTCTCACCAGTGCCTTCAAGGCGCGGGGCTGGGAAGGTTCCAAGGTTCTCACCTACGAAAACCTCGAAAAGCTCTTTGCCGCACTCAACTCCGGCCGCTGCAACGCGATGAGCACCGACAAGTCCGCGCTCGCCGCCTGGGCCGGCAACTCGCCGAAGCCCGCCGACTACCTGATCCTCCCGGACACGCTCGACAAGTCGCCCTTTGGCGGTTTCGTCGCGGCGAACGACTCCAAGTGGCGCAACGCTCTGCGCTGGATCACGTACGGCCTCTTCCAGGCTGAAGAATCCGAAATCACCCAAGCCAATCTCGAAGAGAAGCTGAAGAGCGAAGATCCCTTCGTCCAGAAGTTCCTCGGCGTCGGCGGCGGCTATGGCAAGGACTTCGGCCTTTCGGGTGACTTCGTCGCCCAGGCGATCAAGGCTGTCGGCAACTACGGTGAGATCTACGACCGCAATCTCGGTCCGAACACCAAGATGTTCCTCGACCGCAAGGGCACGCCGAATGCCCAGTGGTCGCAGGGTGGCTCGATCTACTCCCCGCTCTGGAACTGATCCTCCTCATGACCGGATCGGGGTGGCATGCCGCCCCGGTCCCTCCCTCGGTTCTGGTATCTCGACATGACTGTGCACCAAGTGAACGCGCCCAGAAATGCGGCTGACGGCGACCTTCTGGCTCGCCGCCGTCGCAACCGGATACGGTATGATGCCACCCAGTTCGCCGTCATCGCGGCCGCTGTCGTCCTGGTGGTTCTCTTTGCGTATGCGGTGAAAGAAGGGCTTTCCCGTCACGGGATCAAGTTCAGCTTTTCGTTCCTTTGGGACGCTGCCGGCTTCGACATCAGCGAGGGTAAGACCTTCGCCTTCGATGGTGGCTTCTGGCCGGTCTTCACGGACTTCACGTCGGATCGCCTGATCGCACAGGCCTTCGTTGCAGGCATCTTCAACACGATCAAGGTCGCCATCCTCGCCATCGTCCTGAGCACTGTGCTCGGCACGATGCTCGGCGTCGGCCGGCTCTCGACGAACTGGGTGGTGCGCAATATCTCCTTCTGGTGTGTTGAGTTCGTGCGCAACACGCCGCTCCTGATCCAGCTCGTTTTCTGGTACTTCGCAGTCGTCCTGCATTTCCCGCCGATCGCCGCCGCCGCCAAGTTCTATGGTGTCGTGATCAGCCAGCAGGGCCTCTATTTCCCGGTACCCACCTGGCAGGGAGGGGACTCGACGCTCGCCATCGGGACCGCGACCGCATTCTGGGTTGCGCTCCTTGGCCTGATTTTCGACCGCCATAAGACTGTTCGCTGGATCTGCGCTGGCGCGGTTGTGGTGCTCGCCGCCGTGATGTTCGCGACCGGCGTCGTGGGCCTCGATGTTCCCGTCGCCTCGAAATTCCAGGCGCGCGGTGGCACGAGCATGAGCCCTGAAATGGCGGCGCTGCTCCTTGCCATCGTCGTCAACAGCGCCTCCTACATCGCCGAAATCGTGCGCGGCGCGATCGACGCGTTGCCGAAGGGGCAATGGGAGGCCGCGGCCTCGCTCAGCCTGACACGCCGGGACACGGTCAACGATATCATCCTGCCGCAGGTTTTCCGCGTCGTGCTGCCATCCTTCGGCAACCAGTATATCAGCCTGGCGAAGAACACGGCGCTGGGCATCGCCATCGGCTACCCCGAACTCTTCAACATCTACGGCACCATTGCCAACCAGACCGGCCACAGCCTCGAAGGCATCGTGATCGTGATGATGTCCTACCTGATCCTCAGCTGGGCCATAAGCGCCGTCGTCGGCTGGGCCGACCGCCGCATGACCCAACGTGGAGCCTCGCGATGATCGCAAAATCCCTGAAATGGTCACGGTATAACCTGTTCGGCAAACCGTTCGACGCCCTTCTGTCTCTTACGGTCATCCCCGGCGTTCTCTGGCTCATCTGGCAGATCGCTCGCTGGGCATTGACGGTGGCGCAATGGGATATCATCCCGCAAAGCCAGCGCGTCCTCATGATCGGTATCTTCCCAGCCGATCAGGCATGGCGCGCTTGGGTCGCGATCATGATTGTCACTGCCATGGTTGGTGCGGGGCTCGGATGCGTGTTCGCATTCAGGAAATATCACGCTGCTGCTCTTGTTTTTCTTGTCGTGGCTTTCATCGCCCTCGTCGGAGCGGGTGACCCGGCCAGTTTGGCCTTGATTGCGGCCACGGTCGGCGTCTTTGCCGTCTTCTGGATGCTGCTTTCCCACGTCCCGCTGGCAAGACACGCCCTTTTGCCCGCAAGCTTCACCGGCTTCATTGCGATCTTCGCCGTGATGGCGCCGCCTGGCGCCGGCCTTTGGGGCGGCCTGCTGCTCAGCATCCTCTTGACGCTCGTCACTGCGGTCGTGACCCTGCCGATCGGGATTCTGCTCGCTTTCGGCCGCCGCAGTCGCTTCCCGAGCGTGCGGTGGATCTGCACCGCGTATATCGAAGTGATGCGCTCCGTACCGCTCATCATGGTGGTCTACTGGATCTGGATCCTTATGCCCGTCCTGACGCCGCAGCTTAATCTTGCCGATGTGGTGCGCGGCATGATCGGCTTCACGCTGTTCTACTCCGCCTATGTCGCCGAATACGTGCGCAGCGGCCTGCAGGCCGTGCCGCGCGGGCAAACGGAAGCCGCCCGATCGCTCGGCATGAGCGAGTTCGACATCAACCGTTCGATCGTCCTGCCGCAGGCCCTTCGCGTGGTGGTGCCGCCGCTCGTCGGCAACGTGCTCGACATCTTCAACACGGCGCCGCTCGTCTTCATCATCGGCCTCACCGATTTCCTGCGCGCCGGCCAGATGATCCTCGCCAATCCGCAATATGGCGACCGCACCTATGAAGTCTATTCGTTCCTGTTCCTGACCTATTTCCTCGTCGGGTCCTTGATCACTTTCGTCGCTCGGAAGCTCGAAAAGCACCTTGCGCGAGGTGCCCGATGACCGAAATGAACAATGCCGGAGGCAGCTCCATGAGCACCATCGTCGAAATGAAGAACCTCAACAAGTTCTATGGAAGTCACCACGTTCTCAGGGGTATTGACCTCTCAGTCGCGCGCGGCGAGGTGGTGGTGGTCATCGGCGCCAGCGGTTCGGGGAAATCCACGCTCATTCGCTGCGTCAACGGGCTGGAGATGTACCAGGATGGCAGCCTCGTCGTGGACGGCTACCAGGTTCCCGTCGAAGAGGACCGCCGCCTTGGCGGCGAACGCGAACTTGCCGCCATCCGAAAGGGCGTCGGCATGGTGTTCCAACAGTTCAACCTCTTCCCGCACAAGACGGTGGTGGAGAACATCACCATCGCGCCCATGCGCGTGCACAGGAAATCAGCGGCGGAGGCCGAGGCGACCGCGCTCAAGCTGCTCGACCGCGTCGGCCTCAACGCGCATGCTCATAAATATCCCGGTCAGCTTTCAGGCGGCCAGCAGCAGCGTGTGGCGATTGCCCGTTCGCTGGCGATGGAGCCACACCTGATGCTGTTCGACGAGCCGACGTCAGCCCTCGACCCGGAAATGATCGGCGAAGTTCTGGATGTTATGCGCGAGTTGGCCGCTGACGGCATGACGATGATGATCGTGACCCACGAAATGGGCTTCGCCCGGGAAGTGGCCGACCGGATCGTCTACATCGATCAGGGCACGATCCTGGAAGTCGGAAAGCCGGAAGAGTTCTTCGACAATCCGCAGAACGAGCGGGCTCGCTCCTTCCTCGCAAGGGTTCTCAAGCACTAACGGTTTGGGCGGATGGCGGTATGATACGTCACCGCCGGTCGTTGGCTCATATCCCTTCAAAGCCTTGCGGAGAACCGCAAACGGAATCACATTCGCTGCTCACATGGCTCCTCTTGCAAGCTTCAAGCCGCCGTTTTGCCCGATGCCTAGCACGCATTGGCGATAGCAGTATTCGTTATCGAAGGAGAGCAAAGGGATAGAGCCGCTCGCTGACAGTGGAGATCACCTATGCTGAACTGCATTCTTGGCTCGAGCGCACCCGCACGATCGATCCGGATGAATTCATCGCGCAGGTAATGCGGCCTTTATCCACGCCCGGTTCGGCGAGGTGGAGGCCCTTTATCTGTAAGGCTTTCGAAGCCCTCCGGACTACAATGCCCGCATAGCAAAAGGTTGGCGGTCCCACCTCATGGCACAAAAACGGATATTGCTTTCTCCAGAATCCTGAAATCCACCGGTGTCGTGGTCTTGAGTTCGCCGTCGAGATTGACCGGGCGGGGGCGGCTGGTGCGGATGGTCAACGACTTGGTCGAGAAGGCCCTGACGTCGTCCCATTCGCCTTGTGTGCCCCTGCGCAGACTGGGAAGCAGCCGCAGAAGCCGCCACCAATGGTCGACCTCCAGGCTGTAGAAGTCGAGCATGCCGTCCGTTGCGGTGGCATCGGCGTGCACAGTCATCCCGCCGCCGTAGAAACGCCCGTTGCCGACGGAGACCTGAAGGGTACGCAACTCCTCGCTCCGGCCGTCATGGTCGAGCGTTGCGGTGAACAGGCGCGAGCCGGCAAGAAGTCGCGCCGCCACCAGGGCGTATCCGAGCTTGCCCCAGCGTTTCTTGGCCTCTTCCGTCAAGGACATGGCGAGATCGGCGCTGAAGCCGATGCTGGCGACGTTGAAGAACGGGTGGCCGTTCGCCTGGCCGAGGTCGACCGCCACGGTGTTGCCCCTGGCGATCACGCCGATGGCGGAGGGCAGGTCGAGGGGGATGCCGACCGTGCGGGCAAAGTCGTTCGCCGTGCCGAGCGGCAGGACGCCGAGCGGCAGCCCCGTCTCTAGAAGGGCTTGAGCCGCGCCGTTCAGGCTTCCATCTCCGCCGCCCACGATCACGCGGTCGATGCGCGTGACATGCTCGTGCAGGAAACCGAGCGCCGTGGCATCCTTTCCGTCAGGCAATTCGGTGAACGCAATTCTCGCGCCGGCAAGCAGTTGGCGAACCTGCGGCAGGTTTTCCCTGCCGCGCCGTGCGTTGGGGTTGACGAGTAGCAGCGCTGTCTTTTGGTTCATGCCATCCTGTCCTTCGGGCCGCTGGGCCGCCCTACATATGTGCAGTGCAGCATCGCCATTCAATGTGAATGCCCTCGATCAGAGCGGCACAGAGGGTGGCGATGACGCCAAGCACGACGAAGTAGCCTTTGGGGGGGCAAGTTCCGGCATGTGCTCGAAGCTCATGCCGCAAATGCCGGTGATCGCCGTCAGGACCGCGAGGGTGACCGCCAGGCCGCAAGCTGACGAGTGATCGTGCCCTGGCGCTGCTGTTCGAGCAGGTTGCTCGCCTCGAACACCGACGTGATGACGCGTCGCTTGCCATCAGGATAGACGTAGGAGGTAACGAGCGTCATGAAGGCGATTCCCCGAAAGTTTGGATGATACTTGAGGCAGACGCATATCCGTCCTGAGCGATGGGCAAGGGGCTAGCCTCGATGTCTCACCACCGCCCCCGCAACTGTGTGGGACTGCCACTCGATGCATCCGTTGGCCGCTATGGAATCTTGATTTCTTTCCCCCTTCGCCTGAATGGAATCTATATGCGGAAAGCATCAGTCTATCGAAACGGCGGTGATCGTCGGAGCGAAGGACTGGAGCACGAAGATGTCCTTGGAGTTCAGGGGGGATACCGCGACAGTGCTGGCAGAGAGCCGGCGGCTGAACGTGCTGTGCGACCTTCCACTCGACCGGATCGCATCGCAGGCTGAAGCCTACGACATCCTTGCGGCCGCAGAAGACGCCTATAGTTTTGAGCGCGACGGCTATGCCGTCGTCGGTTCGGGCGAAGCCGCCCGCAGGACGCTTGGCCTTGCAACCCCGATCTTTTCCGAAATTCCGGCCTTGGCTCTACTGCGAGGCCAGAGGGGATTCAAACTTCCGGCGGGCGTCATCGGCGCCCAATGCGAACTTGTCTTCTCCATGCTGCGGCCGTTTCCGGACGCGGGCGAGGCGGTCACGCTCGAAAGTGCGGCCGATGCCGTGTTCGGCTGCATGCCGGCCATCGGCATTCTTGGTCGCAGAACCCGTAGCGCCGCCATCGGAACCGAGGCGGCGATCGCTGACTTCGCCCTCCATGCCGCCACGATCTGCGGCGGGGTCGTGACGACCCTCGATCCGGCCGGCCTCGCCGCAATCGAGGTCGGCGTGTCGCTCGACGGACGGCAGGTGCTGACCGGGCGTTCAGATTGCGTCATGGACCATCCCCTCAATGCCGTCGCATGGCTGGCGCGGAAACTTTCGGCGCGAGGACACAAGCTCGAGATCGGTGACATCGTCGCAACCGGATCCTGCACCACCATCCTTCAGGTTCTGCCCGGACAGACGATGGTCGCGGATTTCGGCCCACTCGGCGGCGTCGAATGCAGCTTTCACTGACCATATCCAAGGAAATCGAGATGCGCCCGCAGACAAAACCATTTGTTGTCGAATTCAAGAAAGGCCGCCGCCGTAGAAGGCCGGCAACGGTTGGGGAGGGTGCCTCTGCCGTCAAGGCTCGGCCCGATGCCACGTTGCCGCGCCGGCCCGTCGTAAATGAGGTTCGCAAATGAGCGTCAGCCGCAGCCTTCCTTACGAGTATTTCGTGCTTGCCGGGACGCGCACTGCCGGACCGATTGCGGGCTATGTCCGCGACCGGTCGATCTATGCCGCGGTGATCGATGGCCACGGCCGTCGCTACCGCTTTGTCGGACTTGCCGGCCGGGATCGAAGCGGCCGGCTGAACGTGTTGTCGTTGCGACAGGACGAATGGATCGTAGCACCAGACCTTATCTATAGGCAAATGCCGTCCGCCTGATGGTGTTAGCGCATTTTTCGCTCGCCGCTGGGATACCTGAAGCCCAAGTGCGGGCATGCTGAACATCAACGTGTTTGCCGGGCCGCGTCATCTCGGCACCTATTCCGGGTTTCGCCAGGAGCGCCCAGCGCTGGCTGTTGGGAGCAAACGACGCGCGGACTGTCTTCTTCCTCAAGGAGCCAAGCCCTTCAGCGCTTGCCCTTTTTCGGCCGGGTGCGCTTCGCGCCCGATAGACGGGCGGCCGCATGGTTTCGGTTGGGGCGAGGGGATCCCGCGCCCCAACCGGCTTCAGCCTTCGCCGGTGCCTTTGGCCGGCTTGAGGAGCAACGCCTTCTGGTGGCGGGAAAGGAGCAAAGGAAGGAGGGCGACGGCCAGCGCCATGATCCACAGCGTGATGGAAATGGTGCTCTCGAACAGGATCGATGGATCGCCGCCGCTGATCGCCAGCGCGTTCCTGAGATTCACTTCCATCACGTTGCCCAGCACGAAGCCGAGGATGATCGGCGCCATGTCGAAGCCCGCCTTGCGCAGCAGCCAGCCGGCAAAGCCGATGGCAAGCATCAGGTAGATCGAGAAGGCCGAGGCATGGGTGGAGTAGACGCCGATAACCGAGAGCACGAGGATGCCGGGCACCAACAGCCAGTTCGGTACGGTCAGCACCCGGGCGAAGATGTTGACGAGCGGCAGGTTGAGGGCAAGCAGGATGAAGTTGCCGACGAAGAGCGAGGCGACGAGCCCCCCCACCACTTCCGGCCGTTCGACGAGCAGCATCGGTCCCGGCTGGATATTGTAGAGCATCAGCGCGCCCAGCATGACGGCGGTGGTTCCCGAACCCGGCACGCCGAGCGTCAGCATGGGTACGAAGGCGCCGGCTGCGGTCGCGTTGTTGGCTGCTTCCGGCGAGGCCAGACCCCGCACATCACCCTTGCCGAAGGTGCCTTCACGATCGGAGATGCGCTTTTCCGTGGTGTAGGAGACGGCGCTGGAGACAGACGCACCGGTACCCGGTAGCACGCCGACAATGAAACCGATGATCGATCCGCGCAGCGTTGCCCCCATGCTCTTCACGACATCGCTCATGCGGGCGGTCATGCGGCCGAGGTCCCGCACCATCGTGATGCCTTGCCCCTGCTGCTCGAGGATGATCATCGCCTCGGAGACGGAAAAGAGGCCAATGACCAGCACGACGAATTCGATACCGTCGCCAAGCTCCGGCTCGTTGAAGGTAAAGCGATAGGCGCCTGACGTGGCGTCGAGACCGACGGTCGCCAGCATCAGGCCGAGCGTGCAGCCGATCAGTGTTTTCACCGGTTGGCTGCCGACCATCGAGCCGAGGGTGGCGAAAGCGAAGATCATCAGCACGAAGTATTCCGCTGGGCCGAAGCCGATGGCGAGGCCGGACAGCAGCGGCGCAAAGAAGGCAAGGCCTATGACGCCGATGACGCCACCGATGAAGGAGGCGATACCGGAAAGGGCGAGCGCCTCGCCGGCCCGGCCCTGCTTGGCCATGGGATAGCCGTCCATGGCCGTCATGACGGCCCCAGCATCACCCGGTACGTTGAGAAGGATGGAGGAAATGCGCCCGCCATACTCCGCCCCGGAATAGACTGCGGCGAGCAGGATCATGGTGCTCTCGGCCGGCAGGCCCATCGTGTAGGCGATGGGCATGAGGAGCGCGATGCCGTTGATCGGACCGATTGCCGGGAGCGCGCCGACCAGCGTGCCGATGAAACAGCCGATGAAGCCGATCAGCAGATTCTGGTACGTCAGCGCGACGCCGAAGCCCTGCCAGAGATAGTCGAGGTTCATGGAATGACCTTTCGCGTCATGGCTGGTCGATCAGCCGAAGAAAATGCCTGCCGGCAGGTAGACCTGGAGCAGCCAGGCAAAGACACCCCACCACAACAGCGTCTGTAGAAAAGCGCCGACAAGCGCGCGCTTGACCGTTGCGCCGAAGACCAGCGCGGTTCCGAGGGTGAGAACGAAGATCGAGCCTGCAAAGCCGAGCGGTTCGAACAGCGCCACCGAGGCGAGAAGGACGGCCGGAATGGCGAGCACGCGCAGGAGCGCCGCCCCCGTCGGAATGGGCTCCACGCTGCCGGGCTGGACGAGATAGAGCAGACTGAGGCCGCCGAGCACCATGGCGAGCATGAGGGGAACCGCGCGCGGCCCGAGAGGGTCGGACGAGAAGGCGTATTCGATCGTTGCTCCGCCGATGCCGTAAGCGACGGCGATGACGAGAAGCACGAGGGCCGCGGCGCGGCTCACCCGCCGGTTTTCGACCAGATTGGACATGACGTTCTCCGAGTTTCGATGGATGTGCCGGATCGGGCAGGCCGCCCCCGTCGCAAGCCGCGAACGGAGGCGGCCGCGCCGCATCACATGCCGGCTTCCTTGGCGAGTACCTTGAAGCGCTCGACGTCTTCCTTGACGCGCGCCTCGAAGGCGGGGCCGATCAGGGTGAACTCGAAGAGGCCGCGGGCATCGCGCTCCTTGATGAACTCCGGTGTCTTGGCCATCGCCTCGAAAGCTTTCACCCACCAGTCGTAGTCGGCGTCGGAAACGTCCTTGCCGACATAGTAGCCGCGCCAGACCGGCCAATCGATATCAAAACCCTGCTCGCGGGCCGTCGGGACCTCCGCGAGATCACCCGGAAGGCGCTCCGGCGCCATGACGGCGAGAATGCGCACCTTGCCCGCCACGTGGTGCTTGACCATCTCGGCCGCATCACCCGAACCAACCTTCACGTGGCCGCCTTCGAGCGCGGTCAGAACCGCGCCGCCGCCTTCAAGCGCGACATAGCGCATGGTCTTCGGATCCTGCGAGGCCGCCTTGGCGATCAGCGAGCCCTTCATCCAGTCCTGCGATCCGACGGCGCCGCCGCCGGCGACGGCGAAGCCGGTCGGGTCGATCTTGTAGGCGTCAACCAGTTCCTTCAGCGACGTGTAGGGGGAATCGGCTGCAACGACGATCACCCCGTAATCCGCACCCAGCGCGCCGAGCCAGCGCACGGCGGTTTCGTCCGGCTGGCCGAACTTGCCCTGGGCGATCAAGAGCGCCGATCCGGTCGAGGTCGCGGAGATGAGATTGCCGTCAGAACCGCGCTTGCCGACGACATGGTTGTAGGCGACCGCTCCGACGCCGCCCTCCATGTAGGTCACGGTCATCGGCTTGGAGATTTGCTTGCTTTCCAGGAGGGCGTTAGCCGCAAGACGGCAGGTGAGGTCGAAGCCGCCGCCGGGTTTGGCACCGGCGAGGCATTCCGGCTTTGCCGGTTCGGCCAGTGCCGGAGCAGTTGCGGCAAGAAGGCCGGTAAAGGCCGCGCCGGCAAAGAATTTTGAAACACTTCGGATCATGGTCTGTATCTCCCGTTTTGTTGTCCGGGGAGGCGATAGGCCAAGCGAACGGGTTCGCGCTCGCGGCTTTCGCGGCGCGTCGTCGATCGATGCCAAAACTCCTCCGGGCAGCCGACACACTCTCTCCCGTCGGCTGGCAATCCTTTCTAAATCGCCATCCTGTCACAACGCTGTCACGCACCCGGCTTGATCGTGGCCCCGGCGGTGTGTCACGCTCACGCGTATGCGTATCCTCCTCGTGGAAGACACCGACGATGTCGGCGAAGCGATCACCCGGCGCTTCGAAACAATCGGGCACAGCGTCGACTGGCAGGTCGACGGGCTGGCGGCATCCGAGATTCTCGATTTCACGTCCTACGACCTTGTCATCCTCGACGTGATGTTGCCCGGGCTCGACGGCTTCGAGATCCTGCGCCGGTTGCGCCTGCAGAAGAACTCCGTGCCGGTGCTGGTGCTGACGGCGCGCTCGGAAATCGACGACCGGGTGAGCGCGCTCGACCTCGGGGCAGACGACTATCTCGTCAAGCCTTTTGATTTCCGGGAACTGGAGGCGCGCGCACGGGTTCTCCTGCGCCGGCGCTCCGGCGGCGAACCGACGAACATCATCACCTGCGGCGATGTGCTGCTCGATCGCACCAACCGGAACGCGCGCATCGGAAACCGGGAAATCCAGCTCAAGCGCCGCGAGATGAGCCTTCTCGAAATCCTTGCATCGCGTCCCGGGCGCATCTTCAGCAAGCAGGAACTGCTCGATCATCTCTTCGGTTTCGACGAGGCGCCGGACCAGAATGCGATAGAACTCTACGTTGCAAGGCTGCGCAAGAAACTCGACGGCGCCGAGAGCAGCATCGTCACCGTGCGGGGCTTTGGCTACAAGCTGGTGGCGACCCCATGAAGACCGAAACCTCGCTCTTTTCGCGCCTCCTGCTGCGCGTCGCGCTGGTGCTGCTCCTCGGCGCCGCAGGCATCGCCACGGCGGCCTGGTTCTACGCGAAGGCCGCGGCGGATGAGGCTTTCGACCGCCTGTTGCAGGGCGCCGCCTTCCAGATCGCGGAAAACATGTCGGTGGAGGAGGGCGAACTTATGATCAACATGCCGTCTTCCGCCTTCGAGCTGCTCGGCCTTGCGACCCGCGACCGGATTTTCTACCGGGTGATCGGGACGGACGGAAAGACCCTGACAGGTTATGAGGATTTGCAACCATCGATAGATCTCGCAGAAAGCCGGCGGGCGCCGGTCTTCCTCTCGACACGCTACGGAAATTCCGACGTGCGCATGGCGATCGGCGCCCGGGCGGTCTCCGATCCCATGCTGAGCGGCTGGGTCTACATCATCCTCGCGCAGACGACGGAGGCTCGGACGGCGCTTGCCTCCGAATTGACGAGCCAGGCCGTGCTTCTCGTCGCCCTGATGGCCTGCGCGACATTGTTCGCGACGGCGCTCGCCCTTCGCCTTTCGCTCCGGCCGATCGTCGATCTGTCGCGGGTGCTGCATGACCGTGAGCCACAGGATTTGACGTCGCTTGCCGTGGAGGTACCGCGCGAACTCTCCCCCTTCGTCGCCTCGATCAACTACTTCATGCGCCGTCTGGACGAGCGCATGCGCCTTCTACAACGCTTCATCGGCGATAGCGCTCACCAGATCCGCACGCCGCTGACGGCCTTGCTTTCCCAGCTCAGCCTGATCGACGACAAGGGCCTGTCGGAGGAGGGGCGCCACCACCTCAGGCGCGTGCGGGCGCGTGTCGAGGAACTGTCGCATCTGACGAACCAACTGCTCGGTCATGCCATGGTCATCCATCGCTTCGATTCGGAAAAGCTGGTGCCTGTCGATATGCGGGACGTGGCGCGCAAGGCTTTCAGGCGTGCCGTGCCGCTGAGCCGCGATCCCGATATCGTCGTCGCCTTCGAGGCGCCGGAGCAAACGGTGATCGTCCTTGGAGATGCGTTGAGCCTGCGCGAGGCGATGGTCAATGTCATCGACAATGCGCTCCGCCATGGTGCGGTGGCCAAGCTGGATGTGCGCGTCATCGCGGGTGCGGAAACGGCTCGTTTCGAGGTGGAGGACGATGGTCCGGGTATCCCACCTACGCGATGGCAGGAGATCACACGGCGCTTCGCCTCCTCCCGAACGGAGCGTGATGTTTCCGGTCTCGGCTTCGCCATTGCCTCCGAAGTTGCGATCCTTCTCGGCGGCTCGCTGACATTCCGCGAACCGGCGGAGGACCGCGGCTTCACCATCGTGATCGACCTGCCTCTTTATGAGGAAACGAGGCCATGAACGGCAAATTCCTGCACTTCGCATGGCTGGCGCTCCCGCTTCTCCTGCCCATCGCCGCAGGTGCCGTGGAGGGCGATCGGCAAGTCTTTCAGGCCGAGGCGGAGAAGGCGCGCCTCGTCATCCATGGCGCGACCGATATAGAGGCCATGCGACCCCTTCTGGAAGATTTCCGCAGCCTCAGGCCGGACGTGACGCTGGAATATGTCGACTATCTCACCAACGCGCTTTTCCGCGAGGCGACGGCGGCCTGTGCCACCGGGGAGCATGCGGCGGACCTTCTGCTTTCCTCCTCCGTCGACCAGTTGGTGCGGCTTGCCAACGACGGCTGCGCGGTCGCCCATGCCACGGCGGAAAAGGTGCCGGATTGGGCGAACTGGCGGGAGGAAGTCTATGGTTTCAGCTTCGAGCCCGCCGTGATGGTCTATGATGATCGCAAGGTCGCGCCGGAAGACGTACCGCGCAGCCATCACGAGCTTGCCGAGTTGCTGCGCCAGAAACACGAGACCTATCGCGGCCGGGTTGGAACCTACGATATCCGCGCATCCGGCATAGGTTATCTGCTCGCCTTCAACGATTCCCGCGTCGCGCCCACATCCTACGGCCGCCTGCTCGAAAGCTTCGGCCGCGCCGAGACCGTGACGCGCTGTTGCAACAATGAGGTGCTCGGCGAATTGCGCCGGGGCAATATCTCCATCGCCTATAACGTGCTGGGTTCCTATGCCTATGCCGCTTATCTGCGCGACCCGCATCTGCGGATCGTGCTGCCCCGCGACTACACGCTCATCCTCTCCCGGGGCGCTCTCATCCCCTCGACATCAGGCCAGAAGGCGCTGGCCGGTGCCTTCGTCGACTATCTTCTTTCCGAGCGCGGACAGAAAAAGGCGCGGGACGCTTCCTTCTATTTCAGCGCGAACGGCCCGCTTCCTGATGGCGTCGATGGTCCGGCTTCGTTGGTCGATACCGGCATCGGGCGGCCGATCCGCATCGGGCCGGCCTTGCTCGCCGCCCAGGACCAGGCGCAGCACAAACGGTTCACCGGAGAGTGGTCTACGGTCATGGAGGGAAAGGAGCCCTAAAACCACACCGTGCTATTTAGGTCGATCGTCGATGCGTTGGTGCTGTCTTCCCGTCACCATTGGTATCGCCATGGACGTAGGTGCCGGACGACTTCTTGTCGGCGCACAACTCACCCGCCGTTTTGGATTGCGAGTTCAGGCAGTTGCCGGAGGCCTTGAAGAGGAGGGCGTCACCGGAGATGACGCCCTTGTCTGGTAGGCAACGATCCGACACGAGCCGAGAAACCATACGCAATGCAGGCAGATAGCGTCTGCTTCGCCGTGAAATGCAGGCCGCGCTCGACCTTCAGGCTGGCCGCGGGGCGGTGTTACTGGGCGATTGGCTTCAGGGAGTTGAAGATCGCACCGATCGCTTCGCCATGTGCCTTCTGCTCTTCGGTACCTCCCCAATAGGTGACAACCAAAGTCTTGTCGGCATCGGCCACCAGTGCCGTCAGGCCAATCGTCACAGGGCCGTCGCTGTCCTTGCCGGACCAATAGACGTTGTAGGCCTGCATGCCATTGAGCTTGCCTTCCTCTTCTTTTTTGGTCGAATCGTCGACCGAGACATTTTGGCTCGCGAGATATTCGACAGCCTCTGTAACCGTCTCGCTGGTCTCCTTGCCGTCCTGCGCGTCGATGGAGAAATAGACGGCGTCATCGTCAGACTGAACCTCGATGCCAGTTTCAGTCTGTGTGGTTTTCCAACCATCGGGAATGGTGATGACGGCAACGGGTGCCTCGGCCGGAAACTTGAATTCGGCAGCCTGCGTGGCGCTGGCGAACAAAATCGTGGCGGCAAAGATGGTATACTTCATAACTATTTCTCCATAATGAGTGAAGTTGGGTGAATTCCAGTGCCTGCCCGTAAATGCTGTCTAGTCTCCTAGTTTAATCTGCAGCTGGATCGCTCAAGTTCGGCCGAGATCAAGTTGATCTAATTCACCCGATGATATCGAAGTCCGCCGCGGTCATCTTCAAGCCAGCATCGAGGGTGGCGAACTGGAAGGCTATCCCCTTTCCGGAGCCGTCCGCGTCGTACCAGAGCTTGCCTGTCTTCGAATCGTAGATGATCCGGTCTGTCTCCGCATGCGCCTGGGTGCCGATGTAGAAGGCCTTTGCCGAGAGATCCCCGACCTTGCCGGCCTTGGTGAAGATGTCGTTGTCGAGGAAGATCGTGTCGTCCCGAACGGAGAAATCGTCGATCGTGTTGATGTTTGTCGCACCGAGTTTGGTGTCGAACACGAACGTATCGTTGCCCGACCCTCCGACCAGCAGGTCCTTGCCGAGCCCGCCATAGAGCGTGTCATTGCCGGCGCCGCCCTTCAGCGTGTCGTTGCCGTCAGCCCCCTTCAGGATGTTGGCCGCCCCGTTGCCGGTGATGACATTGGCGAGGCCGTTGCCGGTGCCGGAAAGCACCTTGGTGCCAGTCAGTGTCAGGTTCTCGACATTGGCGGAAAGCGTGTGGGAAACGGAGGCGAAGACCGTGTCGGTGCCCTGCTTGGCGGCCTCGATTGTCTTGTCGCTAGCGTGGTTGACGACATAGGTGTCGTTGCCGCCGAGGCCTTTGAAGGTATCAACCCCTGCCGTGCCCTTGAAGGCATCGGCGCCCGACGTGCCGGTATAGCCGTCGATCACCAGTTTGCCGGTCGGATTGACGACCGCGCCGGAGAGATCGGCGACGTTGCCTGCCGTATCCTTGATGGTGGCACCATTGAGGTTGAACCTGGTCACCGAGAGATCGCCCGACCTGTCCTCCAGCCCGACCTTGTAGGTGAAGACGAGCGACGTGCTGGTCGACGCCGCTGCATCAAAGATGGCCGTCTTGCCGTTGCTCAGGCTCAGCGTCATCTTCGTCGCGCCGGTGATCGCCACCGCCTCGCTGAGCGCCAGGCTGAACTTGCCCGTCTGGCCGGTGGTCAGCGTGCCCGTACCGGAACTGATACCGGGGCCGGAGGTGGTGACCGCGGTCACCTTCGGGGCGATCTTGTCGAGGGTGAAAGTCAGGCTGCCGGCTGAAGATGTGTTGCCGGCTACATCCGTTTGGATGACCTTCACCGTATGGGTGCCATTGGCAAGGGCGCTTGGATTGTAGGTGCTGGACGCTGCACCACCATCGATAATGTAGGACAGTGTGGTACCACTTTCCTGGCCTGTAGTTGTCAGCGCGCCGTTGCTGGTGATCTTGTCTGTGGTGGACTTGCCGGTGTCGGCCGTCAGTATGAGCGTTGGCGTGGCGGGTTTGGCCCGGTCCAGCGTGAAAGTGAGACTGCCGGCCAAGGATACGTTGCCGGCGGCATCCGTCTGGAGGACCTTCACCGTATGCGCGCCATTGGCAAGGGTGCTCGGGTTGTAGGTGGCCGAGGCATTGCCGCCGTCGACGATATAGCTGAGAGTGGAACCGCTTTCCTGGCCTGTAATTGTCAGCGCGCCGTTGCTGGTGATCTTGTCCGTGGTGGATTTGCCGGTATCGGACGTCAGCGCGAGCGTTGGCGTGGCGGGTTTGGCCCGGTCGAGCGTGAAAGTGAGACTGCCGGCCAAGGATACGTTACCGGCGGCATCCGTCTGGATTACCTTCACCGTATGCGCGCCATTGGAAAGGGTGTTCGGGTTGTAGGTGGCCGAGGCATTGCCGCCGTCGACGATATAGCTGAGAGTGGAGCCGCTTTCCTTGCCTGTAATCGTGAGAGCGCCGTTGCTGGTGATCTTGTCAGTGGCGGATTTGCCGGTGTCGGAGGTCAGTGTCACCGTCGGGGCGATGGGGCTGGCTCGGTCCAGCGTGAACGTAATGCTTCCGTAAAAGTAGGAAGTGTTGCCGGCCGCATCCGTCTGTTTGATCTTGACCGTATGTTCACCGTCGCTGAGCGTGGTCGGGTCGTAAGTCGCCGAGGCTTCCCCGCCATCCATGACATAGCTCAGGGTTGCACCATCCTCCACGCCCGCGATCGCCAGAGAGCCGTCATTGGTCACAAAATCGTTCGAGGCGATGCCGGTGTCGTTGGCAAGGTAGGGCTCCGGGGGCCCGATCGTGAGGTCGAACGTGTATGAAACGCTGCCGATTTCAGAAACATTGCCGGCGGCATCCGTCTGGATGACCTTCACGGTGTAATGGCCATCTTCGAAGGTGCTCGGATCATATGTGGCCGAGGCTTCGCCGTCATTGACGATGTAGCTCAGTGTTGCCCCGTCTTCCACGCCGGTGATCGTCAGGGAACTGTCATTGGTCAGGGAGTCGGTCGAGGATGTACCAGTGTCGTTGGTCAGCGTGACCGTCGGCGCATCCGGAGCCGTGCGATCGAGCGTGAACGTGATGGTGCCGACATCGGAGACATTGCCGGCGATATCCGTCTGCCTGACCTGGACGGTATGTTCTCCGTCTTCCAGCGCGGTCGGATCGTAGTCAGCCGATGCTTCGCCGCCGTCAACGACATAGCTCAGCGTTGCACCGGTTTCCTTGCCGATCGTTAGGGAGCCGTCATTGGTGAGGAAATCTGTCGAGGAACTGCCGTTGTCATGGGTGAGCGCCAGGTCCGGCGCATCCGGCCGCGTCGCATCCACGCCGCGCCCGGTGTGCCGTCCGTCCGCCGTGGAAATCGTATAGCCGTCGAAGGGGGCTGCAGTGTGGGACGTGTTCAGCGCGATCCACAGCCCGGAATGGTTGCCGGCGATGATATCCAGCTTGCCGTCGCCGTTGACGTCGGCTGCGGCGACAGACTGCACATTAAACAACGCGATCTCGGTGGAGCCGGAGAAGTTGCCCGCGCCATCGCCCAGCCGCACGGAAACGCCGCCGTCGTTGCCGGATCGATTGGCCGTCAACAGGTCAAGTTTGCCGTCACCGTTCATGTCTGCGGTGGCAATGAAACGCGGGCCGCTCCCAACGGCAACCTCCGTCGAACCGGAGAAATTCCCAGCACCATCGCCCAGTCGCACCGAGACGCTGTTGTTCGCGGAATGCGCGGCCAGAAGATCCAGCTTGCCGTCGCCGTTCACGTCGGCAAGCTTCGTGAAAGACGAAGCAGAACTCATGCCGATCTGGGTCGAACCGGAGAAGTTTCCGGCGCCATCGCCAAGCCGCACGGAAACGCTATGTGTATTCCCGCTTCCGGACGTTGCTGCCAACAGGTCAAGCTTGCCGTCGCCGTTTACGTCGGCAAAGGTGATGGAATAAGGTCCGGTACTCAAACTGACCGAGGTCGGGCTTAGAAAGCCACCCGCGCCATCGCCCAATCGCACGGAGACAGCGTTGCCAAATCCCACCAGGAGGTCGAGTTTGCCATCAGCGTTCACGTCGGCGAGGGTGACGGACCTTGGTGTTTCCGCCCCCAGGCTTATATCCGTGGACGTGGAGAAACCACCGGCCCCATCGCCCAGCCGCACGGAGACATTGCGGTCCGTGGCGTTTCCCGTCACCACGTCAAGCTTGCCGTCGCCGTTCAGGTCTCCAACGGCCACGCCAACCGGGACTCTGCCGACACCGGTTACTCCTCCATTGGAGAAGGTACCGTCGCCATTGCCCAAAGAGACACGGACGCTGTCATTGCTGATTGAAGCCGAGACAATATCCAGCTTGCCGTCACCGTTCATGTCCACGAGTTTCAGATCAACACCAGCGGCGTAGTTGATCTCTCCCAGTTCAGCAAAACTGAACTCTGCCTCTCGCCCATCGATGGAGCCGTCCGTGCTGTCGAGGCCGGTGACGGAAAGGCCGACTGTGTCGCCATCGCCCTGCGCGACCGTATAGATAAATGTCGGCTGGCCATTGCCGTCGAGCCCGGCAAAAACGGCATGGCCGCCGTTGCTGAGCACCAGGTTCGGCATGCCCGTGACGGTAACCGGCAGGTCGGTCGAGAGCGTGAAGGTGATCGTGTCGCCGATCTTCAGCGTGCCACTGCCTGTGGATGTGATCTCCGTGACGACAGTCCTTTCGCCACCATAGAGTACCGTGACGCCACCGCCGCCGGAACTGGTGACGATGATGTCCATCCTGCCGTCCTTGTTGACGTCGGCCACCTTGAGGCCCCTGGGCGCAGTGCCGACGGCGATATCCATGCCGGTGGAGAAATTGCCGCTACCGTCTCCCCATCGAACCGAAACGGTACTGCTAGCGCCGCTTGTGGTTGCCAGATCGAGCTTGCCGTCGCCGTTCAGGTCCGCCAGGGCAATGGACTGAGGAAGGCCGCCGACACTGACGGTCGCCCCCTGGGTGAAGCTAGTGCCGTCGCCGAGGAGCACCGAAACCATACCGTTCCAGCCGCCACCGGCCGTTACCACGTCAAGCTGGCCGTCTCCGTTGACATCCGCGATGGCCAAGGCCGCAACTGTCCCACCCGCGGAGTAAGCATTCGCGCTCGAGAAGCTCCCGTCGCCGTTTCCCAGCCGCACCGAAACCGTGCCGTCGGAGTAACTGGCCGACACGATGTCGAGCCTGCCATCGCCGTTCATGTCGGCGAGATTGAGATAATCCGGACTGTTGGGCGAGAATGACGTGATGACGGTCGTGGCGGAAAAACCGCCGAGACCGTTCCCGATCTGCACGGTTATCCTGCCAGCCGAGCTGCCGGTCACGACATCGGCGCGGCCATCACCGTTTACGTCGCCGACGGCGATCGACGAAGCAGTCCAACCGATGCCCGCCGGTGGTTCGATTTGGAATCCGCCCGCCCCATCGCCCAAGAGAACCCTGACGTTGAGGTCGGCGAAAAAGGTGTAGACCACATCGAGTTTGCCGTCGCCGTTCATATCCGCCGAAGCAAGATATCCGAGCGTGGAAGCGCCGATCGGGACCTGCAGGTCTATCGCTGTCGAAAAGCCCCCCGCGCCGTCGCCCAGCAGCACCGAAAGCGGCGCCGACGACAGAAAGTTTGTCGTGACCAGGTCAAGATAGCCATCGCCGTTAAGGTCGGCCACAACAAGATTGACCGTGGGAGTGCCCACGTCGAAGTCTTGTCTGGTAAAGGTCGTGCTCATCCCAGCCCTCAGGGTAACCCGCAACGAAATCCGGAATGGTCAGATGACCATTCGTGATGTGGGTAAACACAATAGGTTAGCCCGTGTCGCGCGCGCCTGACGCGAGATCGGCCTCGGCATTCCGCTTCTCACGCAGCGCGCGCTAAGAAATTCATGCATTTCTTAGCGCGCCAGACAGCGATTTTCACCGTCCATTTTTGACATCGCGGGAAGCGGGCGTAGCCAGCATCGTTCTTCTCGGAGAGGACATTGCTGATAGAGGCCTCGGATGTGGTGCAGCACACGGCATTCGAGAATTGGCCGCATTGGGACCGAAGCGTGACCTTGGCGCCGAACACCAAGATGCCCGCTTTTCGCGTTGCGTGTTCTTGCAGCAGACGGTCTGCTGTCGGCCCCAAATATGCAATTGCATCAAAGCTAATCGCGATATCCTCTACGAGAATTTTCAGACATCGGGCTTTTGTAACGACAGGGTCGTAGGTGCAAATCCCTTCAGAACGGCCCACCCGGCTTTCACATCCATTTCAAGACAATAAACGGCTCGGTGATTCTGCGGGCGAGGATATCTGCGTAGAGTGCTGCTGGTTCTTTTGGTGTTGCCTGATGCATCAGTCCATCGAGTGGAATCAGGCCTTCCGCGAGCCAGGTGAGGGCGCGGTTGAAGCCGCCGAAAATCGAGTGCGGCGCGTTGTTGTAGCCTTCCAGCAGTTCGTCCCACAGGAAACTGCGGTCGTGCATGGGAAGCTCCCATTCCCAGCCCGAGCGGAGCGTGACGTGGTTGAAAAATACGGTGTTGAGCACGTCATGGGCCGTCAGATCGGTATATCTCCGCCAGGGAACGCCGACGAGAACGACTTCACCCATGCGGCGGACGATGCGGCAGCCATCCAGCACTGCACCCTCATGGCCGGAGCAATCGACCACCAGTGCGACCTTGCCTTGGAGATCAGGATCATCGAGCGGCATGGCCGCGCGCGTATCCGTGATGCCGCTTTGAGCGAGCTGGTCCCGTCTGAGGGCGTCGGGGTCGACCACCGTGACACGGTAACCACCGATCCGGAACAGATGGGCCGCGAGGAAACCGACGGGGCCGGCGCCGGATATGACGACGTGATCGCCCGGGCGTGCCTTGGTCGTCATCAACGTGGTCATCGACACGCCCATCAGGCGCGCGATGACGGCTGTTTCGGGCGCCATGCCTGCGGGTAGCGGCAAGGTGTTTTCGGCCGCGTGCGTCTGGCTCGATCGATGGTAGCCCATCGCAAAGCGCCGTTCGCCACGCTTCACGTCTTTGACGTCTTCGCCGATCTCTTCGACCTCGAAAACGGCGGCATAGCCCGGTCGTATCGGAAAGGTATCGCCGTTGGCCCAGCCGATTTCGGTGCCCTGGCTGATCAGCGTACAGAGCGTTCGGCCGCGGATCTCGCCACGTTGCAGCGGCTGGTCTTCGTAGGCCTGAAGCTGGAAGCTCTGGCGTGCGGGAATGATGATTTCCATAGGCATGAGCGGGTCTTTCAGGAGAGGAGCGTGTCGCCGCTCGCCGCATCGAAGAGATGCAGCGCGGCCGTATTGAAGGTGACATGGACCGACGCGTCATTCGCCGGCCGGTTTGCCGCAGGAACCTGAGCGATCAGTTCATGCGGGCCGACGCGGAGGTCGAGGAGCGCGTCGTCGCCGAGATATTCGGTCACTTCGACCGTCGCACGCAGCGTGCCCGGTACATCCGCCTTCGTCAGCGTGACGTCCGACGGCCGTATGCCGATCAGCAGGGCCTGTCCCTCACTCGCCCGGCCAGCGAAGCGGTCGGGCAAGGGAAGCGTGAAGGCCTCGGCTTGCAGCTTTCCGCCCATCAGGCGCGCGGGAACGAGGTTCATAGCGGGGCTGCCGATGAAGGTCGCGACGAAGGTGTTGGCGGGCCGGGTATAGACATCCTCGGGGCTGCCCACCTGCTCGACATGACCGTCGCGCATGATGACGATCTTGTCGGCCAGCGTCATGGCCTCCACCTGGTCGTGGGTGACATAGAGGACGGTGGTGCCGAGCCGCTTGTGCAGCTTGCCGATCTCCCAGCGCACCTGCGTGCGCAATTTGGCGTCGAGGTTCGACAGAGGCTCGTCGAACAGGAAGACATCCGGCGTGCGCACCATCGCCCGGCCCATCGCCACGCGCTGGCGCTGGCCACCCGACAAAGCGGATGGTTTGCGCGCCAAAAGAGCGTCGAGGCCGAGAATGGCGGCGCTCTCGCGGACGCGGCGATCGACTTCGCTGGGAGCGAGCTTCAATGGGCGCAGAGCGAACTCCATGTTCTGCCGCACGGTCATGTGCGGATAGAGCGCGTAGTTCTGGAACACCATCGCGATGCCGCGATCCTTGGGCGCGACATCGTTGACCACCCGCCCGCCGATCGAAAGCTTCCCGCCGGAGACGTCCTCCAGCCCGGCAACCATGCGGAGCGTCGTGGTCTTGCCGCAGCCCGACGGGCCGAGGAGCACGACGAATTCGCCCTTCTCGATAGTGAGGTCGATGCCGTGGACCACTTCGAATGCGCCGTAGCGCTTGACCACTTTTTCCAGTGCAATGGACGACATGCGTCTCTCCTTACTTGACTGAGCCCATCGTCAGGCCACGGACCAGCCAACGCTGGCAGGTCAGCACGAAGACGACGCCGGGAATGAGGATGATGAAGGAACCCGCCATGATGCGGCCCCACTGGACGGCATCCGACGACCAGAAGGACATGACGGCGACGGTGGCGGTTTGCGCCTTGGAACCCGTCAGCATAAGGGCGAAGAGGAATTCGTTCCACGAGAAGATGAAGCAGAACACTGCCGAGACCGCGAGGCCGGGTGCTGCGAGCGGCAACGTCACCCGCCAGAAGATTTCGAGGATGCCATAGCCATCGACCATCGCCGCCTCTTCGAGGGCGGTGGGCACTTCATCGAAGAAGCCCTTCATCAGCCAGACGACCAACGGGATGTTGGCGGTGGAATAGACGATGATCAGCGCGAGCGGCGTATCGAGCAGGCCGGCGGTCTTGAAGATGATGTAGTAGGGCACGACCACCGTGATCGGCGGAAACATGCGCAGCGACAGGATCCAGAAGGCGACGTCGTTCATGCGCCTGTGCCGGATGCGGCTGATCGCATAGGCGGCAAGCGAGCCGAACACGAGGCTGATCGCCGTGGAGCCGAGGGCGACGATCAGGCTGTTGCCGATGAACTTCAGGAACGGGCGCTCCGTGAAGAGCACGTGATAGTGCTCCCATGTCGGCGTGAAAAGGAAGGCCGGCGGCTTCTGGAACATGATCGGTGCCGGTTTCACCGAGGAGGACGCAACGAGATAGATCGGCGTCAGGAAGACGATCAGAACCACCGCGAGCAGCAGATAGATGAAGATCGCCTGACGGGTCGAAAGCTTGTTCATGGGACTACTCCACCGCTGCGCGGTCGCGGTTCAGCGACTTGAAGAAGAAGGTGACGAGAACCGTGATGATGGCGAGCGAGACGAAGGAGGCGGCTGCCCCCATGCCCATGCGCCAGAAGGTGAAGGATTCCCGGTAGATGAACATGGAGAGCACCTCCGTGGAATCGCCAGGGCCTCCCTTCGTCAGCACGAAGATGATGTCGTAGATCTTGAAGGCATCGATCGCGCGAAGGAACATCAGGCTGATCAGGACAGGCTTCAGCTGCGGCAGCGTCACGCGCCAGAATATGTCCCACCGTGAGTTGCCGTCGATCATGGCCGCCTCATAGGGCTCGGGCGATAGCGAATGCAGCGCGGCGGCCGTGCCCATCATGATGAAGGGCGTCCATTGCCAGATGTCGGCGATGGCGATCGCCCACAGCGCCCATTTGGTCGTGGTGATCCAGCCGACCGCCGGAATGCCGACAAGGCTGAGGAAATAGTTGAGGTAGCCGAGTTCCGGAAAATAGAGGAACAGCCAGACCAGGCCCACGATGACCGGCGAGATCATCATCGGTATCAAGAGAAGCGTGCGCGCGACGCCCATGCCGGGCAGGCGCTGCGTGACGAGAAGCGCGATGCCGACACCGAGCACGAGCTGTATGGAGAGCGTCATCACCATCAGCTTCAGTGTCGTGATCAAGGCATGCAGGAAGGTGCCAGATGACAGGATCTCGGCATAGTTTGCCCAGCCGACGAAGATACGCGGGATGAAGGGTTTTGCGAGGTCGTAGTTTCGAAACGACAACCAGCCGGCATAGAGCATCGGGTAGATCGTCGTGAGAAACAGGACGGCGATGACGGGCAGCAGGAAAACAAGGAAGATGCGCGTGTTGCGCGTTGCTTGATAGGCCATGAAGGAGCTCCGGCGTTGGGGAGCGCCGCCCCTGGGAGGCAGGGGCGGCGCGGCGAACGTGTGCGTCAGTCCGCAAGGACCTTTGCAGGCACGTCGTCGATCCAGCGCAGGCGCATATCCAGCGGGAACATCTTCAGGCGTGAATTGACTGCGTTGCAGGCCGTGGTCAGGGCTTCTTCAGCGGTCGCAGTGTCCCCGGCCATGAACTTGTTCAGCTCGACACCGAAGGTCTCTTCGACATCCTGGTAGAACGGATGGAAAATGCGGCGCTTGGCGTTCACCTGGCTGTCGAGCAGGACCTTGTAATAGGGGTACTTCTGCTGCAGTTCCGGATCGGCGAGGATCGCCTTGCGGAACTGGCTGACACCGTTGCCTTCAGTGGCGAAGCGCCGCATCAGGTCTTCACTCGTCGACCACTTGATGAAGGCCCAGGCGGCTTCCTTTTCCTTGTCCGAGACCTTGGCGTTGATTGCGAAGGAGAGCGCGCCGGTATAGGTCGGTTCCGGCTTGCCGCCGTCCGTCGGGTTTGCAGCAAAGCCGGCCTTGCCGATTTCCGCAAGCTTGGCTTCGGCGGGGTTGGTGAGGCGCACCGACCGCACCGACCAGTAGGCGGCCTGCGCGGCCTCACCCCGCTCCATGTAGCCGGACTGGATATCCCACATCAGGCCGAGATAGTCCGGCGGGTTGAAGGGGATCAGCGATTTCATGTATTCGGCCGCCTTGATATGCGGCTCGCCCGTCATGGCGCAAAGGCCGGTCGCCGGATCCCAATAGTCGCCGCCGAACGAGCGCATGAACGGGAAGTAGTCGTGTGTGATGGCGCCCTGCACGCGGCTATAGGACTGGCTGGCGCCGTAGAGGTCGTTTTCGAGCGGCTTGCCGCCCGCGTTCGTGCCTTTCTTGCGGGTGAAGAATTCTGCGATGTCGTGATATTGGTCCCAGGTCGTCGGGGCCGCGAGATCATAGCCGTATTTCGCCTTGAACGCCGCCTGCTCCTCGGCGTTTTCGAACAGGTCGGCACGATACTGGTTGAGCCAGGTCATGCCGGAGGCCGGGAAGGCAAGAAGCTGGCCCTGCCAGGTGTTTTCCTGCAACTGGATGGGGATGATATCGTCGAGCTTGATTTCCGCTGCGTCGCGCTTGGCAAGATCCGTAAGATCGACGAGGGCGCCGGCTTCGCCGAGCATGCCGACCCAAGGGCTATCGACCCAGAGCAACTGATAGGAGGGTGAGCCGGAGCTCGCCTCGATGATGATCTTGTCGACGAGCCCTGGATAGGGGAGCATGTCGATCTGCACCTTCGCGCCGGTGAGCGCCTCGAATTCCCCCACGATCGGGGCAAGGCGCGTGACCGACGTGTCGCCGATGCCAAGCATTTTCAGCTCGACACCTTCGAACGGTTTTTCCGCCATGGCCGAACCTGCGGTCGCCATGCAAAGAGCCGTCGCATATGCCAAAATTCGCATTTTTCCCATTTTCTCCTCCTCTGAGATCCCGCGATTGAAACGTTTCAGCATCTGATGAAACGCCATGCGGTACGGGGCCGCATGCTGCGATATCGATTAATTGTGGGGCGACCACTGTGCGGGACCGCCCGCCCGTTCTGCAGCCAAGGGTCCATCCATGCTGACGATCTCGAGGAACTGGCCCCAAGGCGCTTTCAGGTAGCACCAGGTCAGACCTTCCATGGGGCCGCCATCGACATAGGTCGGTCCGTCGAGCACCGCGACGCCTTCCGCGCGAAGCCGGTCAGCGGCCGCATTGCAGTCATCCACCTGAAAGGCGAGGTGATAGCCGCCAGACTGGCTGTTGCGCTTGAGGGGTGCGTTCGGATCGGCGTCACCGGAATATTTGAAGATTTCGAGATTGCTGCCGTTGCCGATGCGAAGCACCCTGATGTCCTCGATGCGCGTGTTGCCCGGCACGCCGAGGCGGCGGCGCATATACGCATCATCGACATCGACGAGGCCGGTGGACAGGCATTCGACCGCGCCGAACAGCTTCGTGAAAAACGCGACGGCTTCGTCGAGATCGGGCACCGTGAAGCCCACATGCTGCATTCCATAGACTTTCATGAAGTCCTCCCATTGTTCAGAAAAATCAGGCCAGTTCCCGCTCGCGGTCGCGCTCCTCCGAAAGGTCCGTTGCGGGCAGGGGTGGCAGGCCGCGAATGAGATCGCTCGCCTTTTCCCCGATCATGATCGTCGGGGCATTGGTGTTCGACGAGTTGATGCGCGGCATGATCGAGGCGTCGCAGATCCTGAGACCAGCAATGCCCCGCACATGCAGTTCGGGGTCGACCACCGCCAATTCGTCCGTACCCATGCGGCAGGTGCCGACGGGGTGATGATCGGTCTTGGCCATGCGGCAGGCATAGTCGAACAGCGTTTCGCGGTCCGTCACGCTGTTGCCCGGCAACACTTCGTGGCGCAGATAGGGGCGCAGTGCCGGCTGGCGCAAAATCTCGCGCGCCATCTCCACGCCGCGCAGCGACATCTCACGATCATAGGGATCGGACCAGTAGTTCGGATCGATCAAGGGGGCTGCGACAGGGTCGGAAGAGGCAAGGCGCACGGTGCCGCGCGATCGGGGGCGCATGAGGGCGGAGTTGAGGGTAATACCCCAGCCATTGATCGTGGCGATGCCTTTTTCGATGCCGGAACCCTGCCCGAGATGGAACTGCATATCCGGCCAGGCGGCATCGGGGTCGGCATACCAGAAGCCACCCGTCTCGAAGAGGGAAGAGGCCACAGGGCCGGATTTCAAGGCGAGATATTGCAGGCCGGCGGCGATCATCCGGTCTGGCCGTAGCACACCGTCATAGGAATGCGGACCGGTACATTCGGCCAGCACGCAGATATCGATATGGTCCTGCAGATTCTCGCCAACGCCCGGCAGGTCATGCAGGACCTCGACGCCGACGGCGCGAAGATGGTCGGCAGGCCCGATGCCAGACAGCATCAGAAGGCGGGGAGTGCCGATGGCGCCGGACGTCAGGATGACCTCGCGGCGGGCATGACGGACGGTTCCGTCCATCATCTCCACGCCGGTTGCCCGGCCTCCGGCAACGAGAATGCGCCGCACCTGTGCTCCGGTCTCGACCGTCAGGTTCTCGCGTGGCTCGGCTTCACGAAGATAGGTTCCGGCCACGGAGGAGCGGCGGACATCCCGTTGCGTCAGCTGGTAGAAGCCAACGCCGGCCTGTTGGCGCCCGTTGAAATCGGGATTGTAGGGCATGCCCCATTGCTGTCCGGCGCGGACGAAGGCCTCGCAGATCGGCAGCGTTGCGCGCGGCATCGAGACGCCGAGCGGTCCCTCCGTGCCGTGGAAGGGCTCGGAAAACCGCTCGTTTCCTTCGGCGCGCCTGAAGTAGGGCAGGACGTCGCGATAGGCCCAGCCGGGGCAATCACACTCATCGGCCCAGGCATCATAGTCTCGGCGGTTGCCGCGGGTATAGATCTGCGCGTTGATGCTCGATCCGCCGCCGATCACCTTTGCCTGGGTAAACCAGAGCACGCGATCTTGCAGGTGCCTTTGCGGCACGGTGGACCAGCCCCAACTGGCGATGCCCTTGGTCATCTTGGCGAAGCCGGCCGGCCAATGGAATAGCACGGACCGATCGCGCCCGCCGGCCTCCAGCAGGAGGACCGACGCACCGGCATCTTCCGTCAGCCGTGCGGCAATCACGCAACCGGCCGAACCGCCACCGACGATAATGTAATCGGTCTCCATCGTGCGCCTTTAGTATGTAACTAGTCCGTTACTTGAAACGATTAACCAAACGCCGCCCGTAGTCAAGGGGAAAGCGCAGGCGAATATAAAATTCAGGTGGAGATGACCGATGCGCGGCGTACGAGCGCCGGCTCAAGCGTGCGGCGTGGAGCCGGGCCGTCATTCGGCGAAGCCTTGCGGAGGGCGAATTCCGCCGAGGTCCGGCCGATGAGGGCCGGCTGGATATCTACCGTGGTCAGCTCTGGGTAGAGGATCCGACCCTGCGGAATATTGTCGAAGGCGACGATGGAAATGTCGCGTCCGACCGTCATGCCGAGCTTGCGGGACGCCCGATAGGCGCCCGAGGCCTGATCGTCATTGAAGCAGATCACCGCATTCGGCAGCGTGCCTTGTGATGCCAGGGAGAGCATCTTCTCCTCGGCAAAGTCGGGATGCATAAGGCCCGGCATCATCCGGCACGCCGCCTCCGGCAGGCCACCTTCTGCGAGCGCCCGGCGGATGCCGGCGCAGCGGCCGTCCCAGGTGGTGGTATGCGGGTAGCCGCCGATGAAGACCATCGAGCGGTGCCCCGCTGCCAGCAGACACTCGGCTGCGAGGTAGCCGGACTTTTCATCGTCAACGCCGACGAATGCGACCCGGCTGCCGACAACATCGCGGACGCAGACGACAAGTGGAAGGCCATGCGCGAGAACGGGCGCAAGATCGTCTGCCGTACTGCCATGAACGGGGGAGAGAATAACACTGCCGACGCCCTGTGCGACCATGGACGCCAGAAGTTGCTCCTGCCGCACGAGGTCGTTCTGGGCGGTCGCCAAAAGCGTCAGGCCGCCGGCCTCGTAGACCGTCGCTTCCAGCGAAGCGACGAGCTCGCTGAAGAACGGATTGACGATGTTGTTGAGTATGACGCCGACGAGATTGGACTTGCCGGTACGCAGGCGCGCCGCCGAAGCGTCGCGGATGAAGCCAAGTTCGTCGGCGATCCCAAGCACGCGCTTGCGCGTCTCCGCGGATGGCCGTCCGGTTCCCGACAACACATGCGAGGCCGTTGCGACCGATACACCGGCAGCCGCGGCGACTTCCTTGATTCCCTTTCGCTTCATGGCGTGTTTTGTCGGCAGGTCATGTCAAACGGTGACGAGCCGCGTGATCGTTTCGATGTTGAACTGGATGCGCTGCTCCAGTGCGTCCTTGGCCATCAGGTCGCGCTCGTAAATGATCGTACCGGTAAAACGGTTCGTCAGGTAGTAGTAGCCGACGGCGGCAATCGTGATGTTGAGCTGCACTGGATCGACGTCCTTGCGGAACACACCGGCCTTCACGCCGCGCTCGAGGATGCTCGAAACCATGTTGACGAGCTTGCGGCTGGAGACCTTGATGATCTCCGATTTCTTGAGATGTTTGGCGCGATGCAGGTTCTCGCTGTTGACGAGTGTCAGGAATTCCGGGTTCTTCAGATAATATTCCCAGGTGAATCGCACCAGTTTTTCGAGCGCTGCCGTCGGGTCGAGATCTTCCAGATGCAGCTTCTGCTCGGCGCTGCGGATGTCGAGATAGGCGTCTTCCAGAACGGTCTGGAACAGCCCTTCCTTGCTCTCGAAATAGTGGTAGATCATGCGCTTGTTGGCCTTGGCCTTCTCGGCAATATCATCCACCCGCGCGCCGCCTAAACCATTCTTCGCAAATTCTTTTTTAGCAGCGTCGAGGATGCGCGCCTTGGTGGCTTCGGCGTCGCGGATGCGGGGCTTGCGTCCCGGTTTTTCTGTCTGTTCGCCGGTCATGTCTTGAACCTGTCCTCTGCCGCGGTCGGGATGTCTTGCCTGCAACTCATACACGCACGCATCGCCGTCCGTCAAAGCCAGGCGGTGCGATTGCCTGTTGTGATCCTACTGAAAAACGCTTGACTTGGGTAGATTGAAAGAAGTAACTAGTTAGTGCGTTAAATGGCGTGAGAGGCACGCTGGAGCGTCTCACCCGAAGGCAGGGTTCCCTTGTCGGCGGCCGGGCCAGCGGTAACGCGGGAAGCGTTTCAATCGGGGATTTGGGAGGAACCAATGTCGACCTTTATCAAGGATTTCATCGAGCGGGAGACGCTCAGCCGTCGCAACTTTTTGTTTGCGACCGCCGCCGGCCTCGGCGCCGTCGCGGCACCCGGCCTGCTTGGCCGTGGCACTGCTGCAGCAGCATTGACGGATCCGGCGATTGCCTGGAGCTATCGCGATCGTGCATCGGCCTACTGGAACTCGGTTGTTTCGGGAGGCGAGGCCTTCGTGGAATCGCTCGGCAAGCCGAAGAGCGCACTGGTCAGCCTCATCAACGAAGGCTCGACCGAAAAGTCGCTGGCCGACATCAAGGCCTTCCTTGCCAAGAACAACGGCAATTGCGCCATCGCCTGCGATCCCAATGACAGCCCGAATGCCCGTCCGGTCGTCGAGGCCGTTCAGGCCGCCGGCGCCTATATTTCGACGATCTGGAACAAGACCGACGACCTGCATCCGTGGGATTTCGGCGACAACTACGTCTCGCACATGACCTGGTCGGACGAGAAGCCGGCGGAACGGACTGCCCGCATCCTCTTCGAAGCCATGGGTGGCGAAGGCGGTGTGGTCCATCTCGGTGGTATCGCGGCCAACAACCCGGCCGTCGAGCGCCTTGCCGGCCTGAAGAACGCGCTGAAGGATTTCCCGAAGATCGAACTGCTCGATGCACAGCCGGCGGACTGGGACACCCAGAAGGGCGCGGCCCTGATGTCGTCCTTCCTCACGCGCTATGGCGACAAGATCAAGGGCGTGCATTGCGCCAACGACAACATCGCCTATGGCGTGATCGAGGCGCTGCGCGCCGAGGGCATCGAGGACATGCCGATCGTTGCCTATGACGGCAATCCGGAAGCCGTGCAGATGGTCATGGACGGCCAGCTTCTCGCCACCGTCTTCACCAATCCGCATTGGGGCGGCGGTATCAGTGCGGCGCTTGCCTACCATGCTGCCATCGGTACTTTCAAACCTTCCGAGGAGCCGAAAGAGCACCGCGAATTCTACGGTCCGACGGTCCTCGTCACCGCCAAGGACGCGGCGGAATTCAAGGCGAAGTACCTTGATACCGTGCCGACCTACGACTGGAAGGATTTCTGGGGGCCGTCGAACGGCCAGATCCAGTACAGGTCCTGACCATAGGCACGGCGGCAGCCGCATGCGCTGCCGCCACATCTCCTGCGAAATCTCATTAGAGGGGTGTCTGACGTGACACGTCGCCTATCGCGCGAAACCTTGATCAAATGGGCGCCTCTTCTGGTGCTGATTGCGCTGGTGATCTTTTTCACTGCGCTCAACCCGACCTTCTTTTCGTTGCGGAACTTTGCCCGTATCGCGATGGCGGCAGCCCCCGCGCTCATGGTCGCCGTCGGCGTCACCTTCATCATCGTCATGGGATCGATCGACCTTTCCATGGAAGGAACGGTTTCGCTCACGGCGGTCTCGTTCGCCTTCATTTTCGCCCAACTGGGCGGATCGCTCGCAGGTTTTGGCTGGGTCGCCATCCCGCTGGTTCTCGTCCTCGGTGGCCTGATCGGGCTTTTGAACGGGCTGGTGCATGTGAAACTGAAGATCCCGTCCTTCATGGCGAGCCTCGCCATGGGCTTCGTCGGCACGGGTGCGGCGATCCTGCTCACTGGCGGCGACATCGTGAAGGTCAGCGACCCCATCTTCCGTGGCCTGCTCACCGTGCGCTGGCTCGGCTTCCCACTGATGATCTACATCGCCGCCTTCTTTCTCTTCATCGGCTGGTTCATTCAGACCCACACGACGCTCGGCCGCAATTTCTACGCTGTCGGCGGCGGTGAGGATCTAGCCCATGCGTCGGGCCTAAACGTCACCCGTGTGCGCGTCACCGGCTTTGCACTTGCCGGCGTCTTCTACGCCATCGCTGCGATCCTCGTCGTCGCCCGCATCGGGCAGGCGGAGTCCGTGACGGGCGCGAACTTCATGTTCGTCTCCATCACGTCCGTGGTCGTTGGTGGCGTGGCACTCTGGGGCGGCATCGGTGGTGTGTGGAACGCGCTTGTCGGCGTACTGATCGTCAATGTCATCGACAACGGCATGGTCGTTATCGGCCTGCCCGATTTCCTCCAGGATGGTGTGCTCGGGCTCCTCGTCATTCTTGCGGTGGTGCTGTCCACCGACCGCAAGATGGTTTCCTTCGTGAAGTGAGGCGCACCATGTACGAGCTGAAATCCGTCGACAAGAAATTCCCCGGCGTCCACGCGCTGAAATCCATCAATTTCCACATCAAGCGCGGCGAGATCGTCGGGCTTGTGGGGGAGAACGGCGCCGGCAAATCCACCCTGATGAAGGTCATCTACGGCGCCTACCAGCCGGATGGCGGTCAGGTTCTCATCAACGGCTCAGCCGTTCGCTTTTCCAATCCGCGCCAGGCGATGGAAAAGGGTATCGGGATGGTGTTTCAGGAGCAGTCCCTGATCCCCAACCTCACCGTCATGGAAAACATCTTCCTTGGCTACGAGCGCCAGTTCGTGCGCTTCGGCGTCGTCGACTGGAAGGCTATGGCCAATGCCGCCAAGGCGCAGCTCGCCAAGGTGAAACTCGATATCGACCCGGCAACCGTAACGTCGAAACTGTCCTTCGTTCAGCGCCAGCTTGTCGAACTCGCCAAGGTTCTGACGTTGGAGGAGCGAGTGAAGGGCGATCTCGTCATCCTGCTCGACGAGCCGACCTCCGTTCTGTCCAAGGACGAGGTGCAACTGCTCTTCAAGCTCGTCCGCGAACTGACGACCCGCGCGTCCTTCATCTTCGTCTCGCACCGCATGGACGAGGTGATGGAGCTGTCTGACCGCATCTACGTCATGAAGGACGGCGAGGTGGTCGACGTGGTCGAGCGCGGTAGCGCGACGGCGGAAGCGATCCAGCACAAGATGGTCGGCCGCAACGTCGACAAGCAATATTATCGCGAGCACCTGCAGACGCCATTCGATCGTTCGAAAGTGCTGGTCGAGATGGCGGGCGTCGGCCTGCCAGGCCGCATCGAGGACATTTCGTTCAAGGTGCACGCTGGCGAAGTTCTGTGTCTCGTCGGCACGGAAGGATCCGGCCGCGAGGCGATCCTGCGCACGATCTACGGCATGCTGACGCCGGTGACCGGCCACCTCAAGATCAAGGGCGTGGATGCGAACGGCTATTCGCCGCGCCAGTCGGTCGCCAGCGGCGTCGGCTATGTGCCGCGCGAGCGCAAGATCGAAGGCATCGTCGCCGGCATGAATGTCTACGAGAACATGACGCTCTCGCAGATGAAGAACCATTCCAGCAATGGTGTCCTGCGCGTCGCCGAAGAGCGGGCGCTAGCGCGCGACTGGATCAAGAAACTCTCGATCAAGGCGCATTCGGAATTTGCCGATTGCGGCAATCTCTCGGGCGGCAACCAGCAAAAGGTCGTGCTCGCCAAATGGCGTTCTGGCGGCTCCGATATCATGCTTCTCGACCACCCGACACGCGGCCTCGACATAGGCGCGAAGGAAGACGTCTACGACATGATCCGCGCGATGAGCGCGGCGGGCGTCGGCATCGTGCTCGTCGCCGATACGCTGGAAGAGGCGATCGGCCTCTCGCACACCATCATCGTCGTCAAGGACGGGCGCATGCAGAAAGAATTTGCCTGCGAACCGGGCGCCAAGCCCACGCCCTTCGACCTGCTGCACTACATGATCTGAGGGACAAGATGGATATTCAGCGCCTTAAACCGCACCTGCCCTGGATCACGCTCGCCGTGCTCGTCGCGATCGTCGGCATCAACGATCCGGGCTTCCTGCGCCCTTCGAACTTGCTCGGCATCGCTGGCGATATCGTGCCGCTGTTCATCATGGCGCTCGGGCTCACCTTCGCCATCTATATCGGCGGCATCGACCTTTCGGCCCAGTCCATGGCGAACATGGTGACGGTCGTCGCCTCGGTCTATCTTGCGTCGATGGGGGCGTGGGTCGCCGTGCTCTGCGTACTCGCAGGCTTCCTGCTTGGCATGCTCTCCGGCTATGTCACAACGCGCCTTTTCGTGCCGTCCTTCATCTCGACGCTCGCCGTCGGCGGCGTCGCCTTCTCGATCGCGCAATGGCTTTCCGGCCAGCGGGCGCTCAACATGGATGCGACGCAGCGCAACGAGACTTTTGGCTGGATGATCGGTCGCACCTGGGGCGTGCCGCATGAGCTGCTGATCGCCGCCGTGCTCGTCGCGATTTGCCTGTTCATCGAACGACGGACGACGCTCGGCCGTGCCTTGAAGGCTGTCGGCGCCGGCGAGCTTGCCGCCGCCGCCTCCGGCCTCAACGTCGCGCGCTACAAGATCCTCGCCTTTGCGATTTCCGGTGCGCTCGCCGCCATTGCTGGCCTGCTCTTCGCGGTAAAGCTTTCGGGTGGTGCGCCGACGATTGCCAATGGCTTCCTGCTACCGGCCATCGTTGCCGTTCTTGTCGGCGGTACGCCGCTGACGGGTGGGGTCGGTGGCGTGGTCAATACGGTGATCGGCACGCTTATCGTCGCCGTCATCCGCGCATCGATGCTCTATTTCGAGATCGACGCGACACGCCAGCAGATCGTCTTCGGCATCGTGCTGATCGTCGCCATCGCGCTCACCATCGACCGCGCCAAGCTGCGCACCGTGAAGTGAGGGATGGCGATGAGCACCATGCGCGCTGCCGTTCTGATCGCGCCAAAGCGCTTCGAACTCCGTGACGTTCCAGTTCCGGCCATCGGGCCGGAGGATGTCCTGGTGCGGGTAACGCGCACCGGCATCTGCGGCACGGATATTCACATCTTCAACGGTCACTACGCCGCCGACAAACTGCCGCTGATCCCCGGTCATGAGTTCTGCGGAACGATCGCAGAGCGCGGCGTCAATGTCCGGCATCTGGCCGTCGGCGCGCGCGTCGTTGTCGACATCAATATCGGCTGCGGCACCTGCTTCTGGTGCCGTCGCAACGAAGTGCTGAACTGCGCCGAAGTCACCCAGGTCGGCATTGGCAGGGATGGCGGCTTTGCCGAGTTCGTCGCCGTGCCCGCGCGCCTTGCTATCCCCGTCGAGGCCGATATCCCTGACGATATCCTGGCCCTCACCGAGCCGGTCGCCTGCGTCGTTCGCGCTGCGCGCAAGGCGAAGGTGGCGTTCGGCCAGTCCGTCGTCATCTTCGGCGCCGGGCCGATCGGCAATCTGCATGTTCAGATGATGCGGCTCGTCGGTGCGGCGCCCATCATCGTCGCCGATCTTTCGGCCGATCGCTGCCGCATTGCGCTCGAAGCGGGGGCGGATGCTGCGGTGTCCGATCCGGCGGAGCTGAAGGCAACCGTGCTTCGGATGACCGGCGGCCGCGGTGCGGATTTCATCATCGAAAGCGTCGGCAATCGAAAACTCTACGAGCAGGCCTTTGACCTGGCGCGTCGCGGCGGACATGTCGCTTTCTTCGGCATCACCCCGCCGGGCGAAACGGTTCCCGTCGATATCCTCCGCACGGTGCTGGAGGAGGGCAGCCTCAAGGGGTCCGTTGCCGGCATGGGGGAGGATATGCACGACGCGCTGACATTGCTGTCGCATGGCCGTTTCCGCACGGATGATTTCACCAGGGCAAGCTATTCACTGGGGAATATCCAGGAGGCTTTCGAAACTCTCGGCGACCGGCCGCAGGACCTGAAGACACAGATCGCCATTGCGGCGTAAGACCTAATGAAGTGGAGGTATCCCATGGACGAGAAGAACCAGTTCCTTTCTGCCCCGACCGCAGCGCGCACCTTCGGCTTTTTTGTCGACGGAGAGTGGAAGGACGGCGCGGAGCACTTCGAGCGTAGCTCACCGGGTCATGGTACGCCGGTCACGCGCACGGTTCGCTGCACGGTCGATGACCTGAATTCCGCCGTTGCTGCAGCCCGTCGCGCCTTCGAGGATCGCCGCTGGGCCGGCCTTTCTGGTGCCGCACGCGGAAGCGTCCTGCTGCGCGTCGCCGAAATCCTGCGTCGCCGCCGTGACGAGATCGCGTATTGGGAAGCCTTGGAAAACGGCAAGCCGATTTCGCAGGCTCGCGGCGAGATCGATCACTGCATCGCCTGCTTTGAAGTCGGCGCCGGTGCGGCCCGCATGCTGCATGGCGACAGCTTCAATTCGCTTGGCGACGATCTCTTCGGCATGGTGCTGCGCGAGCCGATTGGCGTCGTCGGCCTCATCACGCCCTGGAACTTCCCGTTCCTGATCCTCTGCGAGCGCGTGCCCTTCATCCTCGCCTCGGGTTGCACGATGGTCGTGAAACCCTCCGAAGTCACCGCCGCGACGACGCTGTTGCTCGCCGAAGTTTTGGCCGAAGCGGGCCTGCCGGCGGGTGTCTATAACGTTGTCACCGGCTCCGGCCGTACGATCGGCCAGGCGCTGTCCGAGCACCCGGACGTTGACATGCTGTCCTTCACCGGCTCGACGGCCGTCGGCCGCTCCTGCGTCCACGCGGCAGCCGACAGCAATTTCAAGAAGCTCGGTCTGGAGCTTGGCGGCAAGAACCCGATCATCGTCTTCGCCGATTCCGATCTCGAAGACGCCGCCGATGGCGCGGCCTTCGGCATCAACTTCAACACCGGGCAGTGCTGTGTTTCCTCTTCGCGCCTCATCGTCGAGCGTTCCGTTGCCGAGAAGTTCGAAAAGCTGCTCGTCGAAAAGATGAAGAAGATCCGCGTTGGCGATCCGCTCGATGAGCGCACACAGGTCGGCGCCATCACCACCGAAGCGCAGAACGCCACGATCCTTGACTATATCGCCCAAGGCAAGGCCGCGGGCGCAAAGCTGCTCACCGGTGGCGAAGCGATCGATCTCGGCCGCGGCCAGTACATTGCGCCAACGCTGTTCTCCGGCGTTTCCCGCGACATGGCGATTGCCCGAGACGAGATTTTTGGCCCCGTCCTATGCTCCATGCATTTCGATACGGTGGAAGAAGCCATCCAGCTTGCCAATGATACCGTCTATGGACTTGCGGCGAGCGTCTGGACGAAGAATATCGACAAGGCGCTGACCGTGAGCCGCCGGGTGCGCGCCGGGCGCTTCTGGGTCAACACGATCATGGCGGGTGGCCCTGAAATGCCGCTCGGCGGGTTCAAGCAGTCCGGATGGGGCCGCGAGGCCGGCGTGTATGGGGTGGAGGAGTATACGCAGGTGAAGTCCGTTCATGTCGAGATCGGCAAGCGCAACCATTGGATCGCATGATGTCCGCCGGCTATGACTATGTGATCGTCGGCGGCGGCACCTCCGGCTGCGTGCTGGCGGCGCGGCTTTCGGAAAATCCGTCCGCCCGGGTCTGCCTCGTCGAGGCGGGCGGACGCGACACCAATCCGCTCATCCACATGCCTGTCGGCTTCGCCAAGATGACGACGGGGCCGTTGACCTGGGGCCTGAAAACCGCGCCACAGAAACACGCTAACAACCGCGAGATCCTCTACGCGCAGGCCAAGGTGCTTGGTGGCGGCTCGTCGATCAATGCCGAGGTTTTCACCCGCGGCGTACCTGGCGATTATGACCGCTGGGTGGAAGAGGGTGCTGAGGGCTGGGGCTTCAAGGACATCCAGAAGTATTTCCTGCGTTCGGAGGGCAATTCGATTCTCTCCGGCGCCTGGCATGGCACGGACGGCCCACTCGGCGTTTCGAACATTCCCGAGCCGCAGCGCATGACACGCGCCTTCGTGCAGAGCTGCCAGGAGTTCGGCATTCCCTACAATCCGGACTTCAACGGTCCGGTGCAGGAGGGCGCTGGCGTCTACCAGACGACGACACGCAATAATCGGCGCTGCTCGGCGGCCGTCGGCTATCTGCGGCCGGCCCTGAATCGTCCGAACCTGACCGTCGTCACGGGTGCGCTTGTCCTGCGCGTCGTCTTTGAAGGACGCCGGGCTGTCGGCGTGGAATATCAAGTCGGCGGCAATCGCACGGTCGCACGGGCGGAAAGCGAAGTTCTTCTCACGTCCGGCGCCATCGGCACGCCGAAGCTGATGATGCTTTCGGGCGTCGGGCCGGCGGATGCGTTGAAAAGCCATGGGATCGATGTCGTGCAGGATATGGCCGGTGTCGGGCAGAACCTGCAGGACCACTTTGGCGTCGACATCGTCGCGGAGTTGAAGAACCACGACAGTCTCGACAAGTACAACAAGCTGCACTGGTCGATCTGGGCGGGTATTCAGTACACGCTGTTCAACTCCGGTCCCATCACGTCAAACGTCGTGGAGGGTGGTGCATTCTGGTACGGCGACAAGGCAAGGCCGACGCCGGACCTGCAATTCCATTTCCTTGCAGGCGCAGGCGCGGAAGCCGGCGTTCCCGGCGTGCCGAAGGGCTCGTCCGGCATCACGCTGAATTCCTACACGCTGCGGCCGAAGTCGCGCGGGACCGTGAGCCTGCGCTCGGCCGATCCGCGCGCCCTGCCGGTCATCGATCCGAACTTCCTTGCCGATCCCGACGACGTAAAAATCTCGGTCGAGGGTGTGAAGATCAGCCAGGAGATTTTTGCGCAAGCCTCGCTGCAAAAATACATCAAGGCGCTGCATTTCCCCGATCGCAATGTGCGGACGGAAGCGGACTATGTGGCCTATGCGCGCCAGTACGGCCGCACCTCCTACCACCCGACCTGCACCTGCAAGATGGGCCGCGACGAGATGTCGGTGGTCGATCCGCAACTGCGGGTGCATGGCCTCGATGGCATCCGCATCTGCGACAGCTCCACGATGCCGAGTCTCGTCGGCTCCAACACCAATGCGGCGACGATCATGATCGGGGAAAAGGCATCGGACATGATCCGCGGCAACGCCTGATCGATCGGCAGCCGGAAAGTGAGAAGGGCGGCCTTGCGGCCGCCCTTTTGCGTCAATCCCATTCGGGAACCCACGGCAACTGCCCCGGCTTGATGATGCGGTAGCCAGTAGCGTTCAGGGCGCCGATCCTGTCCATGTCGATCGACGACAGCGTGAAATCCATGATGTCGAAATTTGCCCGGATGTTTTCCGGCTTCGTGGACATCGTGTTCAGCGGTACGCCCTTCTGCAGAATCCAGCGCAACACGACCTGCGCGGGCGACTTGCCGTAGGTTTTGCCGGTCTCGGCAAAGAGGCCATGTTTGAACACTTCACCGCGGGCGATCGACGCATAGGACGAAAGCGGAATGCCCGTCTCCGATGCGGCGGCGAGAAGTTTTTGCTGATCGACCAGCGGATGAAACTCCACCTGGTTGGTGACGAGTGGCCCATCGACCACAGTGTGTGCCACATGCATCATGCGGGCCGTATAGTTCGAGACCCCGATAGTGTCTGCAAGGCCGCGGTCCTTGGCCGTCTGCAATAGGCGCAGGGACGGTGCCACGTCGCCACCGACGGGCGGCCAGTGTAGCAGAAGTGCATCGACGCGATCGACCTGCAGCGCCTTCAGGCTGGCCTCGACCGAGGGCAGGAACTTCTCCTCCGAATAGTTGTCGGGGTGGACTTTCGTGGTGATGCAGAGGTCTTTGCGTGCGACGCCGCAGGCAGCGAGTGCCGCACCCGTATCGGCCTCGTTGCCATACATTTGCGCCGTGTCGAACGCCCGGTATCCGGCGTCGATTGCGGCATCGATGGCATTTCTGAGGTCGTCCGCTTTGAGCGGATAGGTGCCGAAACCCCGCTGAAAACTCTTCTGGAAATAGATGTTCATGCCTCCTCCTTTGCGGGCTGATGTGCCGGCATCGCGATTGCCATTCAACGCGAAAATCTCACTTGCCGGATTGTCCTGGCTGTGATTAATGTATAACTAGTTAGTTACTTAATGCAATCGGGAACGGAGATTTCGGCGATGAAGAAGGTGAAGACTGCACAGGAGGCTGCCCAGCTCGTCAGGGACGGAGCCGTCGTTGCCGTCAACTCTTCCTCCGGCCTTTGCTGCCCCGATGCGGTGCTGAAAGCCCTCGGCGAGCGCTTCGACAACGAGGGCCATCCGCGTGGCCTGACCTCCATCCACCCGATCGCCGCCGGCGACTTTTTCGGCACGCGGGGTGTCGACCACATCGCCAAGCCGGGCATGCTGGTGAAGATCATCGGCGGCTCCTACCCATCTGGACCGAGCAATGCCGAGCCGCCGCTCATCTGGCAGATGATCCTCAAGGAGGAACTCGCAGCCTGGAACGTGCCCTCCGGCATCGTCTTCGACATGCTGCGCGAAGGCGCGGCCAAGCGCCCCGGCGTGCTGACCAAGGTCGGCATGGAAACCTTCGTCGATCCCGATCAGGACGGCTGCGCGATGAATGCCAGCGCGCGCGCGGCGCCGCTCGTCAAGCGTGTTGCCTTCGAGGGCGAGGACTGGCTGCATTTCCCGGCGATCCGTCCCGATGTCGCGATCATCCGCGCAACAACCGCGGACGAGAAGGGCAACCTCACCTTCGAACAGGAGGGCGCGACCCTCGGTGCGATGGAAATGGCGCTTGCGGCGCGCAACTCCGGCGGCCTCGTCATCGCGCAGGTCAAGCGCGTGGCGGCGAGCGGAACATTGCGCCCGCATGACGTGCGTGTGCCCGGCATTCTCGTCGACGTGATCGTCGAAGCGCCCGACCAGTTGCAGACGACAGCAACACCCTATGATCCGGCGATCTCGGGCGAACTCTTCCGCCCGCTCGAAACGTTCCGCCTGCCCGCGCTGGATGTCGGCAAGGTCATCGCCCGCCGCGTGGCGCAGGAACTGAAGGCCGACTGGGCCGTCAATATCGGCTTCGGCATTTCGGCTAATGTGCCGCGCATCCTCATCGAGGAAGGGTTGCATGGCAAGGTCACCTGGGTGATCGAACAGGGGGCCGTCGGCGGCGTGCCGCTGCTCGATTTCAAATTCGGCTGCGCCTCCAATGCGGAGGCCTTCGTCGCCTCGCCGCACCAGTTCTGTTACTTCCAGGCGGGCGGCTTCGACTGCTCGCTCCTGTCCTTCCTCGAGATCGATGCCGAGGGATCAGTCAATGTCAGCCGCCTCGCGGCAACGCCGCACCGCACCGCTGGCGCCGGTGGATTCGTGGACATCACCTCGCGCGCGAAAAAGATCGTCTTCTCCGGCAATTTCAATGCGGGCGCAAAGATGCATGTCGAGGATGGCCGTCTGGTGATCGACAAGGAGGGCCGCATCGCCAAGTTCGTGCAGAAGGTCGATCAGGTCAGCTTCTCCGGCAAGCGCGCCCGTGCGCAGGGGCAGGAGATCACCTATGTGACCGAGCGCTGCGTGATCGAACTCGATGCAGACGGGCTTGTCGTCACTGAGATCGCGCCCGGCCTTGATCTCCAGCGCGATGTTATCGATCAGGCCGCGACGCCGCTGCGGGTCTCGAAGACGCTCAAGGTGATGGAGGATGCGCTGTTTCGCGCCGAAACCATGGGGCTGGCGCTGTGAGCGATCCGCGCGTCGGACTTTCCATTGAGGACTGCGTTGCACGGATTACCCTGCGTCGTCCGGAAAAGCTGAACGCGATCGACGAGGATATGATCGACGCCCTGTTGCAGGCGTGTCGCGTCATCGAGCGCTCGGATGCCCGGGTCGCCATCCTTGCCGGCGAGGGCGGAAAATCCTTCTGTGCGGGCGGTGATATCGATGCGTGGAGCAGTCTCGACGCGGATACCTTCTCACGCCGCTGGTTGCGCGACGGGCATGGCGCTTTCGACGCATTGGCGCGTCTTACGGTTCCGCTGATCGCGGTGCTGAACGGCCACGCGCTCGGCGGCGGGCTGGAACTAGCTGCCTGTGCCGACCTGCGCATCGCCGAAGCGCATGTTAAGATCGGCCAGCCGGAGCCCGGCCTTGGTATCATCCCCGGCTGGTCCGGTACGCAGCGTGCTTCACGCCGCTTTGGCACGCAACTCGTTCGCCGCATGGCGCTTTTCGGCGAGGTTTATGCGGCGCAGGAGGCGCTTGCGCTAGGCCTCGTCGATCAAGTCGTGGCGACGGGTGAGGGCGCTGCTGCCGCAGACGCTGCTGCGGCGCGCGTGCTGAAACGCTCGCCACGAGCGACCGAGTTGACAAAGATGCTGATCAACGCCGCCGAGGGCGAGGAAAACGAGCGGGTCGTTGAGGCTTTGGCCGGGGCCGTGGCGGCTGCATCGGAGGATCTGACGGAAGGGCTTGCTGCCTACAGGCAGAAGCGACCCGCCCAATTCGGCAAGTAGCGCCGGTTCGACACCCCGATATCCATGGCGGTCTCATGAAGCCCGAAGACAAAGACTTTCTCACAGAGCTTTTTCGTGCCGCGGTCGAGGCTGCGGATCCGGAAAAAGCCGTGAGCGCATACCTGCCGGCCCGACCCAAGGGGCGGACCGTCGTGATTGGCGCCGGCAAAGGCGCTGCACAGCTTGCCGCAGCTTTCGAAAGGTTGTGGGAGGGGCCGTTGGAAGGCGTTGTGGTGACGCGCTACGGCTATGCCGCGCCCTGCCTGCGCATCCGTGTGATCGAGGCGGCCCATCCCGTACCCGATGCGGCGGGGCTTGCGGCATCGCGGGCACTTTTCGACGCCGTAAAGGGGCTCACCGAGGACGATCTGGTCGTCGCGCTGATATGCGGCGGCGGTTCCGCGCTTCTTCCCTCTCCGCCCGGTAATCTGACGCTGGAGGATGAGGCTGCGCTGAACAGCGCGCTCCTTTCAAGCGGCGCGCCGATTTCCGTCATGAACGCCCTTCGCAAGCAGGTCTCCGGTATCAAGGGCGGGCGGCTTGCTGCGGCCTGTCACCCTGCGAAGGTCGTAACGCTCGTTGTCTCCGATGTTCCGGGCGACGATGCGGCGCAGGTCGCGAGCGGGCCGACGGTGCCGGATGCAAGCGATCGTGACGAGGCACGCGCGCTGGTCAAGACATGGGGCATCAAGCTGCCCGAGCGGATCGAGGCGTGGCTCGGCGGACATGAGGGGGAGCCACCGTCGCTGGATGACCCGGTCTTTGCCGGGCATGAGGTCCATGTCATCGCCTCCGCCCGCCTCTCCCTGGAGGCTGCTGCACAACGGGCGGAGGCCCTTGGCGTGCCTGCCGTCATCTTGTCGGATTGCATCGAGGGCGAGGCGCGCGACGTCGGGCGCGTTCATGCCGCGATAGCACGTGAAGTCGCCAGTCGCGGCCGCCCATTTTCGCGCCCGGTTGTCATCCTCTCGGGCGGGGAGACGACGGTGACTGTCAGGGGGCGTGGCAAGGGCGGACGCAATACGGAGTTCCTGCTGTCGCTTGCACTCGCGGGCGAGGGCGTTCCCTTCGCGGCGCTTGCTGCCGACACGGATGGTATCGACGGCTCGGAGGACAATGCGGGTGCGTTTGCTGATGGCGCCAGCATGAGGCGTTTGCGCGAGTTGGGGACGGATCCCTCAGCTCTGCTCGCCGGCAACGACGCCTGGACGGCGTTCCACCGTTTGGGCGACCTGTTCGTGCCCGGTCCGACAGGAACCAACGTCAATGACTTCAGGGCAATCCTGATCCGCTAAAATTTCCCGCGCCGCCTTCGCAGCGCGGGCAGGCGCGGTTCACGCCGGAACGGGCGCATCCTCGCGCAACAGGCCTTTTTTCTTCAGATCTGCCCAGAAGTCGGCTGGGATCGGATGGGCGAACCACGCAAGGTTCTGGTCCAGCTGTTCGATCGTGCGCGTGCCCGCCATGAAGGACGGGATGGCGGGGTGGGCCACGACGAACTGCAGAGCCGCTGCTGCAAGCGGCACGCCATGTTCGGCGCAGACGGCCTCGATCTTCGAGACCTTTTCCATGATCTCTCGTGGTGCGGGAGCATAGTTGTACTTCGCGCCTTCCTTTGCCCCGGTGGCAAGGATGCCCGAGTTGAAGCCACCGCCGACGACCACTGCCGCACCGCGCGCTTCGCAGAGCGGCAGGAAGGTGTCCAGCGCTTCCTGTTCGAGCAGGGTATAGCGCCCGGCCAGCAGGAAGCAGTCGAAATCGTGGCGTAGCAGCGCTGCGTGGCAGACCTGCCATTCGTTGACGCCGACGCCGATCGCCTTCACCAGCTTTTCCGAACGCAGCCGCTCCAGCGCCCGCCAGGCACCATCCATCGCCTGCTCGAACACCTCCGGCTGTTCGCTCCCGCGCGTGAAAACGTCGATGTCGTGGATGAAGCACATATCCATCCGCTCCAGCCCAAGCCTCTGCAGGCTGTCCTCGAAGGCGCGCATCGTGCCATCGTAGCTGTATTCGAAATGCATGGTGAACGGCGCGGCATTCGTCCAGGGCGCGAAGTCGATCGTATCGCGCCGCGCCGGGCGCAGCAGGCGCCCAACCTTGGAGGCGAGCACGAAGTCATCACGGTTCTTCCAGCGCAGCGCATGGCTGGTCCGCAGTTCGGCGAGGCCATGACCATACATCGGGGCGGTGTCGAAGAATCGCACGCCAGCCTCCCAGGCACGCGCGAACATTTCCTGCGACGTCTCCTCGTCTATTTCGCGAAAAATGTTGCCGAGTGGGGCGGTGCCAAAGCCGAAGGCGGTCACGTCGAGGTCCGTTCGACCGAATTTCCGCTTTTCTCCTGGATGCATGTCGTCCTCCTTAAGTAACTGATTAGTGAATAATATGCACGGGGCCAAACGACTGTGCAAGCAGCTACATTTGCGGCGCGCGAATTTTTCCATCTTGACGTTCACCGACGGTCGAATGTATGTAACCAGATAGTTACTAGATGGGAGGCGAGGCAGATGTATCTCACCGAAACACAGGAGCAGGTGCGCGAGATGGCGCGCGCTTTTGCTGACGAAACGATCCGCCCTCTGGCCGAGGAACTCGACCGCGAGGAGCGCTTCCCCGCGGATCTCTACGAGGAGATGGCAAAGCTCGGCCTCTTCGGCATCGGCGTGCCGGAAGCGCTCGGTGGGCCTGGTTTTGATACGCTCACCTATGCGCTTGTCATGGAGGAGTTGAGCCGTGGTTATGCTTCTGTCGCCGACCAGTGCGGCCTGATCGAACTCATCTCGAGCCTCCTCGTTCGCCACGGCACGGAAAGCCAGCAAGCTCTGCTGCCTGAGATCCTCGGCATGCGCTCGAAGGTTGCCTATTGCATCACCGAGCCGGAGGCAGGCACCGATGTTTCGGGCATCCGCACCACGGCAACACGCGACGGAAACGGCTGGCGGCTGAATGGCGGCAAGATCTGGATCCACAATGCACCGGTCGCCGACTACGGCTTCGTACTGGCGCGCACGGACAAGGAAGCTGGCAACCGCGGCATGTCGATCTTCATCGTCGACCTGCATTCGGCCGGCGTCGAAAGAGGGCCGAAGGAACACAAGATGGGGCAGCGCGCCAGCCAGGTCGGCGCGCTGAACTTCACGGATGTACGCCTGCCGGCCGATGCCCTTCTCGGCACGGAAGGCCGCGGCTTCCACATGATGATGTCGGTGCTCGACAAGGGGCGTGTCGGCATTGCCTCGCTTGCGGTCGGCATCGCCCAGGCTGGGCTCGAGGCAGCACTCGACTATGCCGGAACGCGCAAGCAGTTCGGCAAGGCGATTTCCGATTTCCAGGGTGTGCAATGGCTGCTTGCCGACATGGCGAAGGACATTGAGGCCGCGCGCCTGCTCGTCCACTCCGCCGCCTCGAAGATCGACAGTGGCGCGGACGCGACGAAAGCCTGCTCTATTGCAAAATGCTTTGCCGGCGACATGGCCGTGCAGCGTACCGCCGATGCCGTGCAGGTCTTTGGCGGCTCCGGCTACATCCGCGGCTTCGAGGTGGAACGTCTCTACCGCGATGCGAAAATCACCCAGATCTATGAAGGCACCAACCAGATCCAGCGCATGATTATCGCGCGCGAACTCCTGAAGAAGGGCGCACGGGCATGAGCGCCGCGTCTGCCCGGCCGGCGGCACTCGTCACGGGCTCTTCGCGCGGCATCGGGCTTGCCGTTGCCGAGGCCTTGGCACGGGAGGGCTTTGCGGTCGCGATTAACGCGCCGGTCGAAGATGCCGAGCTTACTGCCGCCGTCGCCCGAATCGCCGCCTATGGCGTTCCGGTGGCCGCCGCCCCGTTCGATGTCGCCGCGATCGGCGGTCATGATGCGGCGCTCGGTGCGGTCGAGGAAAAGCTCGGGCCGCTCACCACGCTGGTCAACAATGCTGGTGTCGGCGTGCTCAAGCGCGGCGACATGCTGGAGGTCTCGGAAGACAGCTGGGACCGTTGCTTTGCCGTGAACACGAAGGCCCTGTTCTTCCTGAGCCAGGCCTTCGCCCGCCGTCTTCTTGCGCGCGCCCGGCCACCACTCTTCCATTCGATCGTCAACGTCACCTCGTCGAATGCCGTCGCGGTAGCGGAGCAGCGTTCGGAATACTGTGCCTCGAAGGCCGCTGCCGCCATGGTTTCCAAGACGCTCGCCGTCCGGCTCGGGCGGGAGAACATTGCCGTCTATGATGTCCAGCCCGGCCTGATCGCCACCGAGATGACCGCGCCTGTCATCAAGGCTTATCGCGAACGTGCGGCGCAAGGCCTCACGCTCTTCCCCCGCGTCGGCGAGCCGGCCGAGGTCGGCACGCTGGTCGCATCGCTTGCGACCGGCCGGCTTCCCTACACAACCGGACTGTCGATCCCGGCCGATGCCGGCATGCTCGTCCCGCGCTTCTGAGGTCATTTCCATGAAAATCGCTCTTCCCGATACCGCCGGCCGCCGCACCGATTATGTCCTGACCGGAACACCGATCGCGGTTGCGATGCTCAGTAAAAACCCGGCGCGTGTCGTGTACTCTGCCGCTCATGTCGTCGCCGATCCTTTCACAGCGAACGATCCCTCGGGTCGCGCGACGGTGGACTGGGCGAAGACAATGGAGTTTCGCCGCTACCTCGCCGGCCTCGGGCTCGGCATTGCAGAGGCGATGGATACGGCGCAGCGCGGCATGGGGCTCGATTGGCCAGGTGCGCTCGAACTGATCCGCCGCACGCGCGAGGAGCTTCCGAATGCGCTCGTCGCCAACGGTTGCGGCACGGATCATCTCGACCCCGCGACGGTGACGAGCCTGGACGATGTGCGCCGAGCCTATCTGGAACAGGCGGAAGCGATCCAGAAACTCGGTGGCCGCCTCATCCTCATGGCCTCCCGCGCCCTGGTGCGCGTCGCGAAGGGGCCGGAAGATTACCTCAAGGTCTATTCCGATGTGCTCGCCGCGTGCGACGAGCCGGTGATCCTGCATTGGCTGGGCGATATGTTCGATGCGCAGCTTGCCGGCTATTGGGGCGATGCGGCGTTTGAACCTGCCATGCAGACGGCGCTCGCGGTCATCGAAGCGAACACGGCGAAGGTCGACGGCATCAAGATCTCCCTCCTCGACAAGGAGAAGGAGATCGTCATGCGCCGCCGGCTGCCGTCGGGCGTGAAAATGTATACGGGCGACGACTTCAACTACCCCGAACTCATCGAGGGCGACAGCGAGGGGTTTTCCCATGCTCTGCTCGGCATCTTCGACCCGCTCGCACCTGCCGCGGCCTATGCGGTGGAGCGGCTGGGCGAGGGCGATATGGCGGCCTTCCGTGCAACGCTCGACCCGACCGTGCCGCTCGCCCGCCTGATTTTCCGCGCACCGACCCAGTATTACAAGACCGGCGTCGTCTTCCTCGCTTGGCTGAATGGATTCCAGGATCACTTCGTAATGCTGAACGGCGCCCAGGCCATGCGGCCGCTGCCCTATTTCGTCGAGGTCTTCCGCCTTGCCGACCAGTGCGGCCTGCTGCGGAATCCGGAGCTTGCAGTCGAGCGCATGACGAAGCTGCTCGCCGTCTACGGCGCATGACGATGCGCGATTTTTCGAGCGACCACTCGGCCTTGGCACTGAACACCGCCAGCCTCGGGCACAATCTCGAAGGTCATGGAGCGGGATGGGAGCCTGAGCGGGTGATAGACGCCTGCGCCGCGCGCGGGTTCGGCTCGATCGTCTTCTGGCGTCGGGAAATCGGTGCACGGGCCATCGAGATTGGGGACCGGGCGCGGGCAGCGGGCCTGTCCGTGGCCGGGCTTTGCCGCACCCCGTTTCTCGTCGGCACGGAGGCCATCGACAAGGCTGCGGTTCTCGACGAGGCAATGGCCTCCATCGACATGGCCGCCGGCCTCGGGGCGACCGTGCTGACGATTGTGGTGGGAGGTGTGCATCCCGGCACCAAGGGCACGGCCGAGAGCCTCAAGATCGTGGCCGACCGTGTCGCCGACCTCGCACCCTATGCGGCGGAATGCAATGTCAAGCTGGCGCTCGAACCGCTCAATCCCGTCTATGCCGGCAACCGCTCCTGCCTGACGGCCGTGCGGGATGCTCTCGACATCTGCGACGCAGTCGATGCACCAAATCTCGGCATCGCCGTCGATGTCTATCATGTCTGGTGGGACAGAGGCCTCGATGCCCAACTGGCACGTGCCGGCAAGGCCCGGATCTTCGGCTATCATCTCTGCGACTGGCTCGCCGATACGCGTGACGTCCTGCTCGATCGCGGCATGATGGGCGATGGTGTCGCCGATCTCAAGGCGATCCGCAAAGGCGTCGAGGGCGCTGGTTACGCCGGGCCCTGCGAAGTCGAGATCTTTTCTGCGAACAACTGGTGGAAGCGTGACCCCGGCGAGGTTCTCGACGTGATGGCCGACCGTTTCCGCACCCTCTGCTGACGACAAGGAGAATTCCATGAAACTGCTCGTTCCGATCAAGCGGGTCGTTGATTACAACGTCAAAATTCGCGTCAAGTCTGACGGCTCGGGTGTCGAGCTAGCGAATGTGAAGAT
>NZ_JBXARJ010000016.1:0-159306 GCF_058808115.1 Shinella sp. GW821-FHT11G07
CCGCTACCGCCGCAAACACCGAAACCAAAAACCGCTGGAGCGAACTCAAAACTGGATAAAACTTGGGGGCAAGGTCAGGACGAACCCGTAATCTTGAAGGTGCGACGCCGCTCTAACCAATAGGTCAAGCCCGAGCGGGGCAAGTGCCCGCCGCCAGAAAGTGCCGGCATTTTCACCCCGCCCGACAAAACACCAGTCCTGGAACACGACCGGGCCAGTATCGAAACCTTCGTCCAGGTGAAACGCTGTGCCACCCGTTATCTTGTCGCCGGCCTCTACTGCCGCCTCGACGGCGTTGCGGCCGCGATGAAGGGGAAGAAGCGACGGATGGTAGCGCTTCGAAGAGCGCGACCTCGGCGGCTTCATCCGCGCAGACCAGAATGATGCCGTACTGTTCTTTGTAGCGGTTGGCGGCGGGCGCCTTGGGAGCGTCAGCCGGTAGCGGTGGGAGAGGGGCAGTCTTTGAGGGCATAGCAGCCGCATCCTTGTTCATGCCGCTCGGGGCGGTCGGGTGCGGGCTCGGGTGGCCTCAGATGGTTCATAGTACCGCATCGGCGGCATTTGAGTTCAATAGCCCTCGTGGACTTCAGGCGTACCCATGACGCCCATCCGCGTCCTGTCGGCGAGATTGCGCCGTACCAGTTCGATATCGTTGTCACCGCCATTGATCCAGGCTAGTCACGGAACGCTTCGGATCGGGGACCGTATCTTGGTCGTGAGCAGGCGGTTGTTGTCCTACCGGTGAAGTGTGTAGGGGTAGCCAGCCATTTTAAGATGGCTCTTTCAGAGCCAGAAGAAGCGCTTGGTGCATTCCCTGGCGGTATTGAATCCGCAGGGTCTCACGTGCAGATTGTCGGCGAACTGCCCGAGCGCGTTTGCCGCCGCCTATGGGCCGAAAAGCTTGTGATGGTTGAAAAACTCGCAGCCAATCTAGCCGGGGCCGCTCAGGCGATGCATCTCGGCGACGTAGTCTGTGAAAGGCCGTACCTTGGCCGACTTGGTATCGGCGAGTGCCCAGAAGATGATCCCCAGGTTGGCATTGGCGCTACGCGCTCCTGCGGCGAAAATCTTAAGGGCCGCTGTAAAAGTCTCAAACGACGCATTCCGGCGGGTGTCGTTCGTACCGAGAATGACGATCAGGAGGTCCAGGCGGAGTTCGGCGAAGAACGGGGCCATCTGGTTGGCGTAGTTAGCGACATTGCTGCCATCGAGGGAGCCGTTGCCAAGTTTATGAAACTCGATGCCCGGTGCAAAACGGGTGGAGATGGCGCCGAAGAGAGCAACAGTCGTTCCGCCGGTGTTGACGGACGTGTCAATGTCGAAGGTACCTGCTGAAGCGGAAAACTGTCCCCGTCATACCGAACAATCCGGCCCGCAAGCGAAGACACCCCTTCGATGAAAGGCCATATCGTCGACGCAATATGATCGAGCGCACCTTTTGCAGACTGAAAGACTGGAGACGTATCGCAACCCGATACGACAAACTCGCCACAAACTTCAACGCCGCAATCCTCATCGCAGCTATCCTCATCTGGTGGGCTAATTGAGTCTCGTGCCTAGAGCATTGCCTTGTTCGCTTAGGTATCGATCCAACGCCGCTGAGACTTTGAATATGATATCGAGTGGGCGCGTAACATGCTTTTCTAATGTCTCAACAAATTCGGCGCCCCGATATAGAACCGATGCCCACCCTGCCGGCAGGGCCTCGCCGGTCGCGTTCGATCACTCGGTCCCGCTCTTGAGAGCATCTAGGCAGATAGAAACTCCTTCTTGATGGCTCGTGCTTGTCTGGTGGCTTGTTGGTCATCCGCCGAACGTGGCGTTGAGGTGCCCCTAACAATCGGGCGACCTCGCGCCGGCCCCTGCGTTCGGCCTGCAAACTCAAGACTTCCACGCGAATTATCTTGCGTTGGCGCATATGTGGAGCCGAGATTTCTCCACCGGATGGGAACCCACACAGCGCCTCTTCATCGTCTTTGCCAAGTGCAAGGATGATTGGATGATCTTCAGCAGGACGCTTCCGCGCCGATATCGACATGGATCAGCTCATTTTTTCCGGCAACGACAGAAACCGCATCCTCACTCCGGCCGCGCTCACGCGGAATATCCTGGTGGACGTCGGGGCGGTGGTCGGGCACTGGGGCGGAAGCGTCGGAAAATACAGCGCCTATACCGAATATACTGCCGGCATACCCACAGTTGATGCCGGAACCGATAGACAATGGTTAGTCTTCGGTGTTCGCTTCAATGAAGTCGTCAGCGGACGCACTACTGTCTCCGCTTCAACGGATTTTGCGTTGCTGAACCGTGTGGATGCACTTGGTGCGGCGCTGGCGAGTTGAAAGCGGTGGGGATCACGTCAGCGCTTGGAGTTGTGTCTTTACCCTTGCCGAGGATGGCCATCTGGCTAAATGCTCAAGCAAAGTGGATTCAGCCGAGCTTTTCTCGCCAGCCAAGCGCAATGAAAAACCGTAGTAAAAGTGAATATCTTCATTCGTTGGTGCTTCGGAAGCAAGGCATCGAAATATTTCTACAGCCTCTCCGTACTGTTTCGTCTTAATTTTCGCATATCCAAGATAATATTTCACCAGAAGGCTTTCCGTTTCAATCTTTCTGGCCCTCTCGGCCATGAGTAGCATGTCTTTGCAGTCTTTTTCGCGTGGTGAGAATCTGATTTGATAGAGTAGTTGTATGGCCTCTGCCGATGGTATAGTTTTCTCGGCGGGATTTATCCTTCCAGCGAGAAATGTTTCTATATATGTGTCTAGTTGATTGCGTTCTCGCAAAAACCCAGTGATTCCGTGGCCCGCTTGGGGTTCGCAGATGACGTTGCAGAATTTTCGCACGTGGTCGGCACCTACCATATCCATCACATCCATACCGCCAACGATCATATGACTATGGGACAGCTCCGAGGATGCGGCGAGCAGTGGCCGCAAATCCGGAAACACTGCGTCGCCGACCATCAATCGCATACTGTGGGTGTGCGGCAGGCGAAGGCGGGTATCGGCGGCGAATGCAAGTGCGGGTGCCCGAAACAGGGAGCCGAACAACATCGCGGCATAACCGCCCATGCTCGCGCCGGTGAAGTGGAGTCGCGTGCTGCCAATCCGGCGAGCTATTGATCGGATTTCGGCAATCAAGGCATCGATCGATGCGCCAAGGCTGGGAACGCCTTGCTGATACCATTGGTTTTGCCCATTATTTATGAGCAATACGCTGTGGGCAGTTCTTTCGGCATATCCGCGAAAATCAAACTGGCCCGGCTTGCGGGATGCACCCGAGAAAATAACCAATAGATCGGCTGTTCCGCGATCGATTAAGTGGTGGTGAGGGCTGGTGGTGTTGTCGTTCATGCGCGGAACGTAACTTCGGCGCGGTCCATTTTCAATGTCGTTTCTCCATGAACCGCCCCGCATTTTTTGCGTCGGCGCGCCAGCCCGCGTCCGGCGTTTTCGGTACGTCTCTTCCGAAGGCTCAGATCGAGGGCTGCAAATCCGTCCTCGACGAGGCGGAGATGGTCGCTGAGCAGCCACAAATCGCCTTGGCGAGAAATTGGCGGTTCAGGCACTTCTGGATAACTATCCGCAGGATCGGCGAAGTTGCCCCTATATCTATTTCCGATGCCTCGAACCCGGTCAATTCGACTGCGAAATCCTCCAGCCCGATGAGCTTTTCACGCACTGCTTTTAAGATCCCGTGATTCCATCCAGCATTGGCTGCAATCTTGCAGTCGGCCAGCATCAATGCTCTTCTTTGCGTCCGAAAATCCCTACACTATGATAGACGGCACATGGTCATGTCGGAGGCTCTTTCTGATTCGAGCCATCCGCGGCTGGCGATCAATGCATGTTGATCGTCGATTAGAATTGGATTGACTTTTCCGAATTATTTTACGCTGAGGGATCTGCTTTTTTGAATGCGCTCGCGCGGGTCACGGGTTCGTTTTATGCATCCAGCCGGACGCATCTTAAGCCCGATGGCAGTCAAGCCCACTCTCCTCTAGTCGAACCAACTAGGGCAGCGTGTAAATTGAAAACCGGGGAGGGCACGCGCGTCAGGAAGTGTTCTATTATCCCGCTATCCCGATCACGTCAGGTGCAAAGATCCGGTAGCATGACGGCGTAGCATATGCCATCACTGCTCGAACTAAATTCGACGCGTGACTAGACTCTAGCCTACCGCGAGGCACTTCTTGTTTAGCGAATAGGAGTTGACGTTGTAAAAAAGCACTTACTTAACGCATTTTGGATCAGGGTATTGCCCAACCAATGAGGAAAGCCTGCGTTTCTCGCGAATGCCGTCGATTGCGCACCGGATCAAGCAATACAGGATACATCCTTCATCGACAGCGGTGGTCAGTAAGCGTGCCCAGTGTGTAAAGCTGCAAATTAAGGAGCTTAACGGCAGGTTTGTACTCTCATCTCAATCATTCGATGAGAAGATCGCCAATCTCAATCCCTGACGTTTGTTCAACCGTCTTTAGAGCTACCTGATGCCAGATCGTCTTGAAATGGACGGGCGATCAGAGACCCGCATCTGCGATGAACAGCGTCGGAACGATTGCGGTGCAAGGCATCAGAGGCGACAATTCGCACCTGTTTGGCACGCGTCAGCCCGACCTAGAATAAGCCTCGTCATATTGCTCCTGCGCCGCCTTGGCTTCAGCGAAGGTCTTGTCGAGAATGAACAGTTTTTGCGCCTGCGCTCGCGCATATTCGTTGTAAAAATCCGCCGATATCCACATGGAAGAACGGCCGCGCCGACCGTACCAGCCGATGCCGCCGATTGCCTCTGCCGCCGCCAACTTCCGGCTGGCATGGGCCCGGGACAAGCTGAAAGCCTGGGCGAGATGAGAAATCGAGACGACATCCGTGAGGAAGCGGCCCTGCTGTGCGGGCGTGTGCTCGTCGATGCCGGCGATCAGCCGGTCCATCAGGTTGCCGCCCGCATCCGCCCAGGTGAAGATCGTGTAGAATGGGCCCGGCATGCGCACCTGAGTACTCGACAGCAAAGCCGGCGCGAAGATGGGTGCCAGAGTGGCCAGTATGCGTTCCGGCTGCGCCAGGAATCGACTGCTCCTGTCGCCACCGTCGAGACGGTCGAGTGCCTGGAAATGCAGATCGTACCAGTGGATCAGCATGGACATCGGCGCCGGCGACAGCTCGACCTCGCTCCCGTATGCACCAACACCCACCGTTGACGGGCGGATGACGCCGTATTTCAGCGCCTCGTCGAAAAAAGCATAGGCCGTGTTACGGCTGGCGAGACGGAGGTCGACGGCAAGCACGCCGAGCGTTCGTCGGGTCAAGCCGGGTGTACCTTCAAGGGACGCACGAAAATGAAGGGCGAGACCCGCATGGCACAGCAGCCATCTCTGCTGCGAGGCGAAGAGGGAGGAAATCCGCGGGGCATTCTCATAGAGCACGCCAAATCCTCGGGCCAGAAGCTGCAAGACATCCGGAAAAGCCGGGGCCTGCATCAAACGGTCAAGTTGATCTTCCGGCAGCTCCGAAAGCCGGGGAGTGGAAGACGTCACGTGTTGGTCAAGCATGATGTTGCCTGCGCTTCGCCTGTCCTCCGGTCCCGGGCACTGACGCTCCGCTCGCCCCGTCGCCTCGCATCACCCTACCCCCTAAAGTGGCTGGTTTCATTTCCGCTTTCGCGGTTCCTAAATTGATAATCCACTCCCACATCGACGTCCTGATAGGACACCGGCAAGAGCTAGGGATTTTCTGAAATTTTTCTGAAATCAACGGCAAGGGCGCAGCAACGGCACGTGTCGCACCATGATGAGGTTCAGCCTGCACGGCACAGGTTGACGTCCCGCCCGGCCGTTCTCTATTTTGCGCGTCAACTCCAGTGGGATGATGGGGGCCTGGTGTTCTTTTTTTCGGGATTCGCTCTGGATCCGGGCCGCGCCGAACTGCGTGGTCCCGATGGAGTCGTGATTCATCTACGCCCGAAGACGTTCGAACTGCTGCGCCTGCTGGTCACCAACAGCCACCGGCTTCTCACCAAGCAGGAACTGCTCGACACGATCTGGCCGGGGGTTCATGTCGGAGAAGACAGCCTCTTCCAGTGCATCCGCGAAATCCGTGCAGCGCTCGGCGATCACCAACGCCAGACAGTCAAGCTCGTCTCGGGTCGGGGGTACCTTTTTGCCGCCGATGTTTCTACCGACGATGCAGTCGCTTACGAGGACGCACCCACAATCGCCGCGGTGAATCAGTCCGGCGCCGTCTCCCGCTTTCGTCTTGCTGGACACTGGGGGAGGCTTTTCTCTGCGGGGCTTGCCATCCTGGCGGCCGGGGCGGCTTTCACGGCCTTTCTTTTGCCGTCCAGCGGCATTTCCGGCCGGGCAGAGCCTGTCATCGCGGTTGCGCCGTTCACCTTCAACAAAGATGACCCCGAAAGTGTTGCGCTTGCCCATGGGGTGGCTGCCGAGCTGATCGGCGGCCTTTCCCGAATCGACGGTATCCGCCTTGTCACGCCACCCGAAGAAGGCAAGCGACTGACGGTGCAGGACACAGAGGCCGCAACTCTGCTGGTCGAAGGAGCCCTGCGAAAGGACCCGCGATCCTGGACGCTGCAGCTTCGCCTGACCGACGCCGCGACGCGTGAGATCCAATCGGTCGCGGATATCGCGATAGATGCGCGCGCGCCGGACACGCAACACCTGCGATCGCGGCTGGCAGCCGGCGTGGGCTACGCGCTTGCTTTGCGGCTCAACACTTTGGAGACCGGCGACATCACCGCGCAGAGCGATCCAGCGCGCATCGCCATTCAGCAGGCTGGCGCTTCGATCAACCAGACGACGCGCGAGCGCTTTGCGACGGCGCGCGCGATTCTGGAAAAATACCGCACAGATGAGCCTGATAATGTGGATGTCCAGGTTGCCCTCGCTGCGCTGCACCTGCGCGCGATCCAGATGGACTGGTATCCACCGGCCGAGGAAAGCAAGGCGGAAGACGACGCACGCGCGCTTCTGGAGGCGGCTGAGCAGGCCATGCCGGATTCCGCCTTGGTGCTCGGCACCTATTGCCGCTTCCTGACCGCGACCAATCAGTTCGCAGACAGCCTGGTCACCTGCGCGCGCACCCTCGCCATCAACCCTTGGGACGGTGCGGCCCTCTTTCAGCTTGGCCTAACACAGCTTCAGCTTGGCCGCTTCGAGGATGCGCTCGCCAGCTTCGTCAAGGCTGACAGCTTCGACACGCCGGAAGTCTCCCGCTGGACATGGCTGCTCGGCGCCGGCCTCGCTTCCCTCATCCTGGAACGCAATGAGGAAGCAGCGCAATGGTTGCTGCGCTCCCTTGCCGTCACGCCCGCCTCGGGTCGTACCTACATGCTGCTTGCCGTCGCCTATCAACGCCTCGGCCGACAGGAAGAAGCCGAGGAAGCTCTGCGCAAAGGCATGGTTTTGCGCCCCGGCTCCACCACGCTGAACATCGCCCTGCCCACCCGCAACGCCAGCGAAACCTATCTCCAGGCTGCCCGCGAGATAAGTGACACACTTGCCAAATTGGGCCTGCCAAGAGACGGGAAACCCTGAAGAAAAGGGCGAGGGGCGCGGGACGCGCCGGCATTCGTTGCCCAGGTCTCGTGCGCCCTTTCGGTGCGGCCAAGCACCGGTGCTTTGCCATCGTAAGCCGCGGCCTGATCTGGAGATAGGCACGATGTTCGGGCTTCAGGTCATGCCGCTACCATTGCTGTCCTGCAGTTAGGCGCCGCCCCGCTCCAGCTTGAAGAACGATGCTTGGTACTCGGTATGAGCACCTTCTGTATGAACATTCTTCTCCTGCAGGATCACAGGATGAAGTCGGTCACCTTCATGGCCAGGCTGAGGTCGAGCCTGATGGAGAGGTCCGCCGTGCCGTCGCCGTCGACATCGCCGGAGATGAATGTGTCTCCGTTCTTGATCTCGTAGCGCAGTTCACCCGCCTTCTTGTGGAATTTTTGCGTGTCGATGAACGTGAAGGCCTGGTCGTTCTTCAGGTCCAGATTGGCGTCGATCGCCTTGAGGCTGATCCTGTCTCCCTGGCTGCGGTTGAAGTCGATGATCGTGTCGCGGCCGGCGGCGACGACTGTCGTATCCGTGACCGCCTTGAACAGGAACACATCCGCGCCGGAGCCGCCGGTCAGCTTATCTGCCCCCGCACCGCCATAGAGCGTATCGGCACCACCAGCGCCGACAAGCGTATCGTTCCCGACCTTGCCGTCGAGCAGGTTGTCGGCGTCATTGCCTGTGAGGATATTGGCGAGCGTGTTGCCCGTGCCATTGATCTTTGTGGAGCCGATCAGTGTCAGGTTCTCGATATTGTTGGACAGCGTGTAGTTGACCGACGCCTTGACGAGATCGATGCCGGCGCTGGCACCTTCCACCACCACATCGCCGACATTGTCGACGACATAGGTGTCGTTGCCCTTGCCGCCGATCAAACGATCCGTGCCGGCCTTGCCGTCGAGCGCGTTGTCCGCATCGTTGCCCGTCAGGATGTTGGCAAGGCCGTTGCCGATGGCGTTGATCTTACCCGAACCCGTCAGCGTCAGGTTCTCGACATTGTTGGACAGCGTGTAGTTGATCGACGCCTTGACGAGATCGGTGCCGGCGCTGGCACTTTCCACCACCACATCTCCGGCATTGTCGACGACATAGGTGTCGTTGCCCTTGCCGCCAATCATTCGGTCTGCACCGACCTTGCCGTCGAGCAGGTTGTCGGCGTCGTTGCCCGTCAGGGTGTTCGCGAGCGTGTTGCCTGTGCCGCTGAGCTTTGACGAACCCGTCAGCGTCAGGTTCTCGACATTGCTGGTCAGCGTGTAGTTGATCGACGCCTTGACGAGATCGGTGCCGGCGCTGGCACCTTCCACCACCACATCGCCGGCATTGTTGACGATATAGGTGTCGTTGCCGCCCAGACCGCGGAACGTCTCTGCACCGACAGTGCCGTTGAAGACGTCTGCAGCCGATGTGCCGGTATACCCATCGATGACCAGTTTGCCGGCCGGATTGATGCTGGCACCTGTTATGTTGAGGAGATTGCCGGCGGCATCCTTGATGGTGGCGCCGTTGAGGTTGAGCTTCGTGACGGAGAGATCGCTTGCCGTGTCCTCAAGCCCGACCTTGTAGTCGAAAACAAGCGTTTTGCTGCCCGATGCCGCGGCATCGTAGATGGCTTGCTTGCCGTTGCTGAGCGTCAATGTCAGTTTGGTGGCGCCCGTCAGAACCACCGCCTCGCTGAGCGTCAGCTTGAACTCGGCCGTCTGACCGGTGGTGAGCGTGCCCGAACCGCCGCTGACGCCCGGACCGGAAGCGGTGACACCGGTCACGGTCGGCGCAGCCTTGTCCAGCGTGAAGGTCAGGATGCCGGCCGACGACACGTTGCCGGCCTTGTCGGTCTGGATCACCTTCACGGTATGGGCACCATTGGTGAGAGCAGACGGATTGTAGGTGCTCGATGCCTGGCCGCCATCGACGATATAGCTCAGCGTGGTCCCACTTTCCTTCCCCGCAATCGTCAGGGCGCCGTTGCTGGTGATCCTGTCGGTCGAGGACGCACCCGTATCCGAACTCAGGGAAAGAACCGGCATGACAGGCTTTGTCCGATCGAGCGTGAAGGTGAAGCTGCGGGCATCGGAGACATTGCCGGCGACATCCGTCTGCACGACCTTGACCGTGTGTGTTCCATCGGCCAGGGCGGACGGATCGTAACTGCTTGATGCCGTGCCACCATCCACGACATAGCTCAACGTGGCATTATTTTCCTTGGTGATGGTCAGCGCACCGCTGCTGGTGATCTTGTCGGTCGAGGATGAGCCGGTATCCGATGTCAGGGCAAGGACAGGCGCCGCAACGGTCTTGTCGATCGCGAAGGTGATGCTGCGGGCAATGGAAATGTTGCCCGCAGCATCCGTTTGAATGACCTCGACGGTGTGTGTACCATCGGCAAGCCCGGACGGGTCGTAGCTGCTTGACGCTGCTCCGCCATCCACGACATAGCTCAGCGTGGCGCCGCTTTCCCTGGTGACTGTCAGCGCACCGTTGTTGGTGATCTTGTCGGTCGAGGATGAGCCCGTGTCCGATGTCAAGGCAAGGACAGGGGCTGCGACGGTCTTGTCGATCGTGAATGTTATGCTGCCTGCGTCGGAAATGTTGCCCGCGGCATCCGTCTGAATGACCTCGACGGTGTGTGTGCCATCGGCTAGGGCGGACGGATCGTAGCTGCTCGACGGCGTCCCACCATCGACGATGTAGCTCAGCGTGGCGTTGTTTTCCTTGGTGATTGTCAGTACGCCGCTGCTGGTGATCTTGTCGGTCGAGGATGAGCCGGTATCCGATGTCAGGGCAAGGACAGGGGCAGCGACGGTCTTGTCGATCGTGAATGTTATGCTCTCTGCGTCGGAAACGTTGCCCGCAGCATCCGTCTGAATGACCTCGACGGTATGCGTGCCGTCGGCAAGCGCATCCGGATCGAAGCTCGACGATGCCGCTCCGCCATCCACCGCATAGCTCAGCGTCGTGCCGTCCTCCAGACCGGAGATTGCCAGCGCGCCGTTGTTCGTGAGCTTGTCCGTAGCGGACGTTCCCGTGTCGGATGCCAGCGCCAGGACCACCGCGTCCGGCGCGCTCCGGTCGAGCGTGAAGGTGATGCTGCCTGCGCTGGAGACGTTGCCGGCGAGATCCTTCTGTATCACCTCTATCGTGTGCTCACCATCGGCAAGCGCGTCCGGATCGTAGTACCACGTTGCGGCGCCGCCATCCACGACGTAGCTCAGCGTCGCACCATCCTCCACTCCCGTGATGGTCAGGGCGCCATTGCTCTTCGTGATCTTGTCGGTCGAGGACGCACCCGTGTCCAACGTCAAGGCAAGAACGGGGGCCAGGGCGGCCCTGTCGAGCGTAAACGTGAGGCTGCTTGTGGTGGAAACGTTGCCCGCGGCATCCGTCACCATTGCCTCCAGCGTATGCTCGCCGTCGGTAAGCGCATTAGCATCATAGTTTGAGGTCGCCACACCATCCACGAAGAAGGTTAGTGTCGTGCCGTCCTCCACGCCCACAATGGTGATCGCACCGTCGTTCGTGATCCCGTCCGTGGGGGCCCTTCCACTGTCGGTTGCCAGCGCCAGGACGGCTGCGTCCGGTGCGGTCCGATCGATCGTAAATGTGATGCTGCCGGCCAGGGACACGTTGCCCGCAAGATCCGTCTGCGTCACCTCGATCGTGTGTTCGCCTTCCGCAAGCGCTGTCGGATCGTAGCTCGCCGAAGCTTGGCCGCCATCGACGACATAGCTCAGCGTTGCTCCAACCTCCTTGCCTATCGTCAGGGAGCCGTCGTTGGTAAGGCGGTCGGTCGAGGACCTACCGGTATCGTTGGCAAGCGCGAGGGTCGGCGCATCCGGCCGGGTCGCGTCCACCTCGAGCCCGGTTAGCGATCCGTCCGCAGTGGAAATGGTCGTGCCGTCGAAAGACGCCGCCGTATACGAGGTGTTTAGCAGCACCCACGTGGTGCCATTATAGGACGCCAGAATATCAAGTTTGCCATCGCCATTTACGTCCGCAAGGCTGATGACGTCCAACGAGGCAGCCACGCTGATATCCGTCGAGGCGGAGAAATTGCCGGTCCCATCACCCAGCCGCACCGACACGTTTCCGCCGTTCGCCGCGACCACGTCAGCCTTGCCGTCGCCGTTCACGTCGCCGACCGCGATGTCGCGGACGTTGCTTGCGAAGGTCAGCTGCGTCGAGCCGGAGAAGCCGCCGGTGCCATTGCCCAGGCGCACGGAAACCTGGTTGGACGAATTATGCTCCGACAGCAGGTCGAGCTTGCCATCGCCATTCAAGTCCACAACGGTGAGGTACGTCGGTAAACTGGCGACACTGGCCGTGCCCGAAGTGGAAAAATGACCCGCACCATCGCCCAGCCGCACCGCGATGTTGAGCCCGCCCGATATCAGCATGTCGAGCTTGCCGTCACGGTTCACGTCGGCAAGGGCCACGGCCAATCCCGAGCCTGCAACGCTTATCGCACTGGAGAAATTGCCGGCGCCATCGCCCAGCCGCACGGCAACACCGCCGCCTGCCGTGATCATGTCGAGCTTGCCGTCGCCGTTCACATCACCAAGGATGATGGCTTGGGGGGTGCCGCCGACGCTGATCTCAGTCGAGCTGGAAAAATTGCCCGCGCCGTCGCCCAACCGCACGGAGACGGTGCCATCAGTCCCATTGGCGGTCAGCAGGTCGATCTTGCCGTCGCCATTTATGTCGCCGGTGGCAAGGCTATAGAGGGCGTAGCTGCCAGAGCCGGCCGTGACCTGCGTCGGGCTGGAAAAATTGCCTGTTCCATCACCCAAAAGGATCGAAACCGTGCTCATAAATTGGTTGGCGGTCAGCAGGTCGAGCTTGCCATCGCCGTTCACATCCACGGCGGTTATCTGGGAATGGATTCCGTTGCCGCCGACGGCGCCGATCGGCGTCGCAAAGCTCAACTCGGCCGATCCATCGATCGAGCCAGCGGTGCTGTCGATGCCGGTAATGGAAAGAGTGTTCGTGCCGGTATCGCCCTCGACGACCGTGTAGGTGAATGTCGGCCTGCCGTTACCGTCGAGCCCCGCAAAAACCGCTCGCCCGCCATTGCTGAGCATCAGTTCCGGCGTGCCGTTCACGGTGACGGGCACGTCGGTCGTCAGCGTGAAGGTAACCGTATCGCCGGTTTTCAGCGTGCCGGTGGCACTCGACGAGATCGCCGTGACATCTGCCTTCTTGCCGCCCAGCAGCACCGTGACGCCGCCGCCCATGACGCCGGTAACAACGATGTCCATCCTGCCGTCTTTGTTGACATCGGCCACCTTGACGGTTTTCGGCATGCTGCCGACGGCGATGTCGGTGCCGCCCGAGAAGTTGCCGCTGCCGTCCCCCCACCGCACCGAAACGCTGTTGGCGTTGGAGTTTGCGGTGATGAGGTCGAGCTTGCCGTCGCCGTTCAGGTCCGCCACTGCGAGGGAGCCGGGATTGGCGCCGACACTGATGTCCGTCGCGGATGTGAAGCCGCCATTGCCATTACCCAACAGGACCGAAACCGTGCCGGGTGTTCCGATGTTGGTCGTCAGGGCATCGAGCTTGCCGTCGCCGTTGATATCCGCAACGGTCACGGTGCCCGGCAGGCGCGTTCCCATGCTGTAATGTGTAACGGCCGTAAAGCCGCCGGCACCATCGCCCAGCATCACCGAGACGCTGCCGAACGGAGGAGAGTTGCCGGAGGCGACGATGTCGAGCTTGCCATCGCCGTTCATGTCCGCCAGGGTGACGGAGCCCGGAAAGCGCGAGCTGATGGACGCGTTGCTGATCGGGCTCAAGAACCCGCCCTGCCCATCGCCCAACAGCACGGTAATCACACCGTTCTGGCTCGTGGTCACCGCGTCTGTCCGGCCGTCGCCATTGACGTCGCCGATCGCCATCGACATGGGGCGGGATCCGAAGCTCACAGGGGGTCCGGCCTGATATCCTCCCGCGCCATCGCTGAGCAGCACCCGGACGCTGTAGTCATAGTAACTGTCGAAGACGATATCGAGATGGCCGTCGCCGTTCATGTCGGCAACTTTGGCGAAGCCCATGCTGGGGTCGCCGGTCGTGACGTCGATGTTCGTCGACGTCGAGAAGCTTCCCGTACCGTTCCCCTGCAACACCAGAAGCTTGGCCGCTGACCCGACATTGGTCACCACCAGGTCAAGGTTGCCGTCCCCATTGATGTCGGCGATGGCAAGATCGACGGGACTGACACCCAGGCTGTAATCCTGTCTGGTAAAGGTCGTGCTCATCGTATTCCCTCGGATAACGAGCGTTTAAAAGACAGGAATTCGCCGCAGCGCATTCCCGGAATGGACAAAACAAGCCGCAGCCCGCCATTCCCGACATTCGGCATGATTTCGCCGCCAAGGGGGCAAACTGCCACAGCACAGAACGACGACGTCTCCGCTTCAGACAATTATGCCGCGCGGAAACGCAGAGAGCGGGAGGCCGGTAATTCGTAGCGCCCGCGTGGGCGAAACTTTCATTCTTCAGGAGCGTTATCGAAATGACACCAGAGTGTCTGCGTCCATTTTTGACACGATCAGGAAGTCATGCACGCCTTATGTTGGCGCTAATGCGCAGCCGGCCAGCGGTCGCGGCCGTATCCATCACGTAACACATCACCGGATCATTGATGCTGCATCCGATGATGTTGCCGATGTGGTTGCGAAAGAGTTCGCTGACAAAACGGGCCGCCCAACGGGCGGTCAGATGGGCGAGGCCAAAATCGCCGCTCGATATTAACAAGCGGTCGAGATCCGTCTCATTTGGGGAGTCGGCTAAGCGTCCATGCAGATACGCAGCCCCTCCCATCTCGTTGGCGGCACGGGCAATGGCATTGGGAATTTCGCCCAGTTAGGCGTAGATTTTTTTTACAAGGCCCCGGAATCCGGGAGTGGGCAGGATAGGAAATGCTGGCGCCGCAGAAAAAACACGACGCGCCTGGTCTTCATGAGCCTACAGCAAAGGTTCGGGAACATCTGACCCGTTGTTGATGAATTGCATGTTTGCCCCGTCGTATCGCGAAGTCTCAGGCAGAAGTTCGCGGACAACGGATACATTGAACCGATCGTCCACCTAGAAGTATCGACATCAGAGCGAGCTATGTGGGAGGTGTGATCATGTTCCACGATCATGAATGAAAACGAACTTGCTGCCGCTGATCCTGGCGACCGGCGCTTTCTATGTCGGCGCTATGGGTAGCCGAAAGAACGAAGGCTCGATATCCTTGCGCGCTTTTGTGTGGAAAAGGAAAAACTCGGCCGGATCCACAGGCCGGCGGGGTTGTTCGAGAGTGGTAAGAGTGCGTCTTCGATCGCGCTCTCCATCCTTGCGGAGATCATGCAGGCGAATGTGGGCGCAGGCGTCGGTCTTGTGTCCGATGGGAACGAGGCGTCTCCGCTGCGGATTTGGAAACTACCAGCCAACAGCTGGCGGTCGACTGCCTTTCCGGCAACGCCGCGGCCCTTGGTTGACGCGCTTTACGACGGCTTGCCGTATGCGCCGCCGGCGCCTGTAAGGGCGGCGAGGAAACTTGCAAGCCCCGCCGAGCGCAGCGGCAGGTAGGATTTTCCCTGCTCGCGGCAATGGCGCTTCAGGATGCCGACGGCCGAATGGCTGATGTGATCGACCGGGAAGAAGACCGTTGCTGCCTGCCCGATAAGGGCGGGAAGCAAGGTTGTGCTGTCCTCCATCCCACCGTCATGGAGAAGAAGGTCGACATTGCGGCTTTCCGCATAGGCGCGCAGGTGGTCGAAGAGGTTGCGGCGCCCACCGACGTAAAGCACGGGTCCGCCCGCTGGCACCTTCACGCTTTCGGCGTCTGTCTGTAGATGCGTGGCGATGGCCGTTTCAAGCGCCTCGTTTTCTCTGAGCACGGCGTGATTTAGATCCTGCAACTGGTCGAACGCATGCTGAAGGGCGGAATGTTTCTCCTCCATTTCGGCCAGCCGTTTCGTCAGGTGCGGCGCGTGCATGTCTTCTGCTTCCGAGCGCTCTATCGCAGGCCCCTTCATCGATGCCTGTCGTGCTGCGGACGCTGCGATCGCTTCGGCTCGGATGAGCCGCCCTTCGATCCGCCGGATATATTGCTGCTGGTCTATGCGTTCGTCGGCGGCAGCTTTCAGGCGTAGTTCCTGCCGCGCCGCCTTTTCGTGAGCCTGTTCGAGGTTCTTTTCGAGTTGCGTCAGGCGGGTAATATCAAGGCGGCTTGCGCTGCCGACGAGGTGCGACAGCATATGGACCTCGCCGAAAATATCGTGGATCAAACCGGCCGAACTGCCCGGATGGCTCATCAGCGCCCAGTAGGGCCCGGCAATGTCGCCCCGGTCGAACGATTCTCGCCAAATTTCTCTCAACTCCTGCTCATTCGCGTTCTTCGAAATGCGCTTGATGGTCGTCTCATGGCGCTTGTCGAGAGACTTGTTCAGCATCTTTGCGCCCTGGTCGCGCTGGCCTGCCAGACGCACACCGCGGCCATGCAGGGCATGGTCACTCGCGCTGCGTGCGTCATCCTGGCCGGACTTCACGAGTATTCGGCGCAGTTCGCCCGTGGTCAGGCAGGTACCGATGATCGAGCAATGGAAGGTGGAGGCAATGTCCCAGGTCCGCAGCTGCTGTGAACCGGCACGGCCCAGCGCCTGAGCGTTGGTCGGCAAGGTGGGATTTATCAACCCGGGCAGTGTGAGGCGGGGTAACGTCGGCATGGCGGGTGCTAATTCCGGGCGCTTCGCTGTTGAACGGCGGCTTTTTCGTGCTGGTATGAGAGGTCGGCGCCGAACTGCATCTGCCAGAACAGGGTGAGAATGTGGTTGCGCGTGAGCGGGGCGAGTGGCAGGATTGGCGCTTTATCGACCGGCGTCCAGATGGCTTCATCTATTCCGTCAGTCGGAGTGATCTCTTCGTTGTGAAGCTTGATCAGGAAAACATAGGCGATCAGGAGATGGCGAGGCGCTTCTGCTGCTTCAGCCTCGAAACAACCGAAGGGCGTCATACGCGCGGTCGGAACTCGCAGACCCAGCTCGCGGTACAAATGGCGGGCAAGGGCTACCTTCGGCGCTTCCCTTCCATCGATCTTGCCGCCGGCCTGCATGTACATCGGCATGCCACGCTTGCGCACGAGAAGCGTGTCGCCGTTCTCCCGAACGATCAGCGCGACGGCGATCCGGATTTCTCCCTGCATGATGTCCAATACACCTTTTTAAAATAACGGACTGTGCACGGGCGCTTGAAACGCGATCTCACGCCCCCGGGGCTCGCCTGCGTTATATTCTATAATATATAGCGCTTTTGAAAGAGTGCAAGTTGACTTGTTGGTCGCTGCCACAGCGCGCGGACACACCGCCGAGTGGGACGATTGAATACTTCTCAGGCATCGCAGCTTTTTCGTGACACTGGCCGAGGAGGAGCATTTCGGGCTGGTCGCCGAAATGTGCAACGCGACGCAGCCAACGCTTTTCCAGGCGATCCACATGCTGGAGAAAGATCTCAATCTACCTCTGATTGCCCGGGGACATCGGTTCCTCTCGTTGACCAGCGAAGGCGAGAGGCTCCTGCGCTGGAGCCGCCAGATTCTGTCTGACTATGACAGCCTGCAAGATGATCTTAAGGGCAAGATGAAGGGTGGATTGACGGGCATGTTGCGGCTCAGGGTCGTCCGACGACTGGCGAGCCCAGCTGAGGCCGGACCGACAGCTTCATTCACCATTATACTTCGAAAAAATACAACGCATTAAGGAGGCGCAATATCGACATAGCGAATGTCTTCGGTCTCTGTGCTAGCTTTCCTACGGCGCTCCTTCGAACAATCGAGCTAATTGGGCCTGGAAAGATCAATGAACGATTGTGACGTGGGGACCGTTGAAGAGGCGCTGGCCTCGAGGCGCCAATACCGCCTACGCGGGTTTCCGTGTCTGCGGCATACGATCATACTTTGGTGGAAGATATAGTTGCCTCTGCCTCGCCGCCGCGTTTCGACAATGCGGCGATGGACGGCTTTGCCATCCGGACGGTAGATGTGCAGCCGGACGGAACCGCCCGCCTCAAAATCAGCCCATAGCGACGGGCGCACCGCTGCCTCCCAGCCTTGACTGTCTCATCGTGCGGGAGGCCGCGCGGCTTGATGGCGATCAGGTCCATCTCAGCACTCCGGCCAGCGGTAAGCTGCATACTCGCAAAAAGGGGCAAGACGTCACTCAGGGCACAGTCGCAATGGAGGCTGGCACTCGTGTCGGTCCCGGCCAAATCGCGCTTCTCACTGCGCTTGGTCTCCGATTCGTTTTGGTGATGGCGCGGCCGAAGGTGGCACTTCTATCAACCGGTGACGAACTGGTCGAAAGCCCGGGTTCCCTGGCACCTGGGCAGATATTCGATACGAACTGGCCCATGCTCATTCGGATGCTTCATGCCGCTGGCGCGACCGTCACCGATCTCGTCATTGCCCGCGACGACCCTAAACTCATCCTGGAACGGATTGTCGCCGCGGCGCCCGACCATAATCTCCTGATTTCCACCGGACGCGCGTCGGCCGGTTTTGCCGATCACCTGATGAAGGTGATCGCCCGGCGTGGCTACCTCGAGTTCTGGAAGCTCGACATGCGGCCGTGAAAGCCTGTCGGTTTCGGCGATATCGACGATTGCCCCATTCTGCTACTCCCCGGAAATCCTCTGGCTGCTGCGGCTGGCTTCGCCCTTCTCGGCCGTGCCATCATAGCCCGACTTGGAGGAAAGGGGGCAAGCGAGCTGCATTCTTGGCATCTGCCCGTCACCAGCATGCTGTCCAAGCCGGGAGAAACGACGCAGGTTCTTTTGGGGCGCTTACGCCAAGGTTCGCTTGAGCGGACCACTGCTGTCGAGCCCTTGCCGGATCGGGGCTCGGCCAGCCTCCGCTATCTCGCCTTCGCGGACGTCCATGATCATCCTCCACCCCGAACAAACCGAAATACAAGAAGGAGAAGTCGTCGAGGTTCTGCCATTCTGGTAGGAGCCGCCAGCCTAATACCGCCCAGCCTGGAGAGACGGCTGTTGTCATGAGGTCGCAAACCTACGATATGTTATTTAAAATATATCGCAGGAGAGATTCATGCCGGCCTTGCGCGCTTTTGTCGTTCTCATCGCTCTGCTTATATCGTTGCTGCCTGCCGCGGCGCGATCGATCACGGATGCCGCCGGGCGCGTGGTGGAAATTCCGGACAAGGTGGAGCGGGTGCTTGCCGCCGGGCCGCCGGCCTCGGTGCTGGTCTATGTGCTGGCACCGGAAAAACTTGCCGGCTGGGTGCGCGGGCCGAAGGCGGAGGAAAAGGTCTTCCTGTTGCCGTCCGTGCGCGATCTTCCCACCTTCGGCCAGCTCACAGGTAAGGGCGGCACTGCCAATATTGAGGCGGTGTTGGCGGCAAAGCCCGACATCATCATCGATGTCGGTACGGTGAATCCGACCTATGCCTCGCTTGCCGACAAGGTGCAGGCGCAGACGGGCATCCCCTATGTGCTGGTCGACGGCGCCTTTGCCCGCAGCGGCGCGACGCTACGCGAAACCGGCGCGCTGCTCGGCGTCGAGGCGCGGGCCGAAACGCTGGCGGTCTATGCGGACGAAAAGCTTGCCGCCCTGGAAAAGGGCCTTGTGGGCATCCCGGAAGACAAACGCCCCTCGGTCTACTACGGCCGCGGCGCAGAAGGGCTGGAGACCGGCCTTGCCGGCTCGATCAACATGGAGATCCTCGAAGCGGTCGGCGCGCGCAACGTTGCGGCCGCGGCGGGCAATGGCGGCCTCACCCAGGTCTCGCTGGAACAAATCCTCTCCTGGAAGCCGGATGTCATTCTCGCCGCTTCACCGAAATTCGCAAACACCGTCAAGGGCGATCCGCTCTGGGCGGGGTTGGAGGCGGTGAAGGCCGGCCGCATCCATGCGACGCCGACCCTGCCCTTCGGCTGGATCGACGCGCCGCCCGGCATCAACCGCCTGATCGGCATCGCCTGGCTGGAGCATACGCTCTATCCGGAAACGTTTCCCGCCGCGCTGGATGAGGAGGTGCGCACCTTCTTCAAGCTGTTCTACCAGGTGGAGCTGAGCGGCGAACAGCTTGGAACGCTGCTCGGGAAAAGCGCGGCGAAGTAGATGCGGGCACGCGCCGCGCTGCAGGGCCGGTTTGCGGTGGCGCTCGGCCTTGCCGGTCTGGCCGTGCTGGTCCTCCTCTCGATGATGGTCGGCAAATATGGCGACGGGCCGCAGCCGCTGTTTTCCGCCCTGCGGCAGCTCGTGACGGGGGAGACGACGGACCCGCTGCTCTCCACCGTGCTCTGGAACGTGCGCCTGCCGCGCGTCCTGGCGGCGGTGGTCGTCGGCGCGGGGCTGGCGGCGGCGGGCGCGACCTATCAGGGGCTCTTCCGCAATCCGCTCGTCTCACCGGACCTGCTCGGCGTCTCGGTCGGCGCCAGCCTCGGGGCAGTGCTCGGCATCTTCCTCTCGCTGCCGGTGCTCGCCATCCAGCTTGCTGCCTTTGCCGGCGGGCTCATGGCCGTCTTCGTCGTCACCGGCATCGGCGCACTGGTGCGCGAGCGCGATCCGGTACTGACGCTGGTGCTCGCCGGCATCGCCATACAGGCGCTGATCGGCGCTGGCATCTCGCTGATCAAGGTGCTGGCCGATCCCTACGACCAACTGCCGGCGATCACCTACTGGTTGCTCGGTAGCATGACGGCGGTCACCCGCTTCGACGTGCTCTCCATCCTGCCTGCCGTCGTCCTCGGCCTGGTGCCGCTGGTGCTGCTGCGCTGGCGCATGAACATCCTGTCGCTCGGCGATGAGGAGGCGCGCACGCTGGGCATCGATACGGTGAAGACGCGCATCGTGCTGATCGCCGGCGCGACGCTGGTGACGGCCGCGACGGTCTCCGTGACGGGCATCATCGGCTGGATCGGCCTCGTCATTCCGCACATTGCCCGCATGCTCGTCGGGCCGGATTTCCGCCGTCTGCTGCCGGCCGCCATGCTGTTCGGCGCGGCCTATCTGCTCGTCGTCGACATGCTGGCGCGCTCCATCGCCGACATTGAGGTGCCGCTTGGCATTCTCACGGCTACGGTCGGCGCGCCCTTCTTCCTGTGGCTGCTGATCGCCGGAAAGCGCGGCTGGTCGTGAACCACCCGCTGTCGCTTGCCAGATGCCTCGCCTCGGCCTATCGATGCCCCGATCCCTCGTGAGGACATGCCATGCACGACATTCGCAAGATCGAGACAGCCGACAAGCCGGGCTTCTACCGTGAACTGTTCGCGCAGGCCGAAGGCCTGCTGCAGGGTGAGCGGGACGCCGTAGCCAATGCCGCGAATCTCTCCGCGCTCATCTACGATACGGTGCCCGATCTCAACTGGGCCGGGTTCTATTTCCTGAAATCCGCCGGCGAACTGGTGCTCGGCCCGTTCCAGGGCAAGGTCGCTTGCGTGCGCATTCCCTTCGGCAAGGGCGTCTGCGGCAGCGCGGTCGCGGAAGGGCGCAGCCAGCTCGTGCCCGACGTGCACGCCTTTCCCGGTCACATTGCCTGCGATGCCGCGTCGCGCTCGGAAGTCGTCGTGCCGCTGATGCGGGAGGGCGCGATCCTCGGCGTGCTCGATCTCGATAGCCCGCTGCCCGGCCGTTTCACGGAAGAGGACCTCGCAGGTTTCGAAGCGCTCGCCGCGCTGTACGTCACGGCAAGCGATTTCTGAAACAGTCTCAGTCGACCGCGACCATCACGTCGGATGCCTTGACGACCGCATAGGCTTCACCGCCAACGGCAAGGCCCAGTTCGTCGACGGATTCGTTGGTGATCGACGCGGTGACGACGGCACCGCCGGCAACTTCGATGCGGACATGCGCGGTCGTCGCACCCTTGGTCACTTCGATGATCTTGCCCTTCAGGCGGTTGCGTGCGCTGATCTTCATGGGATTCTCCTATGCTGGGTTGTTGGGTCGGACGCCATAGTACGCCCGACCGCCCGGCGACTACCATCCAAACCGGGAGAACACTTCCAGATTTGCCGGGATTTTTCCGCAGCCTGCCCATCGTAATATTTATGAAAATATAACGTTGTTGCCGGCCGGGGATACCTGCTATCCCTTCGCTCAAACGGGAGGACCCCTTCATGCTCGCACGCCTTGCCTCTGCCTCGACAATCGCTCTCGCAATCGCCGGCCTCATGCTGGCCACGCCCGCTTGGGCGGACCGGGTCGTCACCGACCAGATCGGCCGTGAGGTGCACGTTCCCGACGAGGTGAACCGAGTCGTCATCCTGCAGCACCAGACCCTCAACATCGCGGTGCAGCTCGACGCCATAGACAAGGTCGTCGGCGTGCTCGACGAGTGGAAGAAGCAGCTTGGCGGAAAATATGTGCGGCTTGCGCCGAAGCTTCCGGAGCTCGCCATGCCGGGCGGCCTGACCAAGGTAAACATCGAGGAACTTCTGACGCTGAAGCCGGACGTGGTGTTCGTCACGAACTATGCGCCAGCCGACATGGTCAAGCAGATCGAGGACGCCGGGCTTGCCGTCGTCGCCATCTCGCTGCTTGACGTGCCGTCGGAAGAGGCCGTCAAGATGAATCCGAGCGTTACGGACGAGCCGGCGGCGATCGATGCCGGCTTTGCGGCCGGCGTGCGGCTGGTCGCCGACATCCTGGATCGCAAGGAGAAGGGCGAGGCGATGATCGCGGTCACCAAGAAGACCCGCGCGCTCGTTGCCGAGCGCCTTGCCGACATTCCTGAAGACAAGCGCGTTGCTGTCTACATGGCCAACCCGGACCTTTCGACCTATGGTCGCGGGAAATATACCGGCCTGATGATGCAGCGCGCCGGCGCCCGCAACGTTGCCAATGAGATCGCCGGCTTCAAGCAGGTCACGATGGAGGACGTCCTCAAATGGAACCCCTCCGTCATTTTCGTGCAGGAGCGCTATCCGGCCGTGGTCGACGAGATCAAGACGACGGCATCCTGGCAGACGATCGACGCCGTCAAGAACGGCCGCATTTACCTGATGCCGCAATACGCCAAGGCCTGGGGCTATCCGATGCCGGAAGCGATGGCGCTCGGCGAACTCTGGATGGCCAAGGAACTCTATCCGGAGCGCTTCGCGGACATCGACATGCAGAAGGAGGCGGACGCCTACTATAAGGAATTCTACCGCACCGATTATCGCGCCGCGCAATGAGCGGTGAGGGTGCCGCACGGCGGCCGGCCCGGGCAACCATCGCCCTCCTGCTGCTCGCGCTGGTGGTTGCTGCGATCGCCTCGCTCGGCATCGGCCGCTACGATATTTCGTTCGCGCGCGTGATCGCCATTCTGCTCGCGCCGGTCAGTTCGCCGGATATCGCGCTGACGCCCATGGAGGCGAATGTCGTGTTCACGGTGCGCCTGCCGCGTATTCTGCTGGCCGTGCAGGCGGGGGCGGGGCTTGCTTTGTCCGGCGCGGCGCTGCAGGGCGTGTTTCGCAATCCGTTGGTGGGGCCGCAGGTGGTCGGCGTGTCCTCGGGCGCCGCCTTTGGCGGTACGCTCGCCATCCTCCTCAGCTTCCCGCGCTATGGGCTTCTTGCCTCCGCCTTCGCCTTTGGATTGTCGGCCCTCGTTCTCGTCTATGCGCTCAACGGCATCGTCGCCCGCCGCAACATTCTCGCACTGGTCCTCGCCGGTGTCGTCGTCACCGGTTTCTTCGGCGCCCTGGTGAGCCTCCTGCAGTATCTCGCCGATACCGAAGACAAGCTGCCGGCCATGGTGTTCTGGCTGCTCGGTAGTTTTGCCACTGCGAACTGGGACAAGTTCCTTCTGGTCGCCGCGCCGATCATGGTTGGCAGTGTGCTGCTGATCGGCCTGCGCTGGCGCATCAACCTCCTGTCGATGGGTGACGAGGACGCCAAGACGCTCGGCGTCAACGTCGAGCCGCTCCGTTGGCTTGTCCTTGTCCTTGTCTCGTGCATCGTCGCTGCACAGGTCGCGGTCAGCGGCATCATCGGCTGGGTCGGCCTCGTCGTGCCGCATATGGCGCGCTTGCTGGTCGGGCCGGATCACCGTGTGATGATGCCGGCTTCCTTGATCCTCGGCGCCCTTTACCTGCTCATGATCGACACTATCGCGCGAACCGCGACCAGCACGGAAATCCCGCTTGGCATCCTCACAGCACTGATCGGCACGCCGGTCTTTGCGCTGGTGCTGCGGCAAACACAGCGAGGCGCCCATGGTCTCTGACCTAGTCATGCTGCATCTCGACAAGGCTGGCCATTCCTATGACGGCGAGCGCTGGCAGTTCCGCAACCTCGACATCGATTTGCGCGCCGGCGAGATCACGGCGATCCTCGGCCCGAACGGCCGTGGCAAGTCCACCCTGCTGCGCGTGCTCGCCGGGTTGCTGAAGCCGACCTCGGGCACCGTCGAAAGCAATCCGAGAACCGGTGTCGTGCCGCAGGAGTTTTCCGGCGCCTTTCCCTATTCCGTGCTGGATATCGTGCTGATGGGCCGGGCCCGGCACATCGCGCTGTTCGGCACGCCGGGGGCGATGGACATCGAGAAGGCGATGGCGGCGCTGGAGGCGACGGGCATGGCGGACTACACGGCGCGCAGCATAGGCTCGCTTTCCGGCGGGGAGCGTCAACTGGTGCTGATCGCTCGGGCGCTGGCCGGCGAGAACGACGTCTTGCTGCTCGACGAACCGGCCTCCGCGCTCGACCTCAAAAATCAGGACACCGTCCTTTCGCTGCTCGGCGAATTGGCCGACACACACAAACTGGCCATTGCCTTCACGACACACCAGCCGAACCATGCGACCGCCGTGGCGGACAATGTCCTTCTGATGCTGCCCGACACCCAAACGCTGTTCGGCGCGGCTGATGAGGTGATGACAGAGGCGAACCTGGAAACGCTTTACGGTGTCCCGGTTCGCGCGGCCCGACTACGTGGCGAGCGGCAGGAGACGACTTTCGTGCCGCTTTTCCGGCAGAGGGCGCGCGGAGGTAGATCCCATGGTTGATACGGTGCATGTCCTCGCCGCCGGTAGTCTGCGGCATGCTATGCCGGAAATCTCGGCCGCATTCGAACAGGAAACGGGCATCGCGGTTTCGCTTGAGCTCGGCCCGGCCGGATTGTTGCGGGAGCGAGTAGAGGCGGGCGAGCCGTTCGATCTCTTCGCCTCAGCCAATATGGCTCACCCCGAGCGCCTCGTTTCACTTGGATTTGCGACGAGCGCTGTGTGTTTTACGCGCAATCGCCTCGCGATCATCGCGCGGGCCGACTTGCGGCTGTGCACAGAGAATCTTGCTGATGTCTTGGCGAACCCAGCGACCCGTATAGGCATCTCGACGCCAGGAGATGATCCATCCGGAGACTATGCGTTCCAGATGTTCGATCTTCTGGAGGCAGAACAGCCAGGCCTCGGCAAAGCCCTCAAGTTCCGCGCCCTGCAACTGGTCGGCGGGCGCCATTCGTCGCCGGGAAGAAGCGCGACCGGCCTCATTGCGGATGGCACGGTCGACCTCTTCTTGAGCTACGCATCCAATACCCGTCTCCATGAGGGCGACACCCGGTTCAGTGTTGTGGAGTTGCCAGCACATCTGTCGCCGGAGATTACTTATGGGGTGGCGCTTAGCAGTGCCACAGAGGATATTACAAAGGCGTTCCACCTCTTGCTATCTGAACGTGCGCAAGCCATTTTCGCGGCTAATGGTTTTCTTCCCGAATAGACTTCCGGGTTATTTTTCGCGCCGACAAATGTTCCCCATCAGGGCCAAATGCCGAAGCGCAAACCCGTAGGAATCGAATATCTCATCCACCCTTCGCGGGAACGACGACGCTTCTTGCCCAGTTGTTGAAGTGCGTGAGTTCTTCGCCCGACGAATACGAATTCATTTGCCAGTTTTGGCTAAAAGTTCCCAGATACCGTTCACGCAGTTCCCTGTTCGCGCTGTGGCGGATATTTCTAATATCTGTTTTTATTTTATAAACTTCATTCTGCGCTAGTCGAATTGGATAGATCTGAAAAAAGTTCCTGTAAGTAGACTGCTATCAGGGAAAATCTGTTTTGGAGACGATTTCGCTCGAGACTGCTTCCGCTACCAACGAATTTATCAATAAAATCAACCTTCTAGTTAGCTCACGGGTCGCGATATTCACTGATGTCGCTCGCCGCGACTTTTGACACGAGAAATGCGAATTTTGAAAAGTCGCGCTGGGCTGTCAAAAAGCACCCCTTTATGAATGGCGCGAACTGTTGCGCGGCGCTGCCTTTGGCACAAATTCGCGCTAGCTTTGGCGCACGAAAACAAAAGCCTTCTCTATCTATCGGGTTACAACTTTCCCTGCCCGTGTTTTAGGCGGTCCGAAATCTCTTCGTTCTGCCTCACTCGAAACACTCAGCCCTCATCGTCCAGCTGCGTCGCCTTGAAGGCCATCGCACACGGAAGGCCATTGTAGGCGTGGCCGCCTGATCCAGGCACATCTGTCCCAAAATACGCTTGGTGGATTTAACCTGGCATCATCTTGTTTTGTATGGACGGGCAGTTCGGTGCTCTGGCGGTTGCAGGTCATCGTGAATCGAGGGGCGTCAGCCAACATCGTGTGGCATTGCGGGTTGCGCGTCGGCGTCAAATTTGAACCCAGAGCCTAGTTTCTGGATTCTGCGCTGATCACAGAAGAACTAGCGCCACTATATTCGCAACGATGGCGTCAGTGGCTTCTGGAGAAATCTTGAGGTTTGGCGAGCATCACAGGGGAGAGGGCGATGAAAAAGTGCTTCCGGTCTCCTTCGCCGGCCTATCGCTTGCAAGCTGCCCGGCGACGGAAAGACGAGCGGGTGTCGGTGCAGCATCGGGCGCCATCATTGGCGGAGCCATTACCACCGATGTACGAGGCGCTGCTGTTGGAGCGGCCATTGGAGGTGTTTCCGGCACCGTAATCGGCAATGTGGCCGGGCGCTATTCCTGCGATCGCTTCGGTCGATGCTATCTCGCAGCCCGCCGGCACTGATCCTGTGAACGAGGCGGAATGGCGGTCTCGTTCTGCGTAACGATACGGATAGCTGGGGTAGCGACCGGTCATCCCGGTTTCAAATCCAGTTATGCGAGTGCGTCCACCCCTTGAACGATCCGGCGCTTGGCATGCGCCCCAATCGCGGATTGCCTATTCGATTCGTTTTTGACCACTGGCCGAACCTGATTTCAACTCGAACGACCGCCTCGGGCGCGATCCTCAGGCTTAATGGAGGCAAAAATGGCTACCGCCAGTGCCGCATCAAAGACAACGATGCAAAGGTTCCTCGATGGTGTCGAGAAGGTGGGCAATATGGTTCCCCACCCCGTCGTCATCTTCCTGATTCTGATCGGCATCGTCATCGTCTTGTCGGCCATTCTGGGTGCGTTCGGGGCGTCGGTCACCTACGAGCAGATTAATCCCGAGACACATGCGATCGAGACAGCGTCTACCGGCATACGCAGTTTGTTGAATGTCGAGGGGATACGCTTCATGTATTCCTCGCTCATTCCCAACTTCATGAGCTTCACTGCGGTGGGGCTGATGATCGGCGCCATGATTGGTGCCGGGGTTGCCGAGGAGTCCGGCCTGGTCACAGCGCTGATCCGCAAGCTCGTCATCGTCTCGCCGCGCTGGGCCTTGACCTACATTCTTGCTTTTGTCGGCATCATTGCCAGCATCGCAGCGGATGCGGGTTACCTGGTCCTCATTCCGCTTGCCGGCGTCGCCTACCTCGCGGTTGGACGGCATCCGCTTGCCGGCCTCGCCCTCGGCTTTGCCGCCGTGGCTGGCGCGTTCACGGTCAACATGCTGATCAAACCGCTCGATGCGGTCCTTGTGGAGTTCACCAACGATGCAGCGCGCCTGGTCGATCCGACAGTTTCGATCGGCCTTGCGTCGAACGTCTGGTTTTCCATCGCCTCGGTGCTGTTTCTCACAGTGGTCATTGCTTTCATCACGGATCGTATGATCGCGCCGCGGCTGGGCGAGTATAAACCGGACACATCGAACGGCGCCGTTCAGGACCAGGGTGCAACGCTGTCCGCTGAGGAATCACGCGGGCTGCGGTTCGCACTGTTCGGGCTTATCGGCCTCGTCGTGGTTTTCCTGCTTTTGACGCTTCCCGCCGGAGCGCCATTGCGCAATCCCGATACCGGCGAACTGATCGGCAATTCGCCGTTCATGAACGGCCTCATCGCCCTCATCATGCTGGTCTTTCTGGTGACAGGCTGGACCTACGGCATTGGCGCGGGCACCTTGCGCACCCTGGCGGAGGTGATCGCGGCGATCGAAAAGTCGATCAAGAACATGGGTGGCACCATCTTCCTGTTCTTCGTCCTCAGCCAGTTTGTCTCCTACTTTACCTACACCAATATCGGGACGGTCATGGCGCTCAGCCTCTCGGGCGTTCTTCAGGCCGCCAATATCGGCGCGCTTCCCTTGCTGCTCGGTTTCATCGTCGTGGTTGCCATCATCGATCTGCTGCTGACGGGCGCCATCGCGAAATGGGCAATCTTTGCCCCGGTCTTCGTACCGCTTTTGATGAAGCTCGGGGTCGAACCGGAGGCTGTGCTGGCGGCTTATCGTGTCGGCGATTCACCGATGAACGCGATTACCCCGCTCAACGCCTACTTTGCTCTCGTCGTCGGCTTCGCCCAGAAATACGACAAGTCGGCAGGCGTGGGCACGATCGTCTCCCTGATGCTCCCCTATGTCGTGTGGATGTTCGTCCTCTGGACAGGCCTGTTTGCGATCTGGAAGGCACTCGGATTGCCGTGGGGGCTGTGACGGCGGCAGGTCACCAATCAAATTCCTATAGTTGGAGAACACCATGAGCAGCACCTCGATTCCCCTGGACGTCGCCGCGGCAGAAGAACATCTCATGCGGTTTCTCTCCGTCGAAGGCATTACAGGGCAGGAAGCGAATATCGGCGCGGCCGTCTCCGATGCTTTGCAGGCGATAGGCGTGCCGAAGTCGGCGATCCGTTTTGATGATGCCAACGCGCGTATTCCCCTACCCACGGAAACGGGCAATCTTATCGTGGATCTTCCCGGAACGCGCCCGGGGCCGCGGCTTCTGTTTTCTACGCACCTCGACACCGTGCCGCTCTGCGCGGGCGCAAAGCCGAGGCGCGAGGGTGACCGCATCGTCTCCGACGGCACCACCGCCCTTGGTGGAGACGCCCGCACCGGCGTCGCGGTGCTTGTGGTGGTCGCCGAGACGCTTCTCAAGCACAAGCTCCCGCATCCGCCAATCACCCTGCTTTTCACCGTACGCGAGGAAAGCGGACTTCACGGGGCACGCGAACTGAACCCGGCCGATCTGGGCGGCGCGACGATGTGCGTCAATGTTGATGGCCAGAGTGCCTCGGACCTGATCATTGGCGCCGTTGGGCAGGAAAACTGGGAAGCGGTGATCGTTGGCCGCGCGTCCCATGCCGGCGTGGCGCCGGAAAAGGGCATCTCGGCTACGATGGTTGGTGCGATCGCTCTTGCCGAGGCACGGAATGCCGGTTGGTTCGGCAAGGTGGTCAAGCCGGATGGCCGCGGCACCAGCAATGTCGGCATCTTCGGCGGCAAGGACAACAAGCCAGCCGGTGACGCGACCAACGTTGTTACCGACTATGCCTACATCAAGGGCGAAGCCCGCAGCCCGGAAGCAAGCTTCGCGACGAAAATCGCCGATGGCTACAGGGAGGCTTTCACCAAGGCGCAGGCCGAGGTGCGGGATCACGAAGGGGAGACGGCCGAGCTGACGTTCACCCAAGCCGCGGCTTACCCACCGTTTGAACTGGGCAAGGATACTGCGATTGTCAAACGCGCCGCTAAGGCGATGGAGATACTCGGAATCGAGCCCGTCTATGTATTCTCCAATGGCGGGCTGGATGCGAACTGGCTCGACAAGCACGGCGTTCCCACCATTACCATTGGAGCCGGGCAGGCGGAGATCCATACTATCAAGGAGTATGTAAATCTCTCGGAGTTCGAAAAGGGTTGCCGCCTCGGAATTCTACTGGCCACGCTTGACGACCAGTAGCATCGCGGGATCACGGCTTTTCTGGCCGTGAACCGCGACATCGGGTGCCTTCGGCGCTTTCGTTAAGACACGCCTCACCCGGCTTTTGGGTGAGGCTCGAGCGGCGATTTTGCTGCGTATATGGGATGTATGGTGGCCGGCACTGTGCAGTCCTTATGCCACTCACGGTTTTGGTGGGCCAGGCAGGTCAGAACAAGGAGCGGAGCGTTTGAGCCCGATTGCATATACAGCCACCATCATCGCTGTCGTCGTCGTCCTGTTCGTCTGGAACAAGCTGCCGGTCGTCCTCGTCGCCATGGCCACTGCTCTGGCGCTCTGGGGGACCGGCGTGCTTACGATTGGCCAAGCGCTCGGCGGCTTTGGCGATCCAGCGGTCATCTTCATCGCGTCACTCTTTGTCGTCAGCTCCGGGCTCGAAGTCACCGGTGTCACCGCCTGGGCCGGCCAGCTTCTGATCCGTGGCGCAGGGGAAGAAAGCCGCACGCGCCTTTTGCTTCTCACGATGGGCTTGGTCGCGCTGCTGACCGCGCTGATCAGCGTCAACGGTGCTGTTGCCGCATTGCTGCCAGTGGTGGTGGTCATTGCCGTCCGCCTCAAGCGCAACTCCTCGCAACTGCTGATGCCCTTGGTCTTCGCAGCCCATGCCGGTTCGATGCTGGCACTGACGGGAACACCCGTGAACGTCCTCGTTTCCGATGCTGCGACAGACGTCGGTGTTGGCAGTTTTGGGTTTTTTGAGTTCGCGCTGGTGGGCGTTCCCCTTCTGGCCGGCACCATGGCGATCATCATTCTGTTCGGAGAGAAACTTCTTCCCAAGCGCGATGGCGCCACCATGCCCGCCGATTTCAGCCGTCACGCTACGACGCTGGTTGAGCAATATGGCCTCGCCAGCGGCATCTACCAGATGCGCGTGCGTGCGAGTTCGCCCTATGTCGGCACGCCATCGTCCGGGTTTGACCTCTCGACCATTCCGGGGCTGCAGCTTGTCGCCATTCAGGAGGGAGAAACTGCTGGGCCGCTCCGCAGGCCTTTGATCGCCGAGGGTGATCATTTGCTGGTGCGTGGCGATGCCGAGACGGCCGCCGCTTTTGCGGCAGAAAAACATCTCGCGTTTCGCGACGAGAAGGCCGTCGGTCAGGGCGAGGAGACATTGTTCAATCGCAGCTCGGGTCTCGCCGAGGTCGTTATCCCGCCGCGCTCAGGCCTTATTGGCGAGAGTGTGTTTCCGGGCATGGTCACGGAAAGCGGGGATCTCATCGTCCTCGCTGTGCAGCGGGCGGGTGAGGAAATGACCGCGCGTAGCGCGACCAGGGATTCTGGCGGGATCGTGCTGCAGGCAGGCGATACGATGCTGCTGCAGGGAACATGGAAAGCCCTCGACATTCATCTCGATGACCCCGATGTGCTGGTGGTGAACTCGCCTGAACTGGTACGCCGCCAGGCCGTCCCCATGGGACCGGGCGCGTATCAGGCAATCGCCATCCTGGTCGTCATGGTTCTGCTTCTGGCAACAGGCATCGTGCCGCCCGCTGTGGCTGGCCTTCTCGCCGCCGGAGCCATCATTCTCTCCGGGATCATGAACGTCGAACAATCCTATCGCGCCATCGGCTGGACAACCGTCATCCTTGTCGGCGCCATGATGCCGCTTTCCACGGCCATGGTGGAGACGGGGGCTGCCAAGCTGATGGCCGAGCACCTTGTGAATTTTGTCGGCGACGCCGGCCCCGTTGCGCTGCTCGCGGGACTGTTCGTCCTGACGGCAATCATGGGGCAGCTGATCAGCAATACAGCGACCGCACTCATCGTCATCCCGATCGGCGTGGCTGCGGCGACAACAATGGGCATCTCGCCGCGCCCGGTGCTGATGAGCACGGCGGTCGCTGCCGCCGCCGCGTTCCTGACGCCGATTGCAACGCCCACGAACCTCATGGTGATGGGGCCGGGTGGTTATGCCTTCAGCGACTATTGGAAACTCGGATTGCCGCTCCTGATCTGGTTCTTCGTCGTCGCCGTCTTTCTCGTTCCGCTGATCTGGAGTTTCTGAGGCACAAGCTACAATTCAGCGGGGATCGACGGGCTTTTCACGAGCGATTTCCTGAGCGGACCTCTCGGGTCGGCTTAAAGTGGCACAGCCTGCCAGGGGCAGATCCTACCGCGATCTGACAAGCCCGGAGAATCCGGCAACCGCCAGCAGGCTCAAGGCCCAGCCAACCACCGACTGGAAAAAATAGTAGTTCAGTGTCATCGATCCATACGGCTTCGTCGGGTCCGGCCTCCAGTATTCTTTCTGCCCGATCGATAACACCGGCAACAGAACATCCAGCGAATACATCACGGAGTTGAACTCCGGGTAACTCGACGCCTCCGGTTGGTCGCGGAAGCAGGAGAGCTGGTTCTGCCCGGCCAATGCCCGTCCGGGGAACGTCTGGCTGCTCGATGGCATATAGCGGCTTTCAGTTTGTTCGAGACCGCACATCGTCCATTCGAGGGAGCGCAGGATAACCGGGCTGTTGGGCTTAATGGCGCCATTGTGCTGGGCGAAGGCGAACACCCCAGTACCAATCGCCCAGAACAGGATCAGCCAAAGCAGGGCCAGCAGAGGCTGACGTCCATAGCGGACGGTTATGGCAAGGATTCCATCCCTGAATGCCAGGCCAGCACGCAAGGCTGGATTTTTTGCCCGCGCTCGTCTTGCGCGCCGTTGCAGCCGCTCCTTCGCGATCAGGATGGTGCGGGCGTCCTCCTCATGACCCATCTCCCCCAGCACCGTCGAAAGCTGTTCGTAGGGTTGCGGCCAGAAATCCGCTTTCCATCGCTCCGGCGTCTGGCGCGCCAACCAGTCAAGCCTGCTTGTCGCATCCACCGGCCCGCCGATGATTGCGCCATACTGACACCGGTTCAGAAGCAGATCGCCGGTCTGCGGCCAGCTTTCCTGGTCGTCGTCGATTGCACCGATGGTCGTTGCCGTCAGATCGAGCATGCCCTCGATTGAAGCGCCCTGCCGCAGGAAGAATGCGCCTTCGATCGTGGCATGATTGAGCCTCAGCGCATACCCGCCTGGCTGGGATAGACTGGCCGATGAACAATCGATGTCGCCGCGAAAGCGGGCGCCAAGCAGCCTGGTTTCGCCGACAATTGTCGCCCCTCTGAGAGCGCAGTCGCCGCCGGCCACGATCGCGTCGCCGTTCAGCGCGACTTCACCGGACCGCTCGATTCGGCCGCCAACCGCATTGACGTCTCCGCCGAGACGCACCGCCGACAGATTGATGCCACCTTGCACGTTGGCGCCGCGCAGGAGAATGCCACCCCTCACTTCCAGGCCACCGGCATCGAGGGCTATTGTGTTAGGCGAGGTAATCGAGACTCCATCTGCCTCGAAGCTGGCGCCGATGCGAGCCCCAGAAAACTTCATCTCTCCGGTCACGGTCGCGCCGCGAATCGAGATGCAACCACGCGCTTCGAGCCGGTCGGCCTGCAGACCTGGCAAGACCGAGCCGTCGAGGAACAGATTGTCGATTATCGCGGACCGCAGAATCGGGGAGGCTTCGAACCGGCAGTCCTTTAACCCGATGTCGCGCGGGATCCGGCAACCTTCCAGATCGAGTATGCCTGTCACCCAGGCACCGCTGACCCTCACGCCCTTCTCGTGGGAATGGTAGTTGTTGTTGCCCAGGATAAGAAAGCGCAAAAGTTCCGCACGCAGGGTGCGCTCGGGATCATCGCTCTCCGGCAGCAAGCCGTCGCCCAACCGGTCGAAATCACCAGAACTCAGATAGGCAACGATCTTGGTTTCTGCGGCGCTAAGCGGCTCAAAACTGGCAAGGCCATACACGGGGGCAACTGCGGCTCCGGCGCCCGCCTTCTCGTTCATGAGTTGGATATCCGTTCGATGCCGGCCCGTTTCATCATGCGATCTTTCCTCTCGCCACGACAGCCCCGGAATGGCTGCCGTCTCCGAGCTTCCGTCGAGGCGACAGGAAGGGCGCTTCTTCGCCAACGCTGCGGCAGACCGATTTTCGTGGTCTGTTTTGCCTTGAGCTCGATTGATTTATCCGTTTTCAGCGCGGGTCAAGGGGCACCGACCCCCGTCACATTCAGTCGGCAGCAAAAAGCGCGCAGTGAAACGACATACCGGACCCGAGGTATAGTTTCTGGATTCTATGCTGATCACAGCTCGCTGCGCGTGGTGCTAAGCTTGAGACTGGGATCTGTTTTTAGCCGCAGCCGGGGACGCGCCGGACTAAGCCAACGTCAGTAGGACCAAAACATCCAAGACCGCATTTTGAAAGCCTGGGCGATGTCTGCAGACCAAGGAAAAATGCGAAAGCGTGTGCCGGACCTGCCGCAGGGTCTGGTTTTCCTCTGGGTCTTTTTGTTTGCCGTCTGGCTGGTGATCAATGCGTCCGTGGAGCTTCCGGTCGTTGCAAGCGGCGCGCTTGTATCCCTGGTCCTGTCGTGGATCTTCGTTCGAAGAAGTGATGTCTGGCGCATTGAGATGATACCCCGCAAGGCCCTTCATTTCCTTGCATATACGGGCGTGTTCTTTGTCGAAATGGTGAAGGCCAACATCGAGATGATACGCTATGTCTATGCTCCGCGCATCGACATCCGCCCCGGCATCGTGAAAATCAACGTTCGGCTGAGGTCGCCGATCGGCAGGGTGGCGCTGGCCAATTCGATTGCGCTCACGCCTGGCTCGCTTGTCATGGACATCACGGACGACGCGATGTTCATTCATTGGCTCGACGTCAAGACCACGGATCCGGAAAAGGCGACCGGGATGATCGCCGGGCCGTTCGAAAAGCATTTAGGGGCTGTCTTTGGCTGACACCCTTCTTCAGATCGCGGCCGTTTTGATCTTCTTCAGCATCGTCTTCGGCGTGTTGCGCCTGATCATCGGGAAGACCGCTGTCGATCGCGTCGTCGCCATCGACATGCTGACAGTGGTTTCGATTTCAATGATCGCGCTCTACGCTCACGTGTCGGGACGCTTTCTCTATCTCGACGTAGCCCTTGTCTATGGGCTGCTGAGTTTCCTGGCCGTTCTCGCGATCGCCCGCTTTCTGGAAAAGGGGCCGTAGTCATCGTGCTGGAACTTTTGATCCTGTTGGTCTGCGGCGGTATTCTGGTGAGCGGTTTTTTGGCTGTTCTGCTGGATAATCTCATGGCCGCGGTGATCAGCGCCGGCCTCGCAAGCCTGTTTGCCGCCGTCTCCTATGTGCTGCTTGCAGCACCCGACGTCGCCATGGCCGAAGCGGCGATCGGCTCGGGTCTTGCGACCCTGATTTTTCTCTACACCATCCGCAAAACCAACGGCGGAAAGGAGTGAGACATGGCTGAGCTGATCGGTAGCTTCGTGATCCTGCTCGGTGCGTTTTTCCTCTTTTCCGCCGGTCTCGGCCTCTTGCGCATGCCCGATACCTATACCCGGATCCAGGCCGGCACGAAGGCCTCCACCCTCGGCAACATTCTGGTTCTTGCGGGCCTCGGCATCTATCATCCCGACTGGGCGTTTAAGCTGCTGATCGTCGCTTACTTCATCCTGATGACCAATCCGCTGTCGTCGCACGCCCTGTCGCGGGCAGCCTATGCGATCCGGACACCGATGACGTCGACCACGATGTTCGATGCATTGCGTGATGAAAACAGCAAGACGGAGAAGGAGGATGTCGCGCCATGAAGCGTGTCTTCACTCTCCTGGTGCTTGTGGCGTTCGGCTTCGTCTTTTCCGGTCTTGTCGGCGACTACAGCGAACGCCAGACGTTGTCCGCTCTGGCTCAATACTATCTGACCGAAGTGCCCCGCGACCTTGGTGCGCCAAATATCGTGACAGGCATTCTGATCTCGTTTCGCGGCTTCGATACGCTTGGCGAAGTCGCCGTGCTTTTCATGGTGGCGGCAAGTGTCGGTACGCTTCTTGGCGGCAGGAAGAGCGAGCAGGAGCCTTCCCAAACCGCGCCGGGCGAACAGGCCGTAGGCCCGAGCGAACTCGTGCGAAACGGTGCGGAAGTGGTGCTGCCGCTGATTTTTCTCTTCGGCGCCTATGTCATCATTAACGGCCACCTTTCGGCGGGCGGCGGGTTCCAGGGCGGAGCCGTTGTCGCGTCGGGCGTCATGTTGTTCATGCTTGCCTATCCCCGCGGGTCGATCGACCACCGTTTTCTCAGCATCACGGAATCGCTCGCGGGTGTTCTCTATGTCTCCATCGGCATCCTGGGCATGATTTTTGCGGGGGGCTTCCTCGACAGCACGATTTTGCCGCGAGGCGATTTCGGGGCGTTTCTCAGTGCGGGTGCGATCCCGGTCATATCAGGCTTGCTCGGTATCAAGGTCGGTGCGGAGCTGAGTGTCATCATCGACCGGTTTCGCAGCTAGGCATCAGGGAAGAGGGATCACCATGGGATTGCCGGTATCACAGATACTTCTCGCCACAGGCTTTCTCCTGGTGCTGACCGGTTTCTGGGGCATTCTCCGGCACCGCAACATCCTGCGCATCATCGTCGGCTTTTCACTGGTGGACACCGGCCTGCACATTGTCATGGTGGCAACCGGCTACATCACCGGCGGTAGCGCGCCGATCGTCGAGAAGCTTCTCGGTCCCGGGGAGGCGACCCCATTGTCGGTCGATCCAATCCCTTCGGCGCTGGTCGTAACAGCCATCGTCATCGGCTTTTCGGTAACGGCTATCATGCTCGCTTTCGCAATCCGGCTCTACCAGACCAGCAAAACGCTTTCGATCGACGCTCTGACGGAGTCGAAATGGTAGACAGCCTCCTGCAGCCGCTCAACATCTTTCTTCTCGGGCTTGGCGGCGGCTTTCTCATTCCGTTGCTGTACCGCATCGCCAAACCGCTCCCGGCGGCGGCGTTCGTCGTCTCACTCATGGGAATGACGGTGATTTCCGCTGTCTGCCTCTGGCGACTGCACAACGGCGCTCCGGTGATCGAGGTACTGACGGCCGGCAGCGTGCCGCCGTTCTCGATCAACCTGCGCTTCGGTCCCGCGGAAGGCTTCTTTTCCCTTTGCGTCAACATCATTGCGCTGCTCGGCGCATGGCATCTGTGGGACCGTTTGCGCGCGAGCTATCCGGCCTTGCTGCTCTACCTGATCCTGATCATGGGCATCAACGGCATGGTGATGACCCGCGACCTGTTCAACCTGTTCGTCTTTCTCGAGATCGTGTCGATCGGGACGTATGGTCTTTTGGGATTTGAACGCACGCCGGCGGCACTTGCCGCAAGTTTCAAGTACATCATGGCGACGGTGATCGCCTCGTCCTTCTTCCTGCTGGGGTCGGCTCTGCTCTACCACGTCACCGGGACGCTCAACATCGACGAGATGATCGCCAACCGTGCGCTGATCACCGGCCCGATGGGAACGACCGCGTGCCTGTTCGTACTTGCCTGCCTGGTGATCGAATTGAAGCCGTTCCCGGCGAACGGTTGGGGGTTGGATGTCTACGAAACGGCCAATAGCGGCGTTGCCGCGCTTGTTTCGGTTGGCGTATCGGCGGGCGTGTTCTTCGCGCTCTACAAGCTGCTGCCGCTCTTTGAAGACTACCTCGGCATTCTCGCTATCTCAGGCGGGATAACCTTCTTTTTCTCCAATCTTGCCGGGTTGCGTCAGAGCAACGTTCAAAGAATGCTGGGCTACTCCTCGATTGCGCAGATGGGGCTGCTATGCCTTGCGCTTTCGCTGATGCACCAGCTGGGTGCGCAAGAGATGCTGCCGCTGGTGGCCGGCGGCCTGTTTATCAACCATCTCTTCGCGAAGGCCGGGTTGTTCTGGCTGGCCGGCGTGGTCAACCGCAAGGAGATCGGCGGCTGGTCCGACATTGCCGGCCGTCCGCTGCTTTTGTCTCTCTTCGCTCTTCTTCTCGTCGCGATTGCCGGCCTGCCGCCGTTTCCCGGATTCTGGGCGAAGTGGGAACTCGTTATGCAGGTCGCTGCGGGCGAGCGGTATATCTGGATCGCCGTTATCCTTGCTGGGTCACTGCTCGAAGCAGCCTACATGTTCCAGTGGTTCAAGCAGGCCATGCGGCCCACAAATGAGGGAACGCCGGTGACGGCCGGTCTTGCAAGGCTGGTGCCGGTGATCGGTTGCGCCGTGTTGCTGGCGGCAAGCGGCTATGCGGCGGCGGGTCTTGCGGACACCGCGTCCTTGTTGCTTGTTGCGCCGCTTTGCACCGGCGCCGGTCTCTATGCTCTCGATTGGCTTCCCGGCCGCATCAAATGTGCGTTGCTGCTGCTGGCGGTGTCCCTTGTCGGCCTCTGGATCGCGCGCGACATCGAGGGTACGGGTCGGTTGTTTGCCGTGCTGCTCACGGTCGGCGGGCTGGTTATCGGCTCCGCCGGTTTCTATCGCACGGATGCGCGACCCGGCTTCTATCCCATGATGGCGGTGTTGTTGCTATCGATTGTCAGCCTGCTACGCGCCTCGACCAGTCTCGAATTTTTCTTCCATTGGGAAATCATAACCCTTTCCTCCTACTTCCTGATCACACTCGGGCGTGGCGCCCATCCCTACGCGCTACCGTTCCTCCTGTTTTCCCTGGTGTCGGCGTTTTGCCTGCTCGCGGGCTTCGGCATGGCGACGAGCGCGAACGGAACCACGGCGCTTGCGGCCTTCGCCACTGCAAGCCCTGCCGCTGCACTTGCCTTCATGTTGCTGGCGGTCGGTTTTCTGATCAAGGCAGGTGCCGTCGGCGTGCACGTCTGGTTGCCCGGAGCCTATGCCGAAGCGGATGACGATCTGTCGGCTATGCTGTCGGCCGTCATCAGCAAGGTCGCTGTCTTCGGCCTGTTCATAACCACCTACCTCGCTATCCGCTCTGAAGTCGGGCTCGAAATGGCGCATGTGATGGGCTGGATCGGTGTCCTGACGACGATCGCCGGTGCGATGATGGCGCTTCAGCAGAGCGACATGAAGCGTATGCTCGGCTATTCCAGCATGAGCCAGATCGGCTACATCATCACCGCAATCGCGCTGATGAGCCATCTCGGCTGGGTAACGGCCTTCTACCTTGTCGCCAATCATCTGATGGTCAAGGGCATCCTGTTTCTGGCTGTTGCCGGCGTCATCCTTCGAACCGGGACCAGGTCTCTGGAGCAGACCGGCGGTCTCGCCAGGAAAATGCCGCTGACATTCGTGACTGCTACCGTTGCTCTGGTCTCGATGTCGGGGCTTCCGCCTCTGGCCGGTTTTGGCGGAAAATGGCTGCTCATCAGCGCGATGATGGAGAAGGGCTGGTACGGGCTGGTGATCTGCGCCGTCGTGGCGACATTCCTCGGCTTCCTCTATATGTTCCGCTTGGCGCATGCCGTCTTCCTGGCTCGGCCGCGGGGCGCGCGTCGTGATATCCATGAAGCGCCGCTGCCACTGCTATTGCCGCAGTTCGTTCTGCTCGCAGGCATCCTGGTGTTGTCTTTCTTTCCCAAGCTCCTCATGGATCCCGTTTCCGAAGCGATCGATCCCTATTTTGCCTCCACGCTAGTGTGGCAGGGCATGTCACTCGAAACCATCTACGGCTACTGGAATCCGGTTCCCGTCATAGTCGTCACCGTGGCGGCTGTGGCGGTGCTTCTGGCGGCGTTTTTGCTTCTCTACAGAACGCAGCGCCGCCGGGCGGCCCCGGCCGGCATTGCGCGTTTCTTCACGTTCTATCGTATTGCCTTCACACCTCTAGTGACACCGGTTGCCAACGCATTCTGGGGCGGGATATCCGATCTGACGATCGCTGCGGGTGGCGTGGTCCGTAGAAATTACACCGGAAACGGCCAGACATATGCACTTCATGTGCTCTGCTATATTGTCGCCCTGTATGTGCTTGGCACTTACAGTTTCTCGATCGATTGACCGGGCCGTGAGCTTAAGGCATGCCGCGCTAAAGTGTGAAACGGTTTGCGAGAACGAGACGCGCAAGGCAAAGACGCGCGTGTGCGTGAATCTGAAGGATCGCGACACGCGTTAGCGGGTGGCAGCTAGTGCCATCCCGCCCAGAATGCGTGTTGGAAGAAAGACGACCAGCGATGCGGCCCCCTCGAAGACGGATGCGCCATCGGCGAGGCTGGCCTGGTTTGCAGGCCCCTGATCGTCCCTGAGCAAGCTGCGCATCAGCTCGTTGTTGTTCACGAGATCCATCAGCGCCGGCGAACTTGCAAAAACGTTGTGCGTGCCGCCATCGATGTCGGAGGCGTCGACAACGGCGATATCATTTTTCTGCAGCATGGGAATGTCGGAACCACTGCCGACGCGCGGATGGCCGCCCGCCAGACGCCTGGAAATTCCGAGTGCCCGATCACGCCGCGAAACAACGATGGTGAACGGCTTGGGGAGCGTGCCGATGTCGCGCATCTGGCTCTGGAACACATCGACGTCGATATCCGGAGCGGCAAGCACCACGCCGCCTATTCGTCCCAGGGTCTTGCGACGGCCGGTCATTGCCAGGTCGCGCAAGGCCTCCATCACAACATAACTCCCCATCGAGTGCCCGACCAACAGAACTCTGCGCGCCTTCGTCTGTCCGGCAATTTCGATCGCCTCGGCAAGTCCCGCCCGGCCGAAGATAGCGCTGTCGCGATCGAAGACGTAGAGCGGGAGCGAGCCGCCCGACGGCCATGCATAGTGGAGCGAAACCGCCCTGATGTTGTAGTCATGCGCAATCTGTGCGTTTCGAAAAACGCTGTCGGCGATGTTGTTGTTGTAGCCGTGGATGAAGATGACGATTTCGCGATCTTCCGGTGCGCGCTGGGCTAGCGCCGCATCGAGTTGTGCGATGAATTGCAGCCTCCCGTCGATCGGCCGGTATGCCTGCGCGGCAAAATGCCTGGCCGGATCTGGCAAGCGGCTACTTGTCTCGACCCTGCCCGATACATGGTTTCTGGGAATCCCAATGTCGAGTTTCGCAAAATTCAGCGTCATCGACCGTCCCGAGGAATAGGGCAGGGAAGGATTGTCCGAAGGATTGCGCGTGGTCGCGAGGTAGATGCTTTCCGTAGACTTCGGCTCCGCGCCGGATGCCAACGGGGGGCCAAGAATGGCGCGGCCGCCACAGCCCGTCAGCGATACCAGTACTATCAGAAGAACATACAGTCGTACGGCGAACATGATTCGACTCAAGTTGGCAGACAGGCTTGCAATCCTATGAACTGTAATACGCTGGGCTAGCAACCGCCCCGAAGCCTTATTTCGTACATTTCCCAACTGCAGCGAAAGAATTTTGTTCTCGCCGTCAAGGTGATGCACGGGGTTTCAGTTCGTCAACCCGTGATACCCGCCCTTATGGGTTGCGAAATCTGGACGCAAGGCCTGCGCACGGGATTCTATGCTGATCACTTCGCGCCTTGAACCGCACTATAGTGCCAGTATGGGCACTGCGTTTCGGATCGCTGCGCAACGGGGAAGCCTGCGAAAAAATTGAGGAAGGCCAATGGCTTCGGTTTCTGCGCAGAACCTAAATCGCCCACGCTGATCAGGATGCTGCGGGGATCGATGGGAGCATTCGACGTATTCAGCCGCTCAGAACCCTCGCCCGCGGCTGCCGGATCCGCAAATGTCTTGCCAGGGCGTGTGGCTATCGGTGGCTCGATTGACTCTCGATTTCGATGATTTGCGTTAACGACCGATGTGCGGCGGCAGGGCTGTCGCGCCGTATTGTATCTGGAGAATTCGGCATGAAAACACGTCTCGCAACTTCTAGATACAACGCTTTCTTTGGCCTGGCGGCAACGGTTTTGGCGGCCTTGCTCCTGGTCGGGTGCCAGGGCGAGGACGAGGCGCAAGACCTGCCGCCCAGGCCGGTCAGGACCGTCACCGTGTCATTCAATCCGGAGGATACGTTCGGTTCGCTTGTGGGCGAAATTCTCCCGCGTACGGAAACGAGCTTCAGTTTCCGGCAAGGCGGCGAGGTCCGAGAGCGCGATGTCGATGTTGGCGATCTTGTGGAAACTGGAACCGTTCTGGCCCGCCTTGATGCCGAGGATGCCCAGGACGCGTTGCGCAAGGCCGAGGCCAACGTGTTTTCGGCCCAGTCACAGTTACAAAATGCGGAAACCGAGCGCGCACGTCACCAGCAGCTCTATCCACGCACCTCCACACGCCAGGCGCTCGACAATGCTATTGCGCAAGCCAACATGGCGCAGGCTGGCGTTGATGCCGCTCAGGCCGGCCTGCGGATCGCCCAGACGAACCTCGACAACCGCGTGCTCACGGCGAACGCCAATGGCGTCGTCACGGCGATCGGCGGCGAAGTCGGGCAAGTCGTCGGCGGTGGCCAGATGGTCGTGCGCGTCGCCCAGCTCCAGGAGCGCGACGCTGTCTTCGCGGTGCCGGAATCGACGATCCAGTCGACCGGCAGCGACGTGCGCGTCGAAGTGCAACTCCTCAGCAACGCCAATAGCAAGGCGACGGGAACGGTTCGGGAGATCGCGCCGACCGCGAACCCCATCACCCGCAACTTCACGGTTCGCGTCAGTCTCGATTCGGCTTCGGATGATTTCCGGTTCGGCAGCGCCGTTCGCGGCACGATCCGGCTGGCCGGCGCACCGGTGGCGCGGCTGCCGATTGCAGCGTTGTTCAGCCAGAACAACCAGACCGCTGTTTGGGTCGTCGATGCTGCCACCAGCACGACGAAGCTCGTGCCTGTCGAGGTTCAGCGCTTCGACACGGGGCATTTCCTCGTCACCAAGGGGTTGGCGAGCGGAGATAGGGTCGTGGTCGCCGGCGTTCAGCAGTTGCGCCCGGACATGAAGGTTCGGCTTCTGGAAGGAAATGTGCAATGAACGAGGGCTTCAATCTCTCGGAATGGGCGATCCGGCGGCAAAGCCTCATCATCTTCCTCGTCCTTCTCAGCGCGATCGCCGGCGTGATCTCCTATGTCAATCTCGGCCGCGACGAGGATCCTGAATTCACCTTCAAGACGATGATCGTTTCTGCCGCCTGGCCGGGCGCCACGATCGAGCAAACCACCGACCAGATAACCGACCGGCTTGAGCGGACGCTGGAGGAAGTTCCCCACCTCGACAATCTGCGCAGCCTGACGACTGCCGGCCAGTCCGTCATCTACGTGACGCTCGACGATTCGACGCCGCCCGATCAGGTCGGGGAATCCTGGTACCAGGCACGCAAGAAGGTCGGCGACATTCAGGCGACGCTGCCAGCGGGCGTGCGGGGACCATTCTTCAACGATGATTTCGGCGACACGTTCGGCATTATCTACGGCTTTACGTCGGAGGGCTTCAGTGACCGTGAGGTCCGTGACTGGGCATACGAGGCACGTACCCGCCTGCTGACGATCGACAATATCGGTAAGGTTCAACTGATCGGCACCCAGGACGAGACGATCTATATCGAGTTCTCGACGGAACGGTTGGCGAGCCTCGGGCTCAGCGCCTCGAGCGTGATCGGCACGATCCAGGCGCAGAATGCCGTTCTGCCATCCGGTCTGATGACCTCCGCCCAAGATCGAACGATTCTGCAGGTGTCCGGCAGCCTCGTGGACGAGAACGATATTCGTAAACTGAATATTCCCACGTCCTCGGGCTTTGTGCGGCTCGGAGATATCGCGAGCGTCGTGCGCGGCACGGTCGATCCGGCCCAGCCACGGTTCCGCGTCAAGGGCAAGCCTGCCATCGGCATCGCCATCTCCATGGCATCGGGCGGCGATATCCTGCAGCTCGGCGAGCACATCGCCGCGACCATGCGGACGTTTGAGAACGAACTGCCGATCGGGATCAACCTGACGCAGGTGGCGAGCCAGCCGGCCGTCGTCACAACGGCAATCCGCAGCTTCACGACATCGCTGCTTCAGGCTGTCGTGATCGTGCTCGGCGTCAGCTTTCTGGCACTTGGCGTGCGCGCCGGTCTCGCCGTTGCCGTCTCCATTCCGCTCGTCCTTGCGCTGACATTCCTGTTCATGGACATCACCGGCATCGCGCTGCAGCGCGTCTCCCTCGGTGCGCTCATCATAGCGCTGACGCTGATGATCGACGACACGATGGTTACCGTCGAGACCATGATGGCCAAGCTCGAACAGGGCTATGACCGTGTCAAGGCGGCTTCCCATGCCTATACCTCGACGGCATTCCCGATGCTTGCCGGCACGCTCGTGACGATCGCGGGCTTCATTCCCGTCGGTTTCGCCAGCAGCTCTTCCGGCGAATATGCACGCTCGCTGTTTCTTGTGATCGGTTTTGCACTGATTGTTTCCTGGCTGGTCGCTGTATTGCTGACCCCTGTGGTTGGCCTTGTGGTGCTGAAATCCGTTCCGGCATCGGGAAAGAAAGAGGACGGTGCCCTGCTTCGCGGTTTCAAGAACATTCTCCGCACGTGCATGCGTCTGCGCGTCGCCGTCATTCTCGGCACCGTCGCGCTGTTCGTCGTCGCCCTTCTTGCATCCTCGGCAATGAACCGGCAGTTCTTTCCGTCATCCGATCGTCCCGAGTTGATATTGCAGCTGACGCTGCCGCAAAGCGCATCGCAGGACGCAACCGCTGATACCGTCGCGAAGGCGGAAGAGATCCTCGCTGCCGACGAGGACGTGGCCGATTGGAGCTTCTATATCGGCTCGGACCCCGTTCGGTTCTATCTTTCGATGGATCTTCAGGCCCCTGCGCCTTGGCGCGCCCAGGCAGTCGTGATCGCCAAAAGCGTTCAGGCGCGCGAAGCGCTGCAAGCGCGTCTGCAGGAAGAACTTGACGAGAAGCTGCCGGATATCATTGTGCGCGTATCCCCGCTGGAGATGGGGCCGCCGGTTGGCTGGCCGGTTCAATACCGGATCAGTGGTGGCGACATTGCAGGCGTGCGCAATGTGGCCTGGCAGGTTGCAGACGCCATCGCGACGATACCAGGCGTGGTTCAGCCGAATCTCGATTGGAACGAGCCGGTTCGCAAGATCGTCATCAATGTCGATCAGGACCGCGCGAGACTGGTCGGGCTGAATTCGTCGGTGATTGCCCAGACACTCTTTGCGACCGCCTCCGGGCTGCCGATCACGCAGGTCCGGGACTCTATCTATCTCGTCAATGTCGTCGCGCGGGCGACGGCGGAGGAGCGTATCGACGTCAACACGCTGCGCTCCCTTCAGATTCCGGTAGGGCCGAACCATACGGTGCCGCTCTCCAGCATCGCCACGATCGACTACCAGACGACCCAACCCATCATCTGGCGCCGCGACGGCTCCACAGCCATCACCGTGCAGGCCGATGTGTCGGACGGTGTCATGGCGGCCGGTGTTGTCGAGGAAGCACAGGAGAAGATTGACGACCTGCGCCGGGCGAACCCGAACTACACGATAGCTGTCGGCGGGGCTGTCGAAAGCGCCGAAGATGGTTTGAGCTCGGTCGTCGAAATGCTGCCCGTGATGGGGGTCATCATCCTGATCGTGCTGATGTTCCAGCTCCAGAGCGTACAGCGCCTGCTGATCGTCCTCAGCGTCGTGCCCTTGGGATTGATCGGCGTCGTGCTGATCATGTTGATCACCAATACGCCGGTGGGCTTCATCGCAGTGCTCGGCATGATCGCGCTTATCGGCATGATTACCCGAAACTCCGTCGTATTGATCGACCAGATCGACATGCGCATGGAGGCGGCGGGGCGCTCATGGGAGGGGGTCATAGATGTCACAGCTCAACGGCTGCGGCCCGTCTTCCTGACTGCCGGATCGACGATCCTTGGCATGCTGCCGATTATCCGCGATCCCTTCTGGTCACCGCTCGCCTTCACAGTTATCGGCGGTCTGGTGGTGGCTGCAGCCCTAACGCTGATTTTCCTGCCGGCGCTCTATGTTCTCTGGTTCCGCATTCCGGCCGAAGCCGAACCGGCCCGGGAAGAGGCGGCCCTGCCGCACCCAGTGGTAGCGGGGGGCTAAGGGCAGAGTTACGCGACGCAATCTGAAAACCTCTGCAAATTGAGGAGGATTTCCTATGGCAAAAACAATGGATCAAGCGCCGGATTCTCGCGTGACCGGGCCGGGGATGCAAGGGTTGGTTCGACTTAAAGAACATCATCAAATGAGGGACGCAATGCGCAATCGCAGGATTCTGCGCTAATTCCTTCCGGTCATTCGTCGATATGATTTGAGGCATGCGCATTTCGCGTGTTCAGAGTTTTTGTCATTGGAGTGGCCATGTCTGATTTGATCGCGATCGTTTATCCCACCGAAGCAAAAGCCGAGGAAGTACGCCAGCGCTTGTTCGGGCTGCAAAAAGAATACCTGATTCAACTCGGGGACGCCGTCATTGCGGTCAAGACCGACAATGGAAAAGTGAAGTTGAATCAAATGGTCAACACCACGGCGGCGGGCGCGACGTCGGGTAGCTTCTGGGGATTGCTCATCGGCGTTCTGTTCCTCAATCCGCTCGTCGGTGTGGCCGTGGGCGCTGCGTCCGGCGCCATCGGCGGTGCGCTGACAGACGTCGGCATCAACGACACCTTCATGAAGGATCTTGCCGGCAACCTTCAGCCGGGCAATGCAGCGTTGTTCGTCCTGGTCCGGGAGATGACCGCCGACAAGGTCCTCAAGGAAATAGCGGGCTACGGAGGCGTGGTCCTCAAGACGTCCCTCGACGAAACAAAGGAACAGGTTCTGCGCGACGCATTGCAAAAGACCGCGTCAGCCGAGTAATTTTTAGCACTCAATACCGGTATCCCGATGGGGCCGACGTTTGACTAGGAGCGCGCCGCTAAAGCCAGTTGCAGGAGAGTAAGGAAGCGCTTTCAAAATGCCGGCGGGGTCATGCTCGCTGACCGTGATGTCAGCGCAGGCAATACAGCAAAACTCTGGCGTGCGGCGTCAGGCGCCTGATGGTGCGTACGTTCGCCAGAGTATTTACCGTCTCGTCGTGTGGGGATGTGCGCTCGTAGCTGGACCGGCGCGCGATCGCATTTGCACTAAACTACATCTCGCTTCTTGGACTGTCTGCCGCAAATAGATTTTCGGACATCTTTGCGAAAGATATGCAGTACAATTGTGCTAGTGGTGTGCAGAGGGATTGGCTCGATATTTTTCTATACAAAAAACTGAATTTTCGATGTGATTGCCAACCATTAACTGACGGGACTTCTCTGATGTAGAATTTGATTTTACAATGAATAAGGCATGTTATTGTTGATAAATGCAAACGAGAAGTACGGCTATGCCTCGCAGTTAGCCCTCTGATTTGGAGCATTGATTCGCTGGGAGAAATGGAATGGCGGCGTGTTGCTTTTCTGTTGTGATAATCGACCTGGCGGCAGGTTCTTCGCCTTCCTTCGTTCGTGCTAGAGACATTTCCATAGAACAGCGCGGCCTCTGCTGCGAGCGGAGTTCACCACTCGAAATGACCACCCGCTCCGTTTCGGCCTGTCCGGCGACGTGGGGTGCAGCTCCGCCTCGCGTGACTATGGCCACGAACAAGAGCGGCAAACCACAACACGTGCCCTTTTTGCGAGTTGCGGCCGATGGTTCTGTGTATTTCGGCGGAGGTGTGTCGGTGCTTGCAAATGCGGTTTTTGGTTTTTCGAAAACGCCTCCCGTCGGCGATTTGATCACGCTTGACGAAATGGATGCCGCATCAAGGGAGGGTACGACCGCACTTCACTGAAAATCGGCACACCTGGTTTCGGGATTTTGGGGAGAATCCATGCGGACTGAAGAACAAAACGTATATGCCGTTGTCGCCAGCGCCATGCCGGCGCTCGGGGTGTCTGGCGCTATGCACCTCGAAGAACTTCCGGCGGGGCATAGGGCCGAGGTGGCATCGCATCTGCCATCCTTCGAATTTTCGGTTGAAGGGCTCGCGCAATCGGACCAGTTCGCTGCTTGGCATGACACTTTTGCGCCTATGCTCGAACTCACCCAGGTCAATCACACAACCACGGAGTTCCGCGGCAGGCAGAAGCTCTGGGATCTGGGGAGCCTCGTCTTCGCGCAAATCAGCACAGACGAACTCGCTTTCACCAGCTTGCCGGGGCATGTCAGGCGGGACCCGCTTGACCACTGGACGATAACGCTGTTGCGGTCTGGAAAAATCAGGACAGACTCTGAGAGAAAGGCGTTTGCATGTGGTCCTGGCGAGGTCCAGATTCATACGCTTGGTCGTCCGTTTGTCGGTGAGGTCTCGAATAGCGAGATGCTTATGTTGTTTGTGCCGCGTGATTTCGGCCACGAAACGGCGCTTGCCCTCGGCTCTGCGGAACTCTCGAAACTCGAGACTGGGATGGGGCGACTATTTTCGGACTACTTGATAGGCGTCGCCAAGCGACTGCCCACGCTTACTCAGAAGGATCTGCCCGGGTTGGTGGCTGCCACGCGCGCCATGATTCTTGCCTGTGTATCTCCGACGCCCGAAAATATCGAGGGCGCGGAGGAGCCGATCACCGGAGCGCTTCTCGAAAGGGCTCGGAAAGTCGTGCAGATGAAGTTGCTCGATCCGCGATTGGGCGTAGAATCGGTGCGGCGGGAACTCGGCGTTTCACGCACAAGGCTTTACAACCTTTTTGAGCCGTTTGGCGGTGTGATGCACTATATTCGGCATCGCCGTTTGCTCGATGCGCATTCGGCCCTCGCTGATTCTGACGACCAACGTCTCATTCTCAGGATCGCCGAAGAGTATGGGTTTTCTGATGGCGCCGAATTCAGCCGGGCCTTCAAGCGCGAGTTCGGTTATAGCCCAAGCGAAGTGAGGCGGGGAGGGTGTAGCGCTGGGTTACGCCTGCAAGACAAGCGTCGAACGGATTGCACCGACGAGGAACGATTGGGCGTACTCCTGCGCCGATTGCAGGGATAGATCGCGTTTCCTGTCGAGATCATCGCGCGGGCGATGTGACTAGGTGATGTCAGGTTAGCTGGGGATGAAGCTGGCATCACGGGCACATAGGCCGCCGAGTAGCCGCCCGCATGAGACATCAGCAGTCGCTCACAGCGAAAAATTGATCTGTCCATCGCCTTCAAAAAGCCGTCTACGTCGCGCGGGCTCTTGTTCCCTTCCAGTGCAGCCTGGCGCGTTTCCTGCGTTTTCGTCGGAGCCTTGCCGGATGCGATGACGGCCTACGTCCAAGGTATTAGTTGCGGCGTCATTTTACGCCGTCTGTTCTAAGCTCTCCTCCGAACTCACATGCGTCTACCCCTTTCAGACGACCATCTGCGTCGGATTTCGCATGGGACAACAACGCAACTCACAATTCGTCTCAATCGCCAATTTGTGCAAACTGCGCTCTATTTAATGTTCACATACAGCGGCCAACGCCAGCAGGGAGGTAGCCATGTCGGTAGATCGGAAGCCTGATATGCGGATTAACCGAGCGAGGCGTCATTTTCTTGGCGTGTCGGCAGCCACGGGTGCCCGTCTTGTAGCGGTGGGCTCCCTGGCGGCAACGTTGCTTCCTTCCGTCGCCCAGGCATTGGGAACCAAATGGTGGCAAAAAGGCGGGGGTGGTCAGGGCGGCATGTGCTTCCTGGCCGGAACCTCGATCAGGGCGGCGGCCGGCGAGGTATGTGTCGAAGACCTTCGCATCGGTGATCTGGTCGAAACGGTGGATGGCGAGGCCAAGCCCATCAAGTGGATCGGATATCACGCCTTCCGGCGTAGCGGCCGTCACTGGAGCAAGAGCGTGATGCCTGTTCGCATCGCTCGCCATGCCCTTGACGAGAAATCGCCGCAGCGGGATCTTTATGTCTCGCCGGGCCATGCGCTGTACATCGACGGCGTCCTGATCCAGGCGGCCGATCTCGTCAACGGAACCTCGATCACGCAAGCGGTGCCGGAAGGTGTCGAGACGCTCGCCTACTTTCATATCGCCTTCACGGCGCACGAAGGCATATTCGCCGAAGGGGCCGCAGCCGAGTCGCTGCTGCTCACGGATGGCAATCATGAGATATTTGCGAATTTCGCGGACTATGCCCGCCTCTATCCGGACGACCCGCAGCCCGCGATGGTGCCGTTTGCGCCAACCGTCAACTATGGCGGACGCGAACATCTGAAGGCCTTGGTCCGTCTGGCGGCACCACGATTTTCCCCGACATGCAATCACGCTCGACGGCTCTATGAGCGGATCGCCGAGCGTGCGGAGAATTCGGTGGCTTAGCCAGTCCCCTAAGCCGGGGCACATGTTGCGTTCCATGTCACGCTTGTCTGTGCTGTGTGGCGCGAAACGGTTGAAAGTCGGCTGTTCTGGCCGGACCGGATCTTCGCTACCAACACAACAGGCGCTTGCCGGCCTTCTACGCGTGGATGGAGGCGACGAGAGCCGCAGCCGCCGAGATTGCATCCTGCTGCCACGGCCGCAGCTCCTGCCCGTAGTAGCTCTGGAAAACCGGCAGGAAGGGATCGTCGATGTGGGTTCTGATGCCGGAGAGCTGTTCCATGACGGCGAGGCCGCAATAGGGTACGTAGGCTGCGGAATAGCCACCTTCATGCGACATCACCAGCCGCCCGCCGCACAGGTCGTCGGCGGTTTCCATCAGCATGCGCGTCATCTCGCGATAGGTATCGCTGTGCAGCATCATGCGGCCGAGCGGATCGGCGCCAGATCCGTCGAAGCCGGAGGGCACGACGATAAGGTCAGGCTTGTAGGCCTTGAGCGCCGGCAGAACCACCTGCTGGAAGGCTGCGATATAGGCGCCGTGGCCGCTTCCGGCCGGTAGTGGGATGTTGAGATTGTAGCCGTAGCCGGCATCCGCACCGCGTTCCTCGCGGTCGCCGCTGTCGTGCGGATAGAGCCGCTCCTGGTGCAGCGAGATCGTCAGGACGCCGGGATCCGTCCAGAAGGCGGCCTGCGTGCCGTTGCCGTGGTGCACGTCCCAGTCGACGGTCGCGACGCGCTCGAAGCCGTGTTTCTTGCGGTTCTTCAGGATTGCCACCGGGACGTTGCCGAAGAGGCAGAAACCCATGCCCTTGTCGCTTTCGGCATGGTGGCCCGGCGGGCGCACGAGCGCATAACCGTTGTCGAGTTCGCCCGAGAGAACCTTGTCCATCAGCGCATAGGTCCCGCCGGCGGCAAGGCAGGCGATCTCGTAGCTGCCACGGCCGAAGGGCGTAAGGTAGCTCGCATCACCGCCACGATCGTCGCTCAGCGCCTTGATGCGGCGGATGTAGTCGCGCGTGTGGAAGAGTGCGAGGTCATCCTCGTCCACCGGCGTCGACTTGACGCTGACGAGCTGCTCGGTGAGGCCGGAAACCTCCATGAGGTTGCGGAAGCGCCGCTTCGTCTCGGCGTTTTCCGCATGCTCTCCCGGCTCGACGGTAAGTCCCGCCGGAAAGAATTGCGCGGCAGCGCCTGTATCGTGCCAGAGATAGAGTTCGTGAAAGTTCCAGCCCGTCTTCATTGCTCGCTCCCGTTCAATTGCCGATGGTTACCCACACGCCCTTGCTCTGCGTGTAGGAGAGGATCGCATCCATGCACTTGTCGCGGCCGTTGCCGCTTTCCTTCCAGCCGCCGAAGGGCAGCTGCATGTCGCCATTCATATAGCTGTTGACGTAGACCATGCCGGCTTCGACATCGCGGGCGAAGCGGTGCGCCTTGCCGAGGTCGCTGGTCCAGATGCCGGCCGCAAGGCCGAAGGGACTGTCATTGGCGATCGTGACCGCCTCGTCGTAGCCCGACACCGGAATGATGCTGGCGACCGGGCCGAAGATTTCCTCCCGTGCGATCGTCATGCCGTTGTCGACGCCGGTGAAGATTGTCGGCGCGACATAGGCGCCGTGCTCCAGCCCCTCCGGCACACCGCCGCCGAGAATGCAGTCCGCGCCCGCCTGCCGGCCGATAGCAATGTAGTTCAGCACGCGCTGCTGCTGTTCACGGGTGACGAGCGGACCCATCGTCGTCTTGTCGTCCAGCGGGTCGCCGGGCACGTAGCCGCTTTTCGCCTGCGTGATGAGCGCATCGGTGAAATCCGGCACGATCGACTGTTCCACGATGATGCGGGAGCCGGCGCAGCACACTTCGCCCTGGTTTCCGAAGATGCCCATGGCGGCCCACCAGGCGGCCGTTTCGAGGTTTTGCGCATCTGCGAGCACGATATGTGGTGACTTGCCGCCGCATTCGGTGGCGACCTTCTTCATGTTCGACTGGCCGGCGTAGATCAGCATCAGTTTGCCGACCTCGGCCGAGCCGGTGAAGGCGATCTTGTCGACGCCGCCGTGCAGCGCCAGCGCCTTGCCGGCCTCCGCGCCGAAGCCGTTGACCACATTGAGCACCCCGGCAGGGCCGCCTGCTTCCACGAAGAGGCGTGCGAGCAGGAGGGCGGACAGCGGCGACTGTTCGGCGGGCTTCAGCACCACCGAATTACCCGCTGCGAGGGCGGGCGCGATCTTCCAGGCCGTCATGAGCAGCGGATAATTCCACGGCACGATGCAACCGACGACACCGAGCGGCTGGCGGATGACATAGGAGAGCACATCGTTTGCCGTGGAGCCGACACTGCCCTCGATCTTGTCGATGCATTCGGCGGTGAAGCGGATGCAGGTCAGCGCCAGCGGGATATCGACGGTGAGCATTTCCTGGATCGGCTTGCCCATGTCGATCGTGTCGAGCAGCGCGAATTCCTCGGCGTGTTTCTCGATGAGATCGGCAAAGCGCAGCATCACGGCCATGCGGGTTCGCGGCGCCAGGCGTGACCAGGCGCCGGACTTGAAGGCCTTGCGCGCCGAAGCCACCGCAAGATCGATATCGGCCGCATCGCCGCGCGAAATGGCGGCGATGACGCTGTCGTTTGCCGGATTGATCGTCTCGAACTTGGCGCCGGAGATTGCCTCGCGGAAATCCCCGTCAATGAAGAGCCGGCCCTCGAACGAGAGCTTTGCGGCCTTGTCGTGCCACCGGCCGGTGGATGCGGCGATGTTCATAAGTGTCTCTCCTTAGCCGGCGAGGATCATCTGAGCGGCGCGTTCGGCGACCATGATCGTCGGTGCGTTGAGGTTGCCGGACACCATCTTCGGGATGACGGAGGCGTCGGCGATGCGAAGGCCTTCGAGACCGTGGACCTTGAGCGTCGCGGGATCGGTGACGGCCATCGCATCCGTGCCCATGCGGCAGGAGGAGGATGGGTGGTAGAGTGTGGTCATGTGGCCGCGGATATAGTTGGCGATCTCGGCGTCCGTCTTGCACTCCGCGCTCGGGCTCACCTCGTAGTCGACCAGGTCCCTGATCGGCGACTGCTCCATGATGCGGCGGTTGATCTTGATGCCTTCCACCATGGTGGCGAGGTCGAGGCCTTCCGGGTCGCTGACGAAGTATTTCGGGTCGATCGACGGATACTCGATCGGGTTTGACGAGCGCAATTTGATCTCGCCACGGCTGTTCGGCCGCTGGAGGGTGGAATGCGTGGTGATGCCTGATTGGCCGCCGAGGAAGCGGGCATAGTCGCGGTGCGGGCTGATTGCGCCGTAGAGCTGGAGGTCGGGCTCGACGCCGGGGCGGCTGCACACATGACCGCCTGAGGCGACCCAGGGCGAGGTGCGGATGCCGGTGCGCCGGTCGCGCCATTCCGTAAAACTGTCGGCGATGATCTCATCCGTCCAGGCGCCGATGCCGAGCGCCTCCTTCGTATAGAAGGTGATCGGGATGTTGAGGTGGTCCTGCAAATCCTTGCCGACGCCGGGCAGGTCGTGAACCGGATTGACGCCAACGGCCTTCAGCTCGTCGGCCGGGCCGATACCGGATAGCATGAGGAGCTGGCACGAGCCGACGGCGCCGGAGGAGAGCACGACCTCGCTGTCGGCATGGGCCGTCTCCGGCACGCCATCGACCAGATATTTGACGCCCTTGACGCGGCCGTTCTCGATGATGAGCCCGGTGACGAGCACGCCGGACTTGACCGTCAGGTTGGGCCGTTCCAGCGCCGGGCGCAGATAGGCCTTGCCGGTGCCCCAGCGTTCGCCGTCCTTGATGGTGAACTGGAAGAGGCCGACGCCTTCCTGCGTTTCGCCGTTATAGTCGGCATTGTAGGCATAGCCTGCGGCTTCCGCGGCCTCGATCCACATGCGCTCGTATTGATCGACATAGGGCACGTTGCCGATATGCAGCAGGCCGTCATTGCCGTGATAGGGGCTGTCCTTGATATCGGCATTGGCTTCCGACTGGAGGAAGACCGGGAAAACGTCCTTCCAGCCCCAGCCGGCGCAGCCCATGGTTTCCCAGGCGTCATAGTCGGATGGAAGGCCGCGGATATAGATCATGGCGTTGAGCGCGCCCGAGCCGCCGATCATCTTGCCGCGCGGCCAGAAGATGCGGCGTCCGCGGCAGCCGGCTTGCGGCTCGGTGTAATAGCCCCAGTCCGAGCCGGTGTTGAACATGGTCACCCAGTCGGACGGGATGTCGGAGGCGATGGGGGCAGCGCGACCGGCCTCGAGCACGAGGACCTTGCGGTTGGGGTCGGCGCTCAGACGGTTTGCGAGCACGCAGCCGGCCGAACCGGCGCCGATGATGATCGTGTCGTACATGATACTCCTCATTCCCCGGCCGCGGCCGGCTTTTCCTGAAGCTTGGTCCTGGGGGCGGCACCATTTCGATGCCGCAGCCAGTGCACGAGATCGCTGATCCGGCCGACAAGGCCCTTCGGCATGAGCAGGATCGACAGCGTGATGATGAGACCGAGGCCGAGCGTGCGGAACTCGCCCGCCTCGCGCATCAGCTCATCCGCCGCGACCAGAACGATGGTGCCGACGAGCGGTCCCCAGAAGGTGCCCACGCCGCCGACCACCGTGATCGCAATGATGAACATCAGCTGCGACATCGACAGGATGCCCGGGCCGATCGCCTGGAAATGCGCGGCGTAAAAGCCGCCGGCAAGGCCGGTGAAGAAGGCGGAGATGCCGAACACCAGCAGCTGTGCCTGGAAACGGTTGACGCCGCGCGCCACCGCGTAACCCGGATTGTCCTTCAGCGCCCTGAAGGCAAGGCCGATCGGGCTTTTGACGATGATGTAGGTAACGATCATCGTGATGGCGAAGAGGGTGGCGATGATCGCGTAGTTGCCGACCAGCCATTGGCCTTTCAGCAGCGCCCGCGTGCCGAGATCGCCGAAGCGCGCGAAGCCGACAGCACCGCCGGTGAACTGCCGGCAGATCGAGCCGACCATGACGAAGCACTCGGTATCCGTGACGATCAGCAGATACATGGTCTGCGCGATCGCCAGCGTCAGCAGCGCGACATAGACGCCGGTGAGGCGAAGGCAGGCGAGACCGACAATGAGCGAGAAGACGGCGGCGGCAAGCGCGCCGGGCAGCAGTGCTGCCCAGACGTTCCAGCCGAAATAGAAGCAGATCATCGCGGTGACGTAACCGCCGAAGGCGAACATCGCCATCTGGGCCAGCGAGAACACGCCGGCAAAGCCGAACAGCAGGTTCCACTGCGAGGCGATGGTGGCATAAAACAATGCCAGCACGATCTGGCCGAGCACGTAGCGGCTATCGACCATGAAGGGCAGCGCCACCGCGGCCGCGATCAGCAGCAGGCTGACGAGGAGGTCGAGGCGGGCGGAACCGGAAATGCCTTTGGATCTTGAAATCTGGATCATGGCGGCCTCACATGCGACGGATCTGGACCCGGCCGAAGAGGCCGGCGGGCCGCCAGATCAGGACGGCGATGACGACGAAGAGCAGCGTCGGGAAACCCCAGCGCGCACCCGCGACATACTGGACGAAGGCTTCGAGCAGGGCGAGGCCGAAGGCCGCGGCGACAGCACCCGGCAGATTGCCGAGGCCGGCGACGACGCACATGATGAAGGCCTTCAGCATCGGGTCGTTGCCGAGCGGCGGCGACAGCTGCGTCATGGAGCTCACCATCACACCGCAGACCCCGGCAATGGCGCCGGACAGCACCAGCACCTGGAAATAGACGCGGTTGACGGCGACCCCCATCAGCTGCGCGGCATCGCGGTTCTGCGCCGTCGCGCGGATGGCACGGCCCATGCGGGTCTTGCCGAGCAGCAGCGCGATGACGGCCATCAGCGCGATCACGACGAAGACGATCAGCATGTTCTGGTAGGGCAGGCTGACTGGCCCGAGGATGAGCGATCCGGTGGCCGAGATCGGCTGCTTCAGCGGTTGGCCGCCATAGGTGAGCAGGATGGTGTTTTCGAGCGCGATGCCGATGCCGACGGTGGCGATCATGACGTTGGATTCGAACGTCGCCTTGTCGTTCTTCAAGAGGTTGCGCACGATCAGGATGTAGAGCAGCCCTCCAGCGACGGCGCCGACGACGATGGCGCCGATGAAGCCGACGAAGGCCGGCAAGCCGAGCGCCGTCGAGAACGTGTAGGCCGAATAGCCCCCGAGCGTCAGCATGGCGGCATGTGCCATGTTCAGCATGCCCATTGAGCCCCAGACGAGGGAGAGGCCGACGGTGGCGAGCGCATAGAGGGCGCCCGTCGTAAGGCCCGCGATGAGGATGGCGGTCAGGATGTCGAACATCAGCGTCAGCCTCCGAGATAGGTTGCGAGGAGCTCGTCGCGGGCGAGAAGCTCGGCGGGCGGGCCGGACCAGACGATGACGCCGTCGTCGAGCAGGTGGAGGTGGTTTGCGAGATCGGCGACGCGGGCCGGGTTTTCCTCGACGAGCAGGATGGTGCGCCCGCTTTTCGAGAGTTCCGCAATAACGCCGTAGATCTGCTCGATGATGAGCGGCGCAAGACCAAGCGAGGGTTCGTCGATGAGCAGGATCTGTCCGCCCATCATGAGGCCGCGCCCGATGCCGACCATGCGGCGCTCGCCGCCGGACAGCGACGAGGCGACCTGGTTGCGCCGGTCGGAGAGTTTGGGAAGCAGCGTGAAGACTTCGTCGAGCCGGCGGTCGATCTCCGCCTTGGAGGGCGCGAGATAGGCGCCCATCAGCAGGTTTTCTAGCACGCTCATCTCGGGAAACAGCATGTCGCCCTGCGGCACATGGGCAATGCCAAGTGCTGCGATCGCGTGCGGCTTGGAAAGCGTCGGCCCGCCGTTGATGCTGATTGCGCCCGAGGTCAGCGGCACGAGACCGGAAATCGTCTTGAGCAGCGTCGACTTGCCATGGCCGTTGGGGCCGACCACGGTGACGAAGTCACCGGCCGCGATATCGAAGGAGATGCCCTTGATGACTTCCAGCTCGCGGTAGCCGGAGACCACGTTGGAGAGCCTCAGAAGGGGAGCTTTAGCAACATTGCTCATGCCTGCACCTCACCTTCCGCGAAGAACGTCTTGAGGCGCTTGCGGGTGCCCTCGCCGAGATAGGTCTCGACGACGACCGGGTCCTCCGCAACCTCTTTCGGCAGGCCTTCAAAAATCTTCTTGCCGTGGTGCATGATGAGGACGCGGCTGGACAGCGCCAGCAGGAAGCGCATGACGTGCTCGATGAGCACGACGGTGAGACCGTCCGCCTTCAGCCGCTCCACAAGGCGGATGATATGGTCGATCTCGGTGGTGTTGAGGCCGCCGACGGGCTCGTCGAGGAAAAGCAGCTTCGGCTTGGTGGCGATCGCGCCGGCGATCATCAGCAGCTTGCGGTCGAGCACCGGCAGTTGCGCCACCGGTGCATCCGCCTTGTCGGCAAGGCCAACGAATGCGAGTGCGGCGTCCGTCTGCTCGCGCACGTCCTTGCCGAGTTTCAGGCCGGGAATCGCGCGGCGGGCGCGGCCGAAATAGGCGGCGATGTCGATGTTCTCGCGCACCGTCAGGCTTTCGAAGGCCGCGTTGAGCTGGAAGGTGCGGGCGATGCCGTACTGGCATATCCGGTCCGCCCCGAGCCCGGAAATATCGTGACCGTCGAAGACGATCCGGCCGTCCGTCGCTGGCGTCACGCCCGTCACCACATCGAAGAAGGTCGTCTTGCCGGCGCCGTTCGGGCCGCCTATGCCGACGATCTCGCCCGGGTGCACCGTCAGCGACATGCCGTCGACCGCCGAAAGCGAGCCGAAGCGCTTCACGACGTTTTCGCATTCCAGCAAGGGTGTCCTGCCGTTTTCCATGTTCCGCTCCTTGGCCTCATCGGCACCGGCCGGTTGCCCGGCCGATGCGCAGATCCAGCGCCGTCCTGACGAGCCGTCTATTTGATCCAGGGCGGCAGCAGGAATTCATCGGTCGCGTAGAGCACCGGCGCGATGAGCTTGGGATCGGTCTTGTAGTCCTGATGCTGCAGGAACTGGTGCGGCATGCCGAGCGAGGGGTCGGCAACCTGCGTCGGGTAGCAATAGGCCGATTGGCCCGCCGGGTCGGCGCGGTAGGTGCCGTTGACGCCGCGATAGACATTGCGACGCATCACGGCGGCGACCTTGCTCACCTGTTCCTTGTTGAAAGGCTCGCCTGGTCCCCCCGCAATCGCCGCGGCGATCGCCCACATCCACAGGCCGTCATAGGTCTGGGAGCCCGTGATATAGGCCGAGTTCGGGCCGAATTTCGCGCGATAGGATTCGCGGAAGGGTTTTGAGAAGTCATCCGGCAGGCAGCCGACGACCGTCGAATAGATGACGCCGTTGATGCTCTCTCCGCCGATCTCGCGGAAGGCCGGAAGCGACGGGCCATACTGCATGTAGATGAGGCTGTTGATCGGTTGCGCGAGGAACTGCACCATGAACTGGGCAAGATCCTGCGGCAGGAAGTGGGTGACGATAATCGCGGCCGGCGGATCCTGGCGCAGCTTCGCGAGTGTCGGGCCCCACTGGTTCGTCGGGAAGGGCACGGTCTCGAACAGGCTGACCTCGAAGCCGAAATCCTTGGCCTGATCGCGGATCGCGTTGGCGATAACGATCGAATATTCGTTGGCCGAGGGGATGATGGCGATCTTCTTGTTCGGCGCCGTCCACTTGCCGCCTTCCGAAAGCGTCTTCAGGAAGTTGAGGCAGCCCGGGCCGTACCAGAACTCCGGCGGATCACCCTGGAAGGAGCCGTAGTAGCGTTCCGGATCGGTCTTGAACTTCTCATTGTGCGAGATGAGCGTGTTGTAATGCATCATGATGACATCGTTGTCGGCGGCGATGTCCATCTCGATCATGTTGGTGCCGAGATTGTAGCCGTTGATGATCACCGGCGCGTTGTAGCGGTCGACCAGGCGCTGCATGGCCTGCGAAACGAGGTCGGCACCCATTTCCTTGGTGTCTTCGATGTGGATCTCGACCGGACGGCCGAGAATGCCGCCGGCGGCGTTGATCTCTTCGGCCGCAAGGTCGAGCCCGTTCTTGAACTCGATACCGTCTGCGGCCGCGATGCCGGACATCGGCAGCGCCGAGCCGATCGCGATCGGCGACGTTTCCTGGGCGCTTGCGGACTTGTTCATGTCGGCAAGAAGCATCCCGCCGGCTGCGCCGGCTCCCAGAGCTCCCTGAAGCATTGCACGTCTATTCATCATAACGGTTACCCCTTTTATGGTTGGTTGTGTTCGTCATGCGTCAATGGGTGCTTACGTGGAGAAGATCACCTCCAGGTGGGCGGCGGCGGAAAGAACGCGGGCGTCATCGCCCCGCGCGCCGATGATCTGGAACCCGACCGGCAGGCCTGCCGCGGTAAAGCCGCAGGGCACCACGCAGGCCGGCTGTTGACTGAGGTTGATCGGAAAGGCGAAACCCGCCCATTCCGTCCAGCGGCCGTAAGCGCTTGCCGCCGGAACCTCGAGCCCGGCGTCGAAGGCCGGCAGCGCCGTTGCGGGCGAGACGAGGAAGTCGTAGTCGGCCAGCAGCAGATCCATCGCCGCTCCGTATTCACCGCGGCGCACCTGCGCGAGGACAAGCTCCGTCGAGCTGTAGGCAGCACCGGCGCGGGCGATCTCCAGAAAGCCGGGGTCGATGGCCTGGCGGTCGGCCTCGGGGATCGAGGAGAGGCGTGCCGCGGCGCCCGTGAACCAGTGATGGTGAAAGAGGTCGAGAAGATTGTTCGCCGGCAGGTCGACCGGCTCCACGATGGCGCCGGCAGCCGAGAGTTTCGCAACCGTGGCATCGACCAACCCGGCAACTTCCGGGTCGAGCGTTCCCGAGGCCGGTTTCGACCAGTAGCCGATACGCTTGCCCGAGAGGTCGACCGGAGCGTCATCGGCGAGGGCAACGAGTTTTCCGGCGCCCTGCGTCCAGTCGCGCAAGTCCCGGCCGGACATCGCCTTCAGCATGGCGGCGGTGTCGGCAGCGCTTCGCGCCATCGGTCCGATATGGGCGACGGTGCCGAAGGCGCTCGGCGGATGGGCCGGCACCCGGCCGAAGGTCGGCTTGTGCCCGACAATGCCGGTAAACGACGCCGGAATGCGGATCGAGCCGCCGCCATCGGTGCCGAGATGGAAGACACCGGCGCCGACGGCTGCCGCAACGGCCGCTCCACCCGACGAACCGCCGGGGGTCTTCGCCCTGTTCCAGGGGTTGCGGGTGACGCCGAAGAGCGCGCTGTCGGTGATCGCCTTCCAGCCGAATTCCGGCGTGGTGGTCTGCGCGATGAAGACGGCACCCGCCTGGCGCAGGCGAGCGACGGATGGCGCATCTTCCGCTTGCGGGTGTGCCGGCGTGGTGGTGCTGCCGTAGCGCACGCTCCAGCCTTCCACCCAGACGATATCCTTCAGCGTGGTCGGCACACCATCGATCTCGGAAAGCGGCGCACCATCCTTCCAGCGCTGCTCGGAGGCGCTCGCTGCCGCAAACGCGCCCTCACGGTCTATATGGGTAAAGGCGTTGAGATCGGCATTGACCTCTTCCGCGCGGTCCATCGTGGCCTTGGCGACCTCGACCGGCGAAAGGGAGCGCGTGCGATAGGCCCCTGCCAGTCCGGCAGCATCCATACGGCACAACTCGCCCGCTCCTTCGAGAGGGTTTTGAAAAGGCATGCGGTCGTTCCCCTGGTCTTACCTGCATCTGCGGCAGGCTTTCTGTTGGGGGCAGAATGAACCTTTCCTTTGCTTTCACAAAATGTATTCTTTCGCGTAAGTTTCTACATTTTATGGAACAAGACGCGATGAACCTGACAACCCGGCAGTTGCGTTATGTTTGCGAAGTGGCGAGCCTCGGCAGCGTGCAGGCAGCCTCGAAGGCGCTGCACATTTCGCAGTCGTCGATCCTTGCCGCGATCACGCTTGCCGAAGGGGAGATGGGTGCGCGGATCTTCGAGCGGCGGCCGGCGCGCGGCGTTCAGATCACGCCTGCCGGCGAGCGCTTCATCAGCGCGGCGCGCATCATGCTGTCGGCGGCGACCGAATTCGACCGAGCGATCGGCGACCTTGCGGACCGCGTGCCGAAGGTGCTGCGTATCGGCTGTTTCGAGCCGTTCGGCGCGCTCTTCATGCCGGAAATGCTGCGCATGTATGTCGACAATGTCGGCGACGTCGAGATCGACCTTCTCGAGGGCGACCAGGTGCGGCTGCAAGCCTGGCTGGCGGAGGGCATCATCGATCTCGCGATCCTCTACGACATCGGCGCGATTACCACCGGCACGATGACGAAGATCTGCAAGGTGCCGGCCCATGCGGTGCTGCATGTCGACGACCCGCTCGCGACGCGGGACGCCGTCTGGCTTTCCGACATCGCAACGCGGCCCTTCGTGCTGCTCGACATGCCGCAGACGGCGGCCTACCTGCTCACCCTTTTCGACATTCTCGCAAAACGCCCCGAGGTACGCTTCCACACCCGGTCCTACGAGACCGTGCGCTCCGCCGTCGCCTCCGGCTTCGGCATGTCCATCCTCAACATGCGCCCGATCGGCCGGGCGACGGCCGATGGCCACGCCATCGTCCGCCTGCCGATCCTCGACGAACTGCCGCCGCCCTCGGTCATCATCCTCGATCCCTACGGTGGCTCGAAACCGCTGTTCGTACGACTCTTCATCGAAATCTTTCGGCGGTTCTTCCGAGAAGTGGGCCCTTCGCGGTTCTCGGTGACCACACGAGAGCGTGAAGCTTCGCTTCTGTGGGATTGAACGCATCCCGATCGGTTATGCCACCCTTCTCGCCTCTCGATGAGATCCGCTAGCTGGTTTGCGTTCTCCTTTAGAAGGGTCCCACTTGGGAGAGGTGTACCAAACACCATTCGGCCAATGAAATCGCTCATGGCCGAATTTTCCTGTTTCCAATCATCGGCGGCTCCCATCCGAGAGGATTCGGGCGTCAGCGTCTTTATGGCTTTATGCGATATTGACAAATCGTGATTCAGAATGTCTTATTGCTATATCGATATATAAATATCGCATAGCGATAGCAGGCATTGCATGTACGACCCTCTTGTCCATCCGTTCCCCGCCCGTAGCCACCCGAATCCAGAGTCTTACTGGCTGAAGGTCAGTGAAGGAGAAGCTCGCGACGATGGCCCCGTGGCGGGGGATGCCGACGTTGATGTCGCGATCATCGGTGGGGGGTATACCGGCCTTTCCGCGGCACTCGCTCTAGCCCGCGATTATGGGGTCAAGGCGACCGTTCTGGAGGCCCGCTCTTCCGCATGGGGCTGCAGCGGACGGAACGGAAGCTTCGCCCGGATCTCGGGCGGACGAGTTTCGTGGGCGGAACTTGTCAAGACTCACGGGCCAGATGTTGCCCGGGCATATTTCAAGGAGCTCAAGCAAGGCCTGGATACGGTTCGCGACTTGATCTCCGTCGGCAACATCGCGTGCGACAAGCAGCCTGATGGGGTCTACAAAGTCGCCACCTTCGCCAGCCATGCCCACTCGCTCCGTCGAGAAGAGGAACTCTACAACAACGTTCTCGGCTATCCGGCCCGGTATGAAGAGGCGAGCGGGCTGCGCGGCGTGCACGAAGGTCCCGAAAGCCACGGCGCCCTTTACCTGCCCGACGGGTTCTCGCTGAACCCCTTATTGTTGGCGCGCGGCCTCCATCGCATGGCGCGTGAACATGGCGCTTGTATCCACACGAATTCGCCTGTGACGGATTGGATTACCGAAGGCGGTGCGCATCGCCTCGTGACGCCGACCGGGACGATCCGGGCAAAGCGCGTCATTGTCGCGACCAACGGATACACGTCGTCGCAACTGCACGCGCGTTTGGCAGCGCGTGTGCTGCCAGTCCACTCGCAAATCATCGTGACGGCCCCGATGAGCGATTCTCAGGTGGCGGCAAGCCTTCCATCGGGAAAGTGCATGTTCGATACCCGCGAATTGCTGTTCTACTATCGCCGTCTACCGGACAATCGAATGCTGTTCGGCGGGCGAAGTGCCATCACCGGCAAGGACGCGGAGGCGCCTCGCCATCGTCAATATCTCCACGATGCGATGACACGCAAATTTCCAGCGCTCGCTGGAATCGGCATCGAGCACTGGTGGGGCGGTTGGGTGGCCGTCACGCGAAATTCCCTTCCTTTCTGCTATCAGGTGCCCGGAATGGGTGATGTGTTCACGGCCGGCGGCTATGCAGGCAGCGGTGTTTCCTTCTCGATCCACCTCGGCACGAAGCTTGCGATGATGGCGACGGGCCGGCGGTTCGAGACGGGCGCATCATTCCTCACACGCCAACCGGAGCGCTACCCGTTCGCCTCTTTCATCCGGCTCGGGCAGTGGATGGCATACCGCTGGCTTCATGCCAAGGATGCTCGCGAAGCGCGCAGGGCGGGGTGACGCATATGCGGCAAGCCCTGCAACTTTTCTCACGATCTTCCCTGCTGGCTTTTGGTGAACTTCCATCGGGGCGGGCGGGCAAACTTGCCAGAGTGACAGCAAGAAAGCGGATGCTATGACAGTGGTCCCCTTCAACCTGCTGCGATCGAGTACAATGACAGACGCTGAAGATTCACCTCTCTACGTTACCGCACTTGCCAAGGGCCTTTCCGTGTTGACGGCATTCGGCCCTTCTCAACCCGCCATGAACCTGCTCGAACTCGCCGAAGCCACGGGCTTGAACAAGAGCACGATTCAACGTTCGGTGTTCACGCTTGAGGCGATGGGCTACCTCGCGCGCGAGGGTAATTCCAAACGATACCGCCTGACGGTGAAATCCCTGGAGTTCGGGACGGGTTACCTTCAGACAAGCGAACTGATTGAGCGGGCGTCTCCTTATCTTCATGAGTTGAACCGCCAATGCCAGGAAAGCTGCAATCTGCTTGAGCCGTCCGGAACGGAGATGGTCTACGTCTCGCGGTTCACCAGCCACAAGCAGATTACGATTCACGTTCCCATCGGACACAGGCTGCCGATGTACTGCACGGCGGCTGGGCGCGCCTATCTCGCGGCATTGCCCGCAGAAGAGGCCGCGGAGACTGTCGCGCAGTCCCGGCTGATCGCTTTTACGCCCAGGACCATCGTCGATCCGGCTCAAATCCTTGACACGCTGGGCCGCACGCGCAGAGAGGGTTTTGCGCTCGTTGCCGAGGAAATCTACGTCGGCGACATCGCCGTCGGCGCCTGCATCGTCAACGCCGAAGGGCATCCTCTCGGTTCGATCAACATATCCGTGCCCTTCAGTCGCTGGCGACCGGAGGACGTAGCTTCGGAGCTTGCTCCGCAGGTGGTCAATGCTGCCCGAGCGATATCGAGCGCGGCCAAAGGGCTGAAACCCCCAGGCGCTGCCAGAAGCAAATCCCAGTAACAGCCTACTTCGAGGACAGAACATGCCAATCCAACGTTTTGAACCAAACGGAAAACGTCTCAGCCACGTGCTGGTCCACAATGGGATCGCCTACGTCACAGGCCAGGTTCCATCCGACCGTAACCAGGATGTTTCCGGGCAGACGGTCCAGGTTCTTGCGCGGATCGACGAACTCCTCGCAAAGGCGGGTACGGACAAGTCCAAAATCCTTTTCGCACAGGTCTGGCTAAAGCATGTCGTCTCGGATTTCGCAGCCATGAACAAGGCTTGGGAAGACTGGATTCCCGAAGATGCGCTCCCCGCGAGAGCGACGGTAGAAGCAAACCTCGCAGCCGAGAACATCCTGGTCGAGATCGCGGTCCAGGCCGCTGTCGAATCCTGAAAACACCGAAACCAAAAAGCAGACCAACTCCAAGCAAAAGGATGGGGAACAAAATGCGTAGGACCTTAGCAATCACGGCCGTGGCGACACTGCTTGCCGGCACGGCTGTCAGTGCCGCCGACACGACGTTGACGATTTCCAGTTACGGTGGTGGTTACCAGGAGGCTCAGTCAAAGTCGTATTTCCAGCCCTTCATGGCGCAGAACCCGACTGTCAAGATCGTGGAAGACAGCTCTTCGAGCAACGCAAAGCTCAAGGCCATGGTCGAGACAGGCAATGTCACGCTTGACATCCTGGTGACCGACGACAGCTTCGGGCTCGAAGCGGATGGCAAGTGGCTCGAGCCGATCGACTACGCGATCGTCGACAAGTCGAAGTTCATCGAAGGCGCCGCTGGCACGTATCGCGTCGCCGCCGACATCGAAGGCACGGTGCTGGCTTACAATTCCGAGGAGTTTTCGGGAGAGGCGCCGAAGGGTTTCTCTGATTTCTTCGACTCCACGAAATTTCCCGGCTCGCGCGCTGTCTGGAAATATGCGGCTTCAGGTATTTTCGAAGCTGCCCTCATTGCCGATGGCGTCAAGGCAGAGGACCTCTACCCAATCGACGTGGAACGGGCCCTGAAGAAGCTTGATACGATCAAGTCCGATATCGTGTGGTGGGAAAGCGGCTCGCAGTCCGAGCAGCTGCTGTCGAGCGGCGAGGCGAGCATGGCTCTCGTCTGGGTCGGGCGAGCCGTCAGCGTCGCCAACAAGGGCATCAAGATCGACTGGACCAACTGGACGTCGCAGACGGGCTACTGGGTGGTTCCGAAGGGTACGAAGAACAAGGAAGCTGCCATGAAGGCAATCAGCTTCTTTACCGAGCCCGCCCAGCAGATCGAATTCACCAAGTACATGCCCTATGGTCCCTCCAACAAGAACGCCGTCGGCTCTGTCGACAGCACGTTCAAGGGTAGCCTGCCGACGGATCATCTCGACACGCGCGTCCTCATGAACGCCGACTGGTGGGCAGAGAACGGTGCGAAGATCGATCTCCGCTTCCAGGAATGGCTGCTTCAGTAAGGCTTTCGGCCGGAGACCCGCCGATCTCGGGCGGGTCTTCTCCCAACGTTCTGTTCGGAAACACAATGACCGCATCAATCAACGATCGCAGCTTGCCGATGAAGGCGGGGCCGCAGCGGAGCGTCCGGCTGCCGCCGGTGCTTTGGCTGATCGTCCCCTCGATCCTCTTCCTTGCACTGTTCTTTGTGTTTCCCCTGCTAAAGCTCGTGGCGATCTCGCTGCCCGGTGGCAGTGTCGAGTACTACCAGCAGATTTTCACGACCCCGATCTTCCTGCGGGTCATTGGCGAGACTTTCCGGGTTTCGCTCATCGTGACCGTTGTCACGGTCGTCGTCGCCTATCCGTATGCCTATGCCATGGCGCATGGTGGGCGTTCTGTCCTTCTGCTTCTCACCATTGCACTGCTCATCCCTTTCTGGGTGAGCCTTCTGCTGCGCAGTTTCTCGTGGATCGTGCTGCTTCAGAACAGCGGTCTGATCAACGACTTCCTGATCGCAATGGGTCTGATCGACAAACCGCTTCGCCTCATCCGAACTCCGCTGGGCGTGACGATCGGCATGGTGCATATCCTTCTGCCCTACGCGGTGCTCCCGCTCTACACTGTCATGAAGAAGATAGATCTTCGTCTGATGGAGGCTTCGTCCATCTGCGGTGCGAGTTGGCTGCGCGGGTTCGCGCGGATCTACTTTCCATTGTCCTTGCCCGGTGTCGTGGCGTCGGCAATCCTGGCGTTCACGCTGGCGCTCGGCTTCTACATTACCCCGGCTTTGCTCGGCAGCCCGCGTGACATGATGATCGCCCAGATGATCGCGGGGCAATTCAATGAACAGCTGAATTTTGGTCTGGGCGCCGCGCTCGCGGTCGTCCTCATGGTCTTGACGGCCGTCGCCTTTGGAGTGTTCGGCAGTGTGTGGGCCGCCCTGCAACTGCGTGGCCGGCGCAGGGGGGAGGCGTGACATGGACAAGCTGAGACGCATTCTCTTCTGGCTCGTGGTCGCCCTGACGGCGTTGTTCCTGCTGTTGCCAACGCTGATCATCGTGCCGATGTCGTTCACGACAACGCCATCGCTCGAATTCCCCCCCGTGGGCTTCACCCTCGAATGGTACGGCAAGGTTATCGGAGCATCCGACTGGCAAGGGGCGCTCGTGAACAGTCTGGTCGTCGCCGTGGCCGCATCGGTCCTCGCGACCGTCATTGGAACCGCGGCCGCACTCGCATTGCACGCGCATCGGTTCCCCGGAAAGACCCTCGTCATGGGGCTGCTCCTTAGCCCGATGGTCACGCCCGTCATCGTTCTTGCGGTGGGGATGTATATGGTCTTCTCCGGATGGGGGCTGGTCGCGACCCGGCTTGGATTGATCTTCGCCCACACGGTCCTTGCGATACCCTTTGTTGTGGTGTCCGTGCTGGCAAGTTCGAAAATGGTGAATCCCTCCCTGGCGCCTGCCAGCCTGGGTCTGGGAGCGGGCCATTGGTTCACCTTCCGCAGGGTTACGCTGCCGCTGATCATGCCCGGCGTTTTGTCGGGAGCGATCTTTGCTTTCATCACATCTTGGGACGAAGTCGTCATCGCGCTGTTTCTCGCCGACGCCCAGACCCGCACGGTTCCGATCATGATCTGGAACCAGGTGCGAACCAATCTCGACCCTGCCACGGCCGCCGTTGCTGCGATACTCATCGTGCTGTCGGCGCTTGGCGTCCTTCTTTCCTACAAATTCAGGGAATCCAGATGATGAACGCCGCCCTTGAGAACACTGCGGGACCGGCAATGAAGCTCGACGGGGTTTCGAAACTCTATGGAGCCGTCAAGGCTCTCGACAACGTGTCGTTCGAGCTTAGAAAAGGCGAATTCCTGACCATGCTCGGCCCTTCGGGATCTGGAAAGACGACCTCGCTTCGCGCCATCGCCGGCTTCATCCAGCCAACATCGGGAAGGCTGTTCATCGACGGCCGGGATATGACGGTGGTCCCGCCGCAGAAGCGAAACATCGGAATGATGTTCCAGGACTATGCGCTTTTCCCGCACATGTCCGTTCTGGAGAACGTCGGCTATCCGCTCGAGACGCGCGGCATCAAGCGGGTCGAGCGGGAAAAGCGAAGCATGGAGATGCTTGAAATCGTCGGCCTTGCCCATTGTGCGAACCGCTATCCGAAGGAAATGTCCGGCGGCCAGCAGCAGCGAGTGGCGCTCGCCCGTGCGCTCGTGTTCAAGCCCGACATCGTCCTTCTGGACGAACCGATGGCCGCACTCGACAAGAAGCTGCGCGGTCAGATGCAGATCGAGATCATGCACATCACCCGGCAGGTCGGCGCGACCGTGGTCTCGGTCACGCACGATCAGGAGGAGGCGCTTGTCATGAGCGATCGCATCGCCGTCTTCAAGGATGGTCGCCTCGAGCAAATCGGCACGCCGCATGAGCTTTATCTCCAGCCGCGATCCGAATTCGTCGCCGACTTCATCGGAGAAGCCAACCTGTTGCGCGGCGCTGTCCGATCGACAGGTGATGGCGTTGTCATCGAAGGTGAGACCTGGAAGGCGAACCTCCCCAAAGATGATCCCCGGGCGCAGTCTCTAGCGGGTGCGCAGAAGGCCTGCGTGGTGCTTCGTCCCGAGCGCATCCATGCGGTTCCGGTGGGTTCCGCATTCGAAAATGCCGGCGAGGGGGTGATCGAGGACAAGATCTACCTTGGCGTGGAATACAGGCTCGTCGTCCGGATGGCCGATGGCGGCAAGATCAATCTTTGCAGCCGGGATGTCGCTTCGATCGCGGCGATGAACCCCGGTGAGCGGATCGGCCTGGCCTGGGCCGTCGATGACATCGTGGTCATCGGCGGGTGCGGGTGATCAGGCGATACGGGGGAGGCGGACTGTGAGCCATGACGAGCAGCAGGCTGGAGTGGTGTTCTTTTGGAACGGCTCCAGGATCCGGGCAGAGCAGGGCGACAGCGTTGCCGCTGCCCTTTGGCGAGCCGGGATCACCACCCTTGCGCGCTCGCGCAAACTTCACCGTCCGCTCGGTTACAGCGGGTCGTATCCGACGGGCGTGCTGGCCCGGGTGAACGGGCGCCCGAACGTCCGGCTCGACCAGATTCGTGCGCAAGACGGCCTCGTCGTCGAAATGCAGAATACCTGGCCGTCCCCGCGTTTCGATCTTCTCAGTTTGGCTCAGTTCCTGCCATCGAAGGCTGTCTATGGCGGCTTTGAACATGGCGCCTGGATGCCGAGGTCCGGGCTGGCCTATCGTTTGGCTGAACGGGCAATGGCAAACCTTGCGGGCGTGGCCCGACCTGCCGACGTCACCATTCAAGCCCTGGCGGTGCCCGGTGAATGTGTTGCAGTGGATTGCCTTGTTGTCGGCGGAGGCCCCGCCGGGATTTCGGAGGCAAACCAACGGACTGCGTTGGGTGAAACGGTAGCGCTTGTCACGAGAGGGGAAAGCCTCGCCCGTTTTGCGGGTTCTCTGGGAATGGCCGTCGAGCCGCTTCATCCGCAGGTCCGGTTGTTTGCGGGCATGGAGCTTTTTGGTGTGTATCGCGAAGGCGCGATCATGGTCGGATCCCCGCACGACAATACGCGGGGTGCTGTCGTGTTCGAGCCCCGCACGGCCGTGTTGGCGACCGGTCGGCGATCCATACCCCCCTTGGTCAAGGGCAATCAGTTGCCCGGCGTACTGGATGCGCATTCCGCGCTTCAGCTCGCCGCCATTCATAACGTCATACCGGGAAGCCGCGTTGCGGTGGTGGGGACGGGAGCCGAGAACGCAGTCGCGGAAAGACTTGCTGCTCTCGGCGCGAAGGTGGTTCACCAAGGACGGGTCGAAGAACTCGTCGAGATCGAAGGGCGGAACCGTGTCACGGTAATTCGTGCCGCCGCGCAAATCCGGTGCGATGCCGTCGTTCACGCCGGTCCGTGGAGGATCGATCCAAGCCTTGGCTTCCAGGCATCGGGCGAGGGGATTTTCCAGATGCAGGCGCATCCGTTGCCGGGCTCGATGTCCGTCGTCGGCGCAGCAGCGTTGGGGGACGAACGCATTTCTGCGCGCAGGCATCTTCACCCCGACACCTTGATTTGCCCCTGCATGGATGTGACCGCTGGCGAACTCTACTGCCACATCGACGATGGCGAGACGGACCCGGAAGTTCTGAAACGGCTGACATCCTGTGGCATGGGGACTTGCCAGGGGTTTCCATGCTGGGAGCACATGCTGGCGATGCTTGCGGCGCGCATGGGAACCGAACCGGAGATATTCGCTCGCCCAACCCATAGGCCCCCGCGTCGTTCGATAACGGTGGCACAGGCCGCGGGGCTTGCCGGACTCGTGGAGCCTGACCGATGAGCAAGCCTCTTCCCAAGCGGGCATCCGTGGTGATCATCGGTGGCGGGATCCAGGGTCTGTCCGTTGCGTTCAATCTGGTCGAGCAGGGGCAGCGCGACATTGTCGTTCTCGATGCCGGCTACTGGCAGGGCGGCGCTTCCGGCCGCAACGGAACATTGATTCGGCCGGGTTTTGCCTCTGAGGCCTGGACGGAACTGTTCGTGCTCACGGTGAGGGAGTGGGAGAGCTGGTCAAAGCGTCTCGGCGAGAACGTCATGTTCACGCAGCGCGGATATTCCGTGGTGTCCGAGGCGGAAAAGAGCGAGGCAATGCTTCTCGAAGGCCTAAAGGTTCAGAAGCGCCTTGGGGTCAATAGCTGGATGCTGTCGCGCCGGGAAATTGACACGCTCCTTCCGGCAATCAACAAGTCTCGCGTCAGGGCGGTACAGCATCAGCCGGATGGCGGCGTGGCGCCGCATCATGCGGTGATGAAGGGGCTTTTGGCGTTCTGCCTGCGAAACGATGTCGATGTGCGCTACCGGACGGCCATCACGGGGCTGGAGCGGACAGCTTCGCGTGTGACCGCCGTTCTGGTCGGCGACGATCGCATCGAGGCAGATTGCGTTGTTTCATGCGCAGGGCCCAACAACCCGGAAATTGCTGCGATGGCCCGCGTGCCGCTGAATGGCTTCGGGATGCGCATCGAGGCCATGGCCCTCGAACCCACCCGCCCTCTTATCAAACCCGCCATCGCGCTGATCGATAGCCTTGCCTATTTCCACCAGACTTCGCGCGGTGAAGTGGTCGGCGGGACTGAGGTGCCGGAGCGGCCTCGCATGTCGTTGAAGGTCGATCTTCCCGTCATGGCGAACATGGCGAAAGTCTACCTCGAAATGTTCCCGCAGCTCGGCGAGGTCCGCATCCTGCGCCATTGGGCCGGGCAGCTTCACGCATCCTCCGACTATGCCCCCCTCCTGGGTGAACATCCGGACCTGAAGGACTTCTGGTTTTCGGCGGGGTGGTCCTACGGTTTCGCGGGTGCGCCGGCTGCTGGAAAGCTTTTGGCGGAAGCGATCGTAAAAGGCCGGATCGATCACAGGATGAAGCCCTTCGCGCTCGACCGCTTCGAAAAGACAGGACCGATCGTCGAGGGCGGGATCGTGCTCGCATGATCGTCAGATACAAGATTGTCATACAAACACAAAGGACAGCTCCGATGAGCAATCACCAGAATTTCTACATCGATGGCGCTTGGGTTTCGCCCGTGAAGCCGCAGACGCTCGATGTCATCAATCCGGCGACAGAAGAGGCATTCACCCGGATCTCCGTCGGTACCGGGGCCGATGTCGACAAGGCAGTCGCGGCGGCGAAGGCCGCTTTCGAAACGTTCTCGCGTACGACGCCAGCCGAGCGGCTTGCCCTCCTGAAGCGCATCCATGAGGTGTATCTTGAGCGATTTGAGGACATTGCACAGGCAGTGTCTGCCGAAATGGGGGCGCCGCTCGCATTCGCCCGCGACGCTCAGGCGTGGGCGGGACGAGGTCATCTCGAGTCCACGATAAAGGCGTTCGAGGCCTATTCGTTCAGTGAAAAGCGCGGCACGACGACAGTGGTCAAGGAACCCATCGGTGTCTGCGCCCTGATCACGCCGTGGAACTGGCCGCTCAACCAGATCGTCTGCAAGGTCGCTCCGGCGATTGCCGCCGGCTGCACGGTCGTCCTCAAGCCGTCGGAAATTGCGCCGATCTCCGGCATCGTCTTTGCAGAGGTGATGCATGCGGCCGGCGTGCCGAAAGGCGTGTTCAACCTCGTCAACGGTACTGGGCCGGACGTCGGGCAGGTCATGGCGTCTCATCCGGATGTCGATATGGTCTCCTTCACCGGGTCGACCAGGGCGGGCATCATCGTTGCTAAAGCGGCGGCCGACACGGTCAAACGCGTCGCCCAGGAGCTTGGCGGCAAGTCGGCGAACATCATCCTTCCCGACGCCGATTTCGAGATGGCGGTGACGAAAGGCGTTGGCGGCTGCTTCAGCAACACCGGGCAGTCCTGTGACGCGCCCACACGTATGCTCGTACCGAAAGACCGCCACGACGAGGCGCTGGCCATCGCGAAGACCGCGGCTGCGGCTTTTCGCACGGGTGATCCGAACTCCGCGGAGACGAACCTCGGTCCCGTGGTGAGCCAACTCCAGTTCGACAAGATCCAGCGGCTGATCGAAGCGGGTATCAGCGAGGGCGCAACGCTCGTGGCCGGTGGCCCCGGGCGGCCGGATGGGCTGAACCGCGGCTATTACATCCGGCCAACCATATTCGGGAATGTCACCCCGACCATGACGGTCGCCCGTGAAGAAATCTTCGGCCCCGTCCTTTCCATCATTCCCTACGAGGATGAGGAGGACGCCATCCGGATCGCTAACGACACCGTGTATGGCCTTGCTGCCTATATTCAGTCGACGGATATCGAGCGTGCCCGCCGGGTCGCTTCGCGCATGCGTGCCGGATCGGTCTATCTGAATTATCCGGCCTGGGACACGATGGCATCCTTCGGCGGATACAAGCAGTCGGGCAACGGTCGCGAATACGCCGATTTCGGCATCCACGATTTCCTCGAGATCAAGAGCATCGTTGGCTACGGCCAATAGTTTACATTTCAGCGCCTGAGCATGGCCTGAAAATCGGCGCAGGCGGACACGCCTAGCGCCGACACATCACAACAGAAATCGAACGGGCGCGCGCTCCACCAGGAGTACGCGAGGGAATTCTGTTGTCTTTCCCTCAACGATAAAAAGGAGAACAGCTAGTGATGAACAAGGTTACGCGTCGTGTCTTTCTTACGAATTCGGTGGCTGCGATAGGCGCCGCGGCTATTGCGAACCCGTTTGCGACAGCCCTGGCGATTGATCCATCGTTTCAACAGCGGGAATGGGATGTCATCGTTGTTGGCGCGGGCGTGAGCGGTCTTACCGCTGCTCATGATCTCGTCAGAGACGGCTACAAGGTCCTCGTTCTGGAGGCGCGGGGTCGAATCGGCGGAAGGATGTGGACGGACCGCACCTCGATGTCGATTCCAATCGAAAGAGGCTGCGAGCTTGTGCATGGCGGGCCGCACGTATCGACATGGGCGATCGTACAACAGGAGAAGCTTCAGACGCACATGTTTACCCGATACTATCGCCGAGTGAACAAAGGCGATCCGTGGCAGGCGCGCGACGCGGTCGAGCATTTCTTCTTCCCGTCAGGCAAGCCGGATGGATTGAAGCTGCCGCTGCCGGAAGCCGCGTCCGGCCAGAAGGCCCAGGCCTATCTAGAGCAGATCGGCCTGCCACCCGAGAATTGGCCGGTGAATATACATCGTCTGGCGATCGATACCGAACCGCTGTACAATCAGGAAGCGGGCGAGGAACTGCTGGACACCCTCCGCCAATGTATAGAGATCAGCGACGACCCTGCCAGCTTCACGACCATCCCCCGTCCCGATCCGAACAATCCCGAAACCAATGACGGGGATTATCGGGTCATTGGCGGCTACGATCAGATCCTGCGTCCGCTTGCGGCGCCGTTGACGATCCAGCTCGACACCCAGGTCACAATTGTCGCATACACGTCAAAGGGTGTTGAGATCGAGACGACAAAAGGGGCGTTCAAGGCAAAGCGCGCCGTGATCACCTTGCCGGCGGGCGTTCTTCAAAGCGGCAACGTGAGGTTTGACCCTCCACTTCCTGAAATGAACCTCGCTAGCTTGCGATCCTATCGATATCTGCCGGTCTACAAGTCGGTCCTCGAATTCGATCGGCAAGTCCTGGAGTTCGACGGAAAGCCGACGGATCAGGCGGCGGCCTACATGCACGACCCCAAGAGCATGTGGAACGCTTCATTGGGAACGCCTGGTTTCGAGGGAGAGATATGGGTGAACTGGTCCACCGGCGACGCGGCGGCACGGCTTTGGAGCCTGAGCCAAGACGACCGCCTTGCAGCTTCGCTCGACCAGGTGCGGTCAGCGGCAGGCGACGACAGCCTGACATTCAAGAATGCCGTCCTTCACGATTGGGCCAATGATCCGTATTCATTGGGTGCATATGGTCGGGGAGCAGGAAAGGACCTGTATGCTCCTGCAATGGGCGTGTTGTTCTGGGCCGGCATCAGCACCAGTTCGGTTCATCGCTCGCATGACAGCGGACGAGCCGCCGCCGAAGCGCTGAAGGCTACTTTGCCGTTGTGAGCAAATGCGACGGCACTAAAACGCCCCACACCCGCGTCTGGACGATGCGTTGGTCGTGATCTCCAGCACTAAGCATAAGCCCTCTTCGCGGAGGGCTTATGCATTTGTGGGGCTGACATCGACGGCGATGGCAAGGTCCAACAACCGGCGTTGTTCAGGCCTTGACCGTGATCCTGCCCCTCATGTTGGGGTGGAAGCGGCAGTAGTAGTCGACGGTATCGTCGGCGGTTGCCACATGCGTTGCCACCTTGCCTGGCGGGATCAGGACCTCCCAACCGCCCTTCACGGTCGCGGTGTGGGCGAAAGGGTCTTTGTTGGCCCATTCGATGGTCTCGCCGGCCCTGATTTCGATTTCAGCGGGCAGGAAGGCCAGCTTTTCGATCGTGACATGGACCGTTCCGTTATGCGCGCGGGCGAGCGCGCTGCCCGTCATAACGGCCGCGCCGGTTATCAGGATCTGCCGTCGGTTGAGCAGGCCCGGCGTCATTTGAGGCCTGCCGCAACGCGCTCGGCATGCTGCTGGTGGCCCTGGAACAGCTTCAGGCCGGTCTCCAGCAGGCTTTTCAGCTCTCCGTTCTCGGCGGAAGGGATGAGCAGCGTCTCGAGCGCACCGTTCACCTGCTTGTGATAGGCAATCTCGCTGTCGACATAGGCCTTGTCGAAGGCCGCGCCATCAAGCTTGCCGAGTGCGGCGCGTTTCTCCTCCGCAGCCTTGGCGAGTGCCTGGCTGGTCGCGTTGTCCTCCGCCGTCACGTTCAGTTTCTTGACAAGCGCCAGCGCCATGTCGTTGACGGCGGTGTGGTCCTTCTGCATCGACTCGGCGAAGGCCTTGACGTCGGCGTTCGTCGTCTTTGCGAGGGCGAGCTTGGCGGCCTCCACATCGATGACGCCGGCGCTGTAGGCGATATGCGCGATCTGGGGATCGGTCGGCTTTTCGGCGGCCATGGCGCAGGTGGCGGCAAAGGCGAGGCAGGCCGCACCGAGCGTGGACATCAGGGTCTTCATCGGGGTCTCCTTGGCGCGGCGACTGGCCGGCGCCGATTTGTGTTGACGTAGCATTGGATGCCCGCCCGTTGAGGAGGTTCCCGTTATTTTTCGAGGCCCAGCCTGGCGATGACGGCGTCCGTCAGCCGGCTGCAGCGCGCGCCGGCGAAGGGAAAGGCGTCGATGAGTACCGGGCCGATCTGTTCTTCCAGCCGGGTGCGGATCTGCTTGCGGGCGCGATGCAGGCGTGTCTTCACGGTAGCGGGTGGCAGGTCGAGAAGCATCGCCGTTTCCTCCACGCTCAATCCCTCGATGATGCGGGCGACGAAGACCAGGCGAAAGGTATCGGGGAGCGCGTCGGTTGCCTCCTCGACGAGGTGGAGAAGCTGTCGCTGCGCCATGACGCGCTCCGGATCGGCGGTGGGGGAGACAAGCGGGAAGGGGATGATCTGCGCATCTGTCGGTAGGGTGACGGCGGAGCGCTTCAATCGTTTCTGCGCGCGAAGCCGCATCAAGGCGGCGTTGAGAGCAATGCGTGAAAGCCAGGTCGACAGGGACGAGCCGCCCTTGAAGGTTCCAAGGCCGGCGAAAGCGCGCAGATATGCGTCTTGTAACACCTCTTCCGCGTCCGCATTGCTGCGAACGACGGCCCGCACCAGCCGATAGAGGCGCTGGTTGTGGATCGTGATGATCTGTCGGATGGCCTCGACGTCGCCCGCCACTGCGCGGCGGATCAGGTCGGCTTCCTGCGTGGCGAGGGGGTGAAGGGGACTGTTCTGCAAAGCTGGCATCGGCGTGCTCCTTTCGGGACAATATTGGATGCCGGTCCTGCCGCAAGGTTCCCGGAGGCACGCGGCAGGTGGAGGGATTTTTCGGTAGTGCTGCCTTTCCGCTTTTGTTATCGACCCATCGATGGAATCCGATCGCCGTGCAGAGAACGATAACGCCGGCATCATGTCTCGGTAACCATATCTTCAAGAGATCATCGCACTGTCTCGCGCAGGAGACCGGTGATGGCGAAGAAGACTACCAGGCGAAAGAAGACGACGGGCACGAAGCGTTCTGCTGCGGCGGGGCGAGGCGGCATGGCGCATTGGTATGTGCTGGGCGCGGCCGTGATCGGTGGCGTTCTCTATATGGACAACCGGGTTCCGGGGCCGGAAACGCCGGCGACGGCGATCCGCACGGCCTCCATCGAGCGCAAGGAGAAGAAGGTCGAGCGTGAGGTGCCGCTGCCGCGGCCGAGGCAGGAGCTCACTGGAAAAGTGGAAAAGCTCCCGCTCGAGCAGGCACTGCCGGCTTTTTCCGGCAAATGGTTCATCTGCACGACGCAGTCCGACTACTGCGTGCTCGATGGCAGCACGATCCTCTATGCCGGCCGCAAGGTGCGGCTTGCCGATATCGATGCGCCGGCGGTTGCGAACGCACGCTGCGACGCGGAGCGCCTGCGCGGCGGTGATGCCAAGCTGCGGCTGCGCGAAATCCTCAACGAGGGCGATGTGACTCTGGTCGCGGCGAAGGACGGCGCACGGGCAGGGGCCACACCACATTTCGTGCTGCGAAACGGTCAATCGGTGGGCCATCGGCTCGTGCAGGAAGGGCTCGCAAAACCCTGGACGGGGCGCCATCAATCCTGGTGCGGTTGAGGCATTAAATCTTGCGCAACCTGTGTCTTTCCGGCACAAGCCCGACGCAAGCCAGCGTTCCTATGCTTTCCGTTAACCGGGATGGTGCCGGCTGGAAAGGGACAATGACATGTCGAACGATCTCGAGCGCTACAGCGACCCGGACAATGCAACGGTTGCGCTCTTCCTCCTCGAAAATGACGCGGACGAACTGACGGACATTCTAGTGGCCGCGCTCAACGAAGCCTTCCGCATTCTCGGAGACGAACTGTCACCTGCGACATTCCACTAATTCTACGTATCGCTTTCAGGCGAAGCCGCGGCACATTTTGCGCGAGACGCTTTGATCGCAGAAACGAAAGAGGGGCCGTTAAGGCCCCTCTTGCTTTTTGGGTTTTGTCTCACCCAAAGCGCTGCACACTTTTGCGTGATATGTTTTAAATCAACCGGCGGCAACGATCTGGCGCTGCACGCCGAGACCGGCGATGGAGACTTCCATGCGATCGCCCGGCTTCAGGTAACGCGGCGGCTTCATGCCCATGCCGACGCCGGGCGGCGTGCCTGTCGTGATGACGTCGCCGGGTTCGAGAATCATGAACTGCGAAATATAGTGCACGAGGAACGGCACGTTGAAGACCATGGTGCTCGTTGAGCCGTTCTGCACCTGCTCGCCGTTGACGCTGAGCTTCATGGCGAGATCGCCTGTGTCCACCTCGTCCGTCGTCACAAGCCAGGGGCCGATCGGCCCGAAGGTCGGGCAGCCCTTGCCCTTGGTCCACTGGCCGCCGCGCTCGATCTGGTAGGCGCGCTCGGAAACATCGTTGCACACGCAATAGCCGGCGACGTAGTTCAGCGCATCGGCTTCCGAGACGTAGGAGGCGCGCTCGCCGATGACGACGGCGAGTTCCACTTCCCAGTCGGTCTTCTCCGAGCCGCGCGGAATGAGGATCGTGTCGTCCGGGCCGACGATGCAGGAGGGTGCCTTGTTGAAGAGCACCGGCTCGCTCGGCACGGCCATGCCGCTTTCGGCCGCGTGGTCGGCATAGTTGAGGCCGACGGCGATGAAATTGCCGACGCGGCCGACGCAGGCGCCGAAGCGGCTGTCTTCCGGCGCAAGCGGCAGGCTCTTCGGGTCGATCGCGGCAAGGCGCTTGAGGCCTTCCCGGCCAAGCACGTCGCCGGCAATATCCGGTACCACGCCGGACAGGTCGCGAATCTTGCCGTCCGCGTCGATGATCCCGGGCTTTTCCGCGCCCGCCGCGCCAAAGCGCACCAGCTTCATGTGAACCTCCATTGAATGCCAGTTATGATTTCGGTTGCGCGCACCTTCCATCTGGTTTTACATCAAGTCAATGATTTTCGAAAATCTTCTGATTTTATAAATTCGGTGTGACGCATGGAACAGAAGAAGGGAAGTGGACGTACCCTTGCGGCGGAAGCCTATGCGGCAATCCGCCAATCCATCCGCACGGGCGCGGTCAAGCCGGGCGACCGGCTGCGCTTTGCCGACCTCCAGGCGCTGTGCGGCATGAGCGTGACGCCGGTGCGCGAAGCGCTCGCGCGGCTGACGGCGGAAGGTTTTACCGTGCTGGACGACCACCGCGGATACAGCGTCGCGGGCCTGTCGCTGGAGGAGCTACGCGACGTCACGGCGACGCGCCAGCTTTGCGAGGGCGAGGCGCTGCGGCTATCGGTGCTGAAGGGAGATGCGGACTGGGAGGGCAGGGTGATTGCCGCCCACCACCTGATGGCGCGCATACCGCAGGCGCGCGAGGACATTCCGTCAGCGATGCGGGAGGATTGGGAGGCGCGCCATACCACCTTCCATGCCGCCCTCATTTCGGCCTGCGGCTCGCCGACACTTCTGGAGATCTGTGGAAAGCTGTTTTCCCGCGCGGATCGCTATCGGCGCCTGTCCGTCAGCCTCGAGGGTGCGGCGCGGGATGCGACGGGAGAGCATCGTCGGCTGATGGACCGCGCGCTGGCGCGCGATGCAGACGGAGCGGCCGAGGCGCTCCGCGAGCACTACGGCCGGACGGCCGCAGCGCTCGAGGGCTTTTTCAAAGCGTGACGCCTACTTGCTGACGACGACCGTCGCTCCGCCGATCTCGGCACCACCGCCGATCGCTACGTTGAGCGAGACATAGTCGCGCGCCAGCTGGCGGATCGCGGTGGCGAGCGCCAGGCGGGATTCGGCGACGTTGCGTTCAGCATCGAGCACGTCGAGGATGGTGCTGGCGCCGCCGCGATAGCTTTCGCGGGCGAGGACCAGGGTCTGGTCGAAGGTTTCGACGACCTTACGCTGGGCGGCGACCGTCTGGTAATCGCGGATCAGCGCGGTCTGGGCGTTTTCCACTTCCTCGACGGCGTTGAGCACTGTCGATTTCCAGGTCAGATACTGCTGCTCGGCGTCCGAACGGGCGACCTTGACCTGCGCCTTGAGCGCGCCGCCGTTGAAGATCGGCAGGGAGAGCGTCGGGCCAAACGACCAGCTCGTCAGGTTGCCCACCCTAGTGTTGAAGTTGCGCGCCGCCCCGATCGAGCCACCGAGTTCGATGCTCGGATAGAGATCGGCTTCCGCGACGCCGATCTGCGCCGTTGCGGCCTGCAGGCGACGTTCGGCCGCGCGGATGTCCGGACGGTTGCGAATGAGGTCGGCCGGAATGCCGGTGCGCGTGGAATAACGCGGCATTGGCTGGGAAGAACCCTTGATCAGGCTGGAGGTGATCGTCGCTGCCGGCACGCCGAGCAAGGTCGCAATGTGGTTTGCCGACTGGTGGAAGCCAGTTTCGAGTGCCGGCAGGTTGGCGAGCGTCTGATTGACGAGACCTTCGGCCTGCAGCACGTCGAGGCTGGAGGCAGCACCCGCTTCCTTGATTTCGTTGGTGAGCTTTAGCGTCTCACGGCGCGAGACCAGGTTCTTGCGGTTGAGCGCGAGCGCTTCCTGGAAGTAGCGCGCGCTGACATAGCTCGACACGAGGTCGGACAGATAGGCGAGGCGTGCAACGCCGACGTCATCGTAAGCTGCGTCGAGCGAGGCGTTCGCCACTTCTCTCTGCCGGCGGTACTGGCCGAAGAAGTCGATCAGCCACGAGGCGCTCAAACCGGCGTTCAGAGATTTCGATTCGGAATGGCTCGCGCCGGTGGTGCTCGTCCGGCGCAGATAGTTGCCGTCCTGGCCGCTGACATTACCTTCTGCGGACAAGCCGACATTCGGCAGGGCGCCTGCGCCAGCGATGATGACGTTCGCTTCGGCTGCTGTGATGCGCTCCAGCGCCTGCTGGACGGTCAGGTTTTCAGCCATGCCCTGATGCACGAGCCCGTTGAGGCGCTTGTCGCGGAAGGACTCCCACCACGGATTGAGCGCGACGCTTTCGCTGCTCGTGGCCTTGCTTTCGGAAAACTTGGCCGGCAACGCGGTGTCGGGCTTCTGGTAATCGGGTCCGACGACGCAGCCGGACAAGAGAAGCATGGTGAGCGGAAAAAGCGTCCTGGAAAAATTCATGGGTCTACCCTGCCGGCCATCATGGCATACTTAACGGAACAAATGTGCGATTCACTCTTTATTCATGTTTGGGCGGAAGATCGAGCCCCCACCCAAGAAAGAATGGTCCCACAGCGTTTTTTCCCCGCTTACCTGGGAGGGTGTGTCCGTCGTGCAACTGGGGCATTTGCCCGAATGTCGCATTTTCGCTCGGTCGGCGAAAGTCCCCCTTCGAAAACACCCCGCAAGGTTGCGTCACGGCATTTCCTCGGATTGCCCGTCTTTGCGACATATTTTTCTGAAAAATGCTGCATGAGCGAACAGAATTTTGTGATTCGAATTGTCACACAAATTCGGCAGCAATTTTTTCCAAAATTCTGCCGATTCCATTGACAAGGAAAGGAGGCTCGCTTATGTGTTGGAGCATCGCATGAGGACCGCATGCGTTTTAACCCCGGTCCCCCTGACGCATCCATTTTAGAGCGTCGGCGCCAACAAGAGGGAGTGCCCATGTACGACATCAACTGCATCGCCTCCGTGTGTGTGGCGTACTCCTGTCGTGAAACGATTACAGGGAAAGCGCATACGGCACTCCGCCGAATGTAACCGCACTTCCCTCTTCGAATTAAGCGCAAGATTGAATTGGCTGCACCTTCGGTGCGGCAGGAGTTGTTATGCAAAAGCAAGTTATCGAAATCGGTGGTGAAGCCGTCGGCGTTGTCGTTCCTGATGAGGATCGGCTGAAGTTCGTAGCCGTTAAATATTCCGTTTGGGACCTGGATTCGCAGCGTTTCTCGTCGGCAGACGAAGTGCGCATGGCAATCCGTCGCCTCCTGAATGACCCGGCTGCCGCCACACGGGCGTTGCCCCCGGCCCAAAGCGCGGCCGCCTGAACCGAAATTCTGACGATCCGGCATTTCCAGGCCGGATATCGACCGGCCCCGCCAATCAACGGGGCCGGTCATGTTTTGTGGACAGTGCATTCACCGGGCGCCGGCTGGCGCGGACTGTGAAATCCTGATTGTTTACCGCCTGAAAGGAGGTGCCCCATGACCAGCGGCATCCATCACATCACGGCGATCACCCGGAAAATCCAGGCGAATGTCGATTTCTACGTCGGCTTTCTCGGCCTGCGCCTCGTCAAGCGAACGGCGGGCTACGAAGACGCCGATCAGCTCCACCTCCTGTATGGCGATGCGGCGGCAAACCCCGGCTCGCTGATCACCTTCCTTGCCTGGGAGGACGGATCGCCTGGCCGTGTCGGGCTCGGCCAGCCGGCGGAGATCGCCCTCGCCATCAAACCGGAGGCGATCGGCTTCTGGCTGACGCGGGCGCTGACGCACAACATTGCGCTCACCGGCCCGGCGCAGGAGTTTGGTGAACCAGTGCTGCGTCTGAAGGATCCGGACGGCATCATCGTCAAGCTCGTCGGCGAGGCGGACGTGGAAGGGCCGGCCCCCCATGTCACGAAGGACATCGCGGTGGCGGATGCCATCCAGCGTATTCGCGGCGCGACGATCTTCTCCGAAAAGCCGGTGGAGACTGCGGCCTTCATCACCGGGCATTTCGGCTACCGCACGGTCGCCGAGGCGAACGGCGTCACCAGGCTCGCCGGCGATACGGGCGATGTGCTCGACATCCGCAATGCCAGCGGCTTCTGGACATCGGCGCCCGGCACGGGGACGATCGATCATATCGCGTTGCGCGCGCCGGACCGGACTGCTGTCGAGGCCATGGCCAAGCGGCTTGCCGATGAGGATGCGGGTGATACGAACATGCACGACCGCACCTATTTCTACTCGCTCTATGTGCGTGAGCCGGGTGGGTCGCTCATCGAATACGCGACGGATGCACCGGGCATGACGGTGGATGAGCCGCTGGAAAGCCTCGGCAGCAAACTGTTCGTGCCGCGGCATTTCCGGGCCGATCCCGAGGAGGTCCGTGCCCGGCTTCCGCAGTTCGCTCTCCCGGGCGAGGAGCACATCACGGAGCGCGACCTGCCCTTCATCCACCGCGTGTACCGTCCGGAAAGCCCGGATGGTACGGCCGTGGTGCTGTTGCACGGTACCGGGGGCAACGAGACGAGCCTGCTGCCTTTCGGCGTGCGGTTGGCGCCGCAATCGGTCCTGCTCAGCCCGCGCGGGCGCAGCGTGGACGAAGGCTATCCGCGCTTCTTTCGCCGGTTGACGGCGACGACTTTCGACCAGAAGGATCTTGTCGGCGAGGCGGAAGCCTTTGCCGCCTTCCTGGAGGGCGCGAATGCGGCCTATGGACTGGATCCGCAGAAGACGCTCTTCGTCGGATATTCGAATGGTGCCAACATGATCGGCGCGGTCATGCAGCTTCATCCGGGCCTCATCCGCAATGCGGTGCTGCTGCGCGGCATGAACGTTCTGGAAAGCGCCCCGCAGGCTGATCTTTCCGGCACCAACGTGCTGATACTGACGGGCAAGTCGGATCCTTACGGCTCCTATGCGACGGCGCTCGAAACGCGTCTGACTGCGGCGGGTGCATCCGTCGAAAACCGGTTGCTCGACGCTGGTCATGAACTCGCCGCTGCCGATCTGGATCTGGCAAAGGCCTATAGGGAGCGGATGATCGGCTGACGGGACCGTCGCCGTAAGACAGAAAAGGGGCATGCCGGCTGGCATGCCCCTTTTTGATTCGGTCGATCCATTGAGCGGCCAGCCTTAACGCCTGTGCTCGGCAACGAAAGCCGCAAAGCCCGCAATGAAGGCCCGAAGTTTCTTCTCCGTCGCCTCGTCGACGATTTTTCCATCCTGGAAAACCGTGCCGGCGCGCGAGACCATCAGCTTGGCGCCGAACCACGGCACGGTGCCGAGCGTGCGCATGACGGGCAGCCAGGCTTCCTGCGACAGGAGCGTGCCGAAATTGCCGGGCGAGGCGCCGGTGATCGCGAAGGGTTTGCCGGCGAAGACGCGGTCAATGTCGGATGAGGGGCGGCTCATCCAGTCGATGGCGTTCTTGAAGACGCCGGGAATGCCGTTGTTGTATTCCGGAGTGAAGAGAAGGACACCGTCCGCGTCCGCAACGCGGTCCTTGAGACGGGTGACGGCATCCGGGATGCCGCTTTCGGCCTCCGCGTCGCCGTCATAGAGCGGAATGCCATGGATCGAGCCCTCGACGATCTCGACGCCCTCCGGCGCCATGGCTAGGGCGGCGCGGAGCAGCGCCGTGTTGAAGGAGCCCTTGCGCAGGCTGCCCGAGATTGCCACCAGTTTCGTCATTTGGGTTCTCCTCTTTGCAGACGGCATAAAAAACCCCGGCGGACTGTTTGTCACGCCGGGGTTTTATCTGGTTTAGACGAGCGGCTTCAGCCGGGCCTCGATTTGCGCACGGCGCGGTTCGAGGAAGGGCGGCAGCGACAGGCTTTCGCCGAGCGTTTCAAGCGGTTCGTCCACCGCAAAGCCGGGGCCATCCGTGGCGATCTCGAACAGAATACCGTTCGGCTCGCGGAAGTAGAGCGAGCGGAAGTAGAAACGCTCGACCTCGCCGCTGGAGGGCAGGCGGAAGCCGCGCAAACGTTCCGTCCACGCATGCAGCGCCTCTTCATCCGGTGCACGGAAGGCGACGTGGTGCACGGCGCCGGCACCCTGGTGGGCGACCGGCAGATCCGGCTCGACGGCGACATGCAGTTCGGCGGCAGGGCCGCCGTCACCCATCGAGAAGACATGAACGTCACCTGCCCCGTCCGGGTTCGGATAGGTCGACGTCTCCGTCATGTTCATGATCTGGACAAGCACGGTCTGCGTGTTGCGGATGTCGGGCACGCTGAGCGTGATCGGGCCAAGGCCCTTGATCTGGTGTTCGGCCGGAACCGGGCTTCTGTCCCACGGGTTGGCCGGCGCGCCGGCATTGTCGACGACAAGGCGGAAGCGCTGGCCTTCGCCATCTTCGAAATCGAGTGAAGCGCGGCCGCCGATATCATGGATCTCACCGGCCTTGACCTTCAACTCGGCAAAGCGAGCCTTCCACCATTCGAGGGTGGCAAGGGTTGCGACGCGCAAGCCGGTGCGGGAAACGCTGTGGGTGCCGCGCCGTTCGTGGCCGACCGGCCAGTCGAAGAAGGTGAGATCCGTGCCGGGAGATGCGAGACCATCGGCGTAGAACAGATGGTAGGCGCTCGTATCGTCCTGGTTGACGGTTTTCTTGACGAGGCGCAGGCCGAGCACCTGCGTGTAGAAGCGCAGGTTTTCCGCCGCATTCGCGGTGATCGCGGTCAGATGGTGGATGCCTGTCAGCTGTAGGGTCATGATAAACTCCTCTCCGGATCTATCCGGGGCGTTCTGGTACGTACCCCGCTGTCGGGGCCTTGCGTTGAAGCGAATATCGCCCCTCGCATGCGCTGCCGAAAGACCGGGTCGGGCGAACGGATTGTTCACTTTTGTTGAACGACCTTGTTGCCCTCAGAATGCTGGATCTTCTGGCACGTAGCCGCCGTTCTTCCTCCCGGCGTTCTCACCCATTCTGTTCCAATGTTAGCGCCTCCGAAACTTATCGTTTCATAAACCAACCCTCCGTACGCTGCCGGTTGCGAAATGACTTCGTCTCTGCTTCGCCGCGCCCGTCGGCATGTCCACCCTTCCGATGAACTGCCGGTCCGGAATTTCCGCCCCGCGCGAGGAGACGTTCGATGCTGCCGAAGACTGCGACTGCCCGAAACATGTTCGCCATCGTTGCGACCGGTGTTGCCACGACCGTGGCGACGGCGGGCGTTCTGCTGTGGCTCTCCTACCGTGCGGTCGAGGAGCGCTCGATTTCGGAAATGGTGAATGCGGCGGAGGCGAGTGCCGGCAAGGTGGAAACCACGTTCGCGCAGGTGAAGACGCTGAGCTGGAACCTGCGGTCTGCGATTTTTGCGATGAAGGACAGTGCTACGCCAAGCCGCGAGATGGTCGATGCGACGTTGAAGCGTTTGTTGACCGACAACCCGTTTGCCGTCGGCCTCAGCACCGGCTGGGAGCCCGACGCCTTCGACGGCAAGGACGCCGAATACAAGGACAAGCCCGGCCACGATGCGAGCGGCCGCTATGTTCCCTATGCCATTCGTTCGAACGGCGTGGCGGTGATCGAGGCGCTGGTCGATTACGACAAGGACGGTGCCGGCGACTACTACCAGATCCCGAAGAAGACCGGGAAAGATCTGCTGACGGAGCCCTATACCTACAATGTCGGCGGCAAGGACACGCTGATGACGTCGTTCATGGTGCCGTTGATGTACGACGGTACCTTCAAGGCGGTGTCCGGCGTCGATGTTGCGCTCGATGCGCTGGCGGCCGACATGGCCAAGCTGAAACCACTCGGCGAGGGTTACGTCACGCTGCTCAGCCAGGGCGGCAGCATCGTCAGCCACCCGGATACCGCGGCACTTGGCAAGACGCTGAAGGATTCCGGTCTCGACGTTGCCGCCTGGCAGCAGCTCATCGACAATCCGCACAAGGCTTTCGAGATGACCGATGCCTCGGGCGTTGCCTCGATGGCCGTCGCCGTGCCGGTGCCGCTGCAGCCGGGCACCACTTGGTACGCCGTCGTCTCCGTGCCGAAGCGCGTCCTCTTTGCCAGCCTTTCCACGCTGGCCATCACATCCATCATCGTCATCGCTATTGCTGCAGGCCTGTTGATTTCGATCGGCTGGCTGCTTGCCGCGCGCTTCCGCAAACGCCTGGCCACCGTGATTACGGCTACGAGCGAGATTGCCAGTGGTCGCACGGATGTCGATCTTTCCGAATCTACGCGTCAGGATGAAATCGGCGAAATGGCCCGATCGCTTGCCGTGCTGCGCGATGCGACACTCGCCAAGCTGCGTCTCGAAAGCGAGGCGGAAGAAAACCGGGCGCTTTCCGAAGACGAGCGTCGCCAGCGCGCCGACGAGGCGGCCGAGCGTGAACGCCAGACGCGCATCGCCGTCGAGGCACTGGCCGATGGCCTGCAGAAACTGGCCGACGGCGACATGACGCACCGGATCGAGCATACCTTTGCCGGCTCGCTCGACCAGGTCCGCCACGATTTCAACGCCTCCGTCGAGAAGCTGCAGTCGGCGCTGCGCTCAGTCGGCGGCAATGCCAATGCCATCCAGGCCGGCTCTGCCGAAATCCGCTCTGCCTCCGACGATCTTGCCAAGCGCACCGAGCAGCAGGCGGCCTCCGTCGAGGAGACTGCCGCCGCGCTGGAGGAGATCACCACGTCGCTGAAGGATGCGACGCGCCGTGCCGAGGATGCCGGCCAGCTCGTCGAACGCACCCGCGCCGGCGCGGAAAAGTCGGGTGAGGTGGTGCGCCGCGCCGTCTCGGCGATGAGCGGCATCGAAAATTCCTCGCGCGAAATCTCCAACATCATCGGCGTGATCGACGAGATCGCCTTCCAGACCAACCTTCTGGCGCTGAATGCCGGCGTCGAGGCGGCGCGTGCCGGTGAGGCCGGCAAGGGTTTTGCCGTGGTGGCGCAGGAGGTTCGCGAGCTCGCACAGCGTTCGGCCAATGCAGCCAAGGAAATCAAGGCCCTCATCACCAAATCGGGCGAACAGGTCCATCTTGGTGTTACGCTCGTCGGTGAGACGGGCTCGGCGCTCAGCGAAATCGTCAACCAGGTCCAGGAAATCGACGTCAATGTCGCGGCGATCGTGCGTTCTGCGCGCGAACAGTCCACGGGCCTCAACGAGATCAGCGCAGCCGTGAATTCCATCGATCAGGGCACGCAGAAGAACGCCGCCATGGTGGAAGAGCAAACTGCGGCAAGCCATGCGCTGGCAAACGAGGCGACGGCACTCGATGCGCTCATTGCGCAGTTCCGTCTCGGCATGGGAGGGGCTAATTCCCGCCCGGTCGCTGCATCGTCCGCCGAACATCGCCCGGCGGCATCCGGTGCGCGGGCGCTCGGCAGCAAGCTTACCCGTGCCTTTGGCGGCGGGCAGGCGGCGGCCAGTGCTGCGGCGCAGGACTGGCAAGAGTTCTGAGCCGGTTTCGATGGCTTTCAGGAAAAGGCGGCCCATCCGGCCGCCTTTTTGCTGTGCGTCAGAAAAGCGCACAACTTTTGCGCCGTGCACAGCATTTAACCAGGTTGGCGGCTAACGCTGCGCGCCCTCTATGTTAGGAATGGCTTTATCGTTTTGAAATCGAATGGCTATTGATAATTCTCTCGGCTTGGCATGCTTCCTGCTTTCTTGGGGATAGGTCCAGAGGGGACCGAGATAGAAGCGTCCAACGAATGGCGCTCCGGGAAAGCCGCTGGCAGCTCTGTGGGAACCGCAAAGGTTTCGAAGCTGCCAGCGGCTTTGTTGTTTCCGGCCCTTACACGCGGAGGCGTTAGGCGGCTGAAAAATATGATTTATTATATTTTCCTATCACAGCTTTGCCCCGATTGGCTTTTCCCGCGGACTCCGCCACACTTCATCTCCGGCAAATGAAACAGCTTTGGTGTCGAAACTTGCCAGTCTGATCTTCTCGATATAATGAGGACCCATATTAAATGGGGGTTCTGCAACGGTGGAGTCGACAATGACCCGATGGGGGAGAATGTTGCTGGCGGCGGTGGCGGTCTGCGCCATTGCTTCACCAGTCTGGGCTGACGGTTTGGCACGTCCGGTGCGCGTCGCGCCGGTGCAGTTCGAGCAGCGCGAACAGACGGTCACCATCACGGGCGAGGTGATTGCGCGTGTGGAGACGGATCTCTCCTTCCGCGTCAGCGGGCGCATCACCGGCTGGTTCGTCGATGTCGGCGACGCCGTCAAGAAGGACCAGGTCCTCGCGCGGCTCGACCCCGAGGAGCAGCGAGCCGACGTGGAGGCCGCGGAAGCGGGTGTTCGCGCGGCCGATGCGCAGTTGCGGCTCGCCCGCACCAATTTCGACCGCCAGAAATCACTTCTCAATGACGGCATCAGCACACGCCGCGATTTCGACGACGCCGAAACGGCGTTGCGCACGGCGGAAAGTTCGCGGGAGGCAGCAATCGCCCAGCGCGGTACCGCGAAGGAACTGCTTTCCTATACGGAGCTGCGCGCGCCCACCGATGGTATCGTCACGGCGCGCCTCGCCGAGAGCGGCCAGGTGGCGCAGGCGGCGCAGACCATGTTCACCATTGCCGACACCGGCCCGCGTGATGCCGTCTTCGATGTCTACGAATCCCTGTTCTTTGCGCAGCCGGCGAGGGACGGCGTCGTCGTGACCCTGCTCAGCGATGACAGGATCCGCACGACGGGCACGGTGCGCGAGATTTCACCGACGATCGATGCGGACAAGGGGACCGTGCGCGTGAAGATCGCCATGGACCGGACACCACCGGAAATGACACTCGGCGCCTCCGTCGTCGGTGTCGGCGCGCTGGCGCCGCGTCGGGTCGCGGTGGTGCCCTGGCAAGCCCTTTCCGGCACTGATGGCAAGCCGGCTCTGTGGATCGTCGACAAGGCGGACAATACGGTGAGCCTGCGCCCGGTCGAGGTTGCATCCTTCGAGACCGGTGTGGCGCTTATCTCGGGCGGTATCGAAGAAGGCGAGGCCTATGTCGCCGACGGCACAAAGCTGCTTCGACCCGGCCAGACCGTTACCGTGATCGAGGGAGCGACCCAATGAGGATATCCATTCTGCTCGCCACGGTGATCGTCGTCCCGTTGGCGCTTGCCGGCTGCAAGAAGGAAGAAGAGGCCGTCGTCCCACCCCGGCCGGTCCTGTCCATGGTCGTCACGCCCACGGCGCTTCCGGGCACGCGCTTTGCCGGTACGGTCCAGGCGAAGGTGCAGGCCACGCTCGGCTCGCGAGTTGCAGGGCGCCTCGTCTCGCGCGCGGTGCATGTCGGTGATCTCGTGAAGAAGGGTGACGTGCTCGCTGTGCTCGACGCGACGGCCTATGAACTGGCCGTGCGTTCGGCGCGTGCAGAACTTTCAAGCGCGGAGGCAACGCTTGCCAGCGCGGTTTCGATCGAAGAGCGGCAGAAGACATTGCTGCAATCGAACGCCGCGGCGAAGGCCGCCGTCGAGAGTGCGGAGCAATCGCGCGAGGCCGCCGATGCCGGAGTGACGCGGGCGCGCACGGCGCTCGTAAAGGCGGAGGAGCAGCTTTCCTACACGAGTATCCTGGCGGAGTTCGACGGCGTTGTCGTTGCGACGGGCGCCGAGGTGGGGCAGACCGTTTCGCCCGGCGAGGCGATCGTCACGGTTGCCCGCCCGGACGAGCGGGATGCTGTCGTCGATATCCCGGAGACGGCGGAAGCCATCGCTATCGGCAGCCGGTTCACCGTGTCGTTGCAGATCAATCCCGCCATCACCGTCAAGGGCGTGGTGCGGGAGGTGGCGCCCTCCGCCGATGCCGTGACCCGCACGCGGCGCGTCAAGATCGCGCTGGAAAACCCGCCGGATACGGTGCGTCTCGGCACCACCATCACGGCCGAACTCGAAGGGCCGGACGTCACCGCCATCATGATCCCGGAAACGGCGGTTCTGCAGAAGGACGGCAAGCCGAATGTCTGGCTGGTCGATGCGCAGAAGGGCGAGGTGCGTCTGGCACCGATCGAAACGGGTGCTGCGGTCGGTCGGTACCTCCCGGTATCCAGCGGGCTGAAAGCCGGTGACCGCGTTGTCACCGCCGGGGTGCACAGCCTCGAAGAAGGCCAGAAAATCAAGGTTGAAGACGAGGCAAGCCTATGAAGAAATTCAACCTTTCGGACTGGGCGCTCGATCACGCATCGCTCGTCTGGTACTTCATGATCGTCTTCGCGCTGCTCGGCTTCTTCACTTACCAGAATCTCGGTCGCGAGGAGGATCCGTCCTTCACGATCAAGACGATGACGATCAGCGCCGCCTGGCCAGGCGCCTCGGTCGAAGAAACCACATTGCAGGTGACGGAGCGCATCGAGCGCAAGCTGGAAGAGCTGGAATCGCTCGATTTCACCCGCAGCATCACCACGCCCGGTCAGACGCTGATCTTCGTCAACCTCAAGCCGACGACCCGTGCCCGCGATGTCGCGCCGACCTGGGTGACCGTGCGCAACATGATCAACGACATCCGTGGCGATTTCCCGTCCGGCGTCGTAGGTCCTGCCTTCAACGATCGATTCGGCGACGTCTTCGGCAATATCTATGCCTTCACCGCGGACGGACTTTCGCCGCGCCAGTTGCGCGATTATGTGGAAGACGCCCGTCGGCGTATCCTCACGGTTCCCAATATCGGCAAGGTCGATCTCGTCGGCGCGCAGGACGAGGTGATCTATCTCGAATTCTCGACACGCCAGCTCGCCGCGCTCGGCATTTCCACGCAGCAGGTCGTGTCGACCCTCCAGGCGCAGAACGCCGTCACGCCTTCCGGCGTCGTGCAGGCGGGCGGCGAGCGCGTCAGCGTGCGTGTCGGCGGGCAGTTCGCTTCGGAAGAGAACCTTCGCGATGTCAATCTCCGGGTCAACAACCGCTTCTTCCGGCTGAGCGATATCGCCACGATCACGCGCGGCTACCTTGATCCGCCATCGGCGCTCTTTCGCTTCAACGGCGAGCCGGCCATCGGTCTTGCCATCGGCATGAAACAGGGCTCGAACCTGCTGGAATTTGGCGCGGCCGTGGAGAAGCAGATCGAGCTTCTGTCGCATGAGCTACCCGTCGGCGTCGACGTACATCTCGTGTCCGACCAGCCGAAGGTGGTCGAAGAGGCGGTTTCCGGCTTCACGCGGGCGCTGTTCGAGGCGGTCATCATCGTTCTCGCAGTCAGCTTCGTCAGCCTTGGCGTGCGTGCCGGGCTTGTCGTGGCGCTGTCGATCCCGCTGACGCTCGCGATCACCTTCGTCTTCATGTACTACGACGACATATCGCTGCAGCGTATTTCGCTGGGCGCACTCATCATCTCGCTCGGCCTGCTTGTCGACGATGCGATGATCGCGGTGGAAATGATGGTGGCGCGGCTGGAGATGGGCGATTCGCGGCGGAAAGCCGCGACCTATGTCTACACCTCCACCGCTTTCCCGATGCTTACCGGCACGCTGGTGACGGTGGCGGGTTTCATTCCGATCGGGCTCAACAACAGTGCGGCCGGCGAGTTCACCTTCAGCCTCTTCGTCGTCATCGCCATTTCGCTGCTCGTCTCCTGGGTTGTCGCGGTGGTCTTCGCGCCGCTGCTCGGCGTGACGATCCTGCCCAAGACGATGAAGAAACATCACGAGCAGAAGGGCTGGTTCACCCGCGCCTTCGTGCGCCTGCTCGATACCTGCATGCACTGGAAGTGGACGACCATCGTCGCCACCGTGCTGGTGTTCTGCGTTTCCGTTTTCGGCATGCGGTACGTACAGGAGCAGTTCTTCCCGTCGTCCGACCGGCCGGAGCTCATCATCGACTGGTCGCTGCCGCAGAATGCCTCGATTGCTGAAACCAATGCGCAGATCGCCAAGTTCGAGGAGGAGAAGCTCAAGGGCAATCCGGATGTCGAGCGGTGGTCCTCCTATGTAGGTGAGGGCGCTGTGCGCTTCCTGCTGTCCTTCGACGTGCAGCCGCCGTCGCCGGCCTTCGGCCAGACGGTCATCGTCACCAAGGATCTCGAAGCGCGCGATCGCCTGCGCGCCGATCTCCAGGCCTATCTGCGCGAAACCTTCGTCGGCACGGATGCGCTGGTGAAGCTGCTCGACATCGGCCCGCCGGTCGGCCGGCCGATCCAGTACCGCGTCAGCGGCCCGGATATCGAGGAGGTGCGCAAACACGCGCTCGAATTCGGCGAACTGCTCGGCAAGAACACGCTGCTGGGCGACATCGTCTATGACTGGAACGAGCCGGCACGCGTCGTGAAGGTCGATGTATTGCAGGACAAGGCCCGCCAGCTGGGCGTCACCTCGCAGGATATCGCCTCGGCGCTCAACGGTGTCGTCGGCGGCACGACTGTCACCCAGATCCGCGATGACGTTTATCTGATCGACGTCATAGGCCGGGCGCGGGCAAGCGAGCGCGAATCGATCGAGACGTTGCGCCAGCTCCAGCTGCCGACGGCCAGTGGCACCTCGGTGCCGCTCGCCGCGGTGGCCAATTTCCGCTACGAAATGGAGCAGCCGGTCGTCTGGCGCCGTTCGCGCGAGCCCACAATCACCGTCAAGGCGAGCATTACAGGTGGCGTGCAGCCGGCAACGATCGTTTCGCAGGTCGCGAAGGACGTCGCGGCCTTCCAGGAAAACCTGCCCTCCGGCTACAATGTCGTGGTCGGCGGTACGGTTGAAGAAAGCGCCAACAGCCAGGCGCCGATCATCGCCGTCGTGCCGCTGATGCTGTTTGCCATGGCAACGATCCTGATGCTGCAGCTGCAGAGTTTTTCGCGGTTGTTCCTCGTCTTCGCGGTGGCGCCGCTGGCGCTGATCGGTGTGGTCATCGCGCTGCTCGGCAGTGGTGCGCCACTCGGTTTCGTCGCCATCCTCGGCGTGCTGGCGCTGATCGGCATCCTGATCCGCAATTCGGTGATTCTCGTCGTGCAGATCGAGGACCTGCGACGAGAGGGCATGCATGCCTGGAACGCCGTGCGCGAGGCGACGGAACATCGTATGCGCCCCATCATGCTGACGGCGGCGGCGGCGAGCCTCGCGCTCATCCCCATATCGCGCGAAGTGTTCTGGGGGCCGATGGCCTATGCCATGATGGGCGGCATCATTGTCGGCACGGTGCTGACGCTGCTCTTCCTGCCAGCCCTTTACATCGCCTGGTTCCGGATCAAGCCCCAAGACAAGGAAGAGCCGTTGGCTCCACCGCCAGAGCCCGTGGAGGCGGCCTAGGGCCTCTCAATTTCGCCCATGTCCGGCACCATAGCTGCGAGAAATCGCAGCTATGGGCGGGTAGGCGTGGGGAGGGGCGATGATTCTCGTGGCAAGCCTCAGGCACGGCTACGCCCTTTATATGCCTTGGCTTTTGCGGGTGAAGATGCGTTCTTTTTGCCGCACTCTTTTTGAAAAAGCTGGTGGAAAAAGTTGATTTTCAATGCCGAATGGCAAAGCCGCTTTCCACGCAGTAACGAATGTGCAAGGGATTTTCTCCATGGTATCGGCGGGACAGGGCGGATGTACCGGAGCGGAACAAGGTTTGGTCATGGGACTTGACGAAACGTTGAAACTGCATGTCTATGCCGCCCAATCGTGGCAAGCGGTCGGCTCTTGCCTCGTGCCCTCTCGGGCGCGGTCGAAGGGAATTGCAGTGTGATGATCGGAATTGAAGACGTGAGCAGGCCGCGTAAGGGTTTGGACGCATTCGTGCGTATTCTCGCGGCAGGAACCCTGCTGGCTCTGGCTGGCTGTATCGTTCCGAGCGATGGCCCGCTGACCAACCAGGTTATTTCGTCTGGTGCGGACGGCAAGGCCTACGAGATCCCGCAGACCAAGCTGATTTTTGATGTCGTCACGATCGACCAGCGCATTGCCAACAGCGTGAACGCCTCGCCACGCGCCAGCTTTGCCAAGACCTTCGGTATTGGCGGCGGCGGTGGCACGCCGGTTATCGGGGTCGGTGACCGTCTTGAGGTGACAATTTTCGAAGCGGGGCCGGACGGCCTGTTCTCCACCGCCGAGCGCAAATCGACGTCGATTCCCGTCATCGTGCAGCCGGACGGGCACGGCCAGATCCCCTACGTTGGCTCGGTACGTTTTGCCGGCATGACCATCGATTCGGCGCGTTCGACGATCGTCGATGCGCTGAAGGCAAAGGCTGTCGAGCCTGATGTCATCGTGGCGATGGCCGACAATGCCTCGCGGACGGTGTCCGTTCAGGGCGACGTGAACAAATCCTCCATCGTGCCCCTCGGGTTGAACGGCCTGCACATCAGCGAAGTTCTTGCGATGGCCGGCGGTGCCAGCAAGCCGCCCTATGACACCTATGTCAGCCTGAAGCGCGCAGGGCGCACGCGGTCCGTGCTGTTGCAGGCGATTATCGACAATCCGAAGGACGATATCTACGTCAAGCCGGAAGACCAGATCTACGTCAGCTACGATCCGCAGACCTTCTCGGCGCTCGGGCAGACGGAGAAGAGCGGCAAGGTTGCGTTCAACGCCGCCAAGCTCAGCCTCGTCGAGGCGGCGGCACTCGCCGGCGGCGGTAACACAGCCACGGCCGATCCGAAGGGCTATTTCGTCTTCCGTTACGAAGAGGAAAACGTCTATCGCAGCGTTGTGGGTGACGATCGCTTCCGCGATCTGATTTCGCGCGGCATGGTGCCGGATACCGAAGGTCGCTATCCGATCGTCTACCGCCTCGACCTGGCGGAGACGCAGAGCTATATCATCGCCCAGAACTTCCCTGTGCGGAACAAGGACGTCATCTATCTGGCACGCCATGTCGCAACGGATTTTGCGAAGTTCATGAGCATCGTTTCCAGTGGCTCAAGTGCGGCCTACAATATCCAGCGCACAGGACGGGCGTTCTAGTCGCCGAGCGCTTTCGGCGGGTTCGCTGCATTCATCCGGAATGTCCTTGCGGCGTTCCGGATTTTTGCATTTTGTCGTAGAGGGCTGAATGGCCGGACAGACACGGAAAACCTACGCGCTTCTTTCTCCCGGTCTCTGGCGGCAGCGCGTTGACATTGCCCGGCTGCTCGACGCCGATGTCGTGGCGTGGCCGCTTGTCTTTCCCGGTCGGGTCGATGGGTTTGTCGGTTGGGGCCGGCGTTCGTCCGGCATCCGGGCAATGCGGCTTGCGGCGCGTTTCGGTAAAGAAGTAATTACCCTGGAGGATGGCTTTCTGCGTGGCTTCGCGCCGGGGCAGGGGGAGCCCAGCCATTCCTATGTCATTGATCGGGACGGCATCTATTTCGATGCGCAGGCGACGAACGGACTGGAGCGGTTGCTCTCGCGGCCTGTGACCGATGCTGCAGCGCTTGAGCGCGCCCGTCTACTGATCGTGCGACTGCGCCATGAGCGCCTTTCCAAATACAACAACAGCCCGCTGCTGAGCCCCGCTCACGCCGGCGTGCCTTCCGGGCGTCCTTTTGTGCTGCTCGTCGATCAAGTTGCCGGCGATGCATCCATTGCCGGCGCGGGTGCGGGGCCGGCGAGCTTTCGGGCCATGCTGGTGCAGGCCATCGCAGACAATCCGGGCAAGGCAATGGTCGTGCGTACGCACCCTGCAGCGGGCGACCGGAGCCTTCTACGGCAGGCTGCGTCGGCGATCGGTGCAGATATCGTGGTTCCGGCGCGCATGAACCCCTGGCCGCTTCTGGAGGCGGCCGACAGCGTCTACACGGTCTCTAGCCAGCTCGGCTTCGAGGCGCTCATGGCGGGCGGACAGGTTCATTGCTTCGGAACGACCTATTATTCCGGGCGCGGACTGACCAATGACTATAGCGTCCAGCCTACGAACCGGTCACCGGCATCGCTGGAGCAGGTTTTTCATGCCGCATTCCTCGACTATTCGCACTATCTGGATTTGCACAGCCGGGAGGCGTGCAGCCTCGAACGGGCGGTAGATCAGGCGATCGCCGTGCGGGATCAACGCATGCGCGTAGATCGGAAGGTGTTTACCGCCGGGTTCTCCCCGTGGAAGCGCAGAGCGATGACCCCCTTCCTCAAAGGGGTTGCCGGTGACCCGGTCCACAAGCGCTCGCTTGATGCGGCGGTTGCTGCCGCTCAGGCCGAGGACGGTGTCGTCGCCATCTGGGGCAGTGACCGGACACTTCCCGTCGACGTGCCGGCCATCAGGCTCGAAGACGGCTTCATCCGATCGCGCGGGCTGGGTGTTGCCCTGACCATGCCGTCCTCTATCGCCATGGATGACGAGCATGTCTATTACGATGCCCGGGGCGAAAGCCGGCTGGAGACGATTCTTTCAGGCGGGACATTCGATGAACCGTTGCGCGCTCGCGCACGGGCACTCGCGCGGCTGCTGGTTCAGCGCGGTGTTTCCAAATATAATCTGGGCACGGAAGCAAGCTTGCCGACTGGGACAGCGGGACAGTTGAAAATCCTCGTGCCGGGGCAGGTCGAAAAGGACGCGTCGATCCGCTACGGCTCGCCCGCCGTGCGTTCGAACGCGACGCTCGTTGCAGCGGTGCGGGCGCTCTTTCCAGATGCCTTCATCGTCTACAAGGCGCACCCTGATGTGGTTTCCGGCGTGCGGGACGGTGGGGCGGTGCCGGCTGCGGCGGATTTAATCGTCAAAAGCGGGGACATCCTGCAATGGATTGCCTGGGCCGACCGTATCGAGACGATGACCTCGCTTGCCGGTTTCGAGGCGCTTCTCAGAGGCAAGATCGTCGGCGTGCATGGCGCGCCCTTCTATGCGGGGTGGGGTCTCACCGATGATCGTCTGATGATACCGCGCCGCACGCGCCGGATCGATCTCGACACGCTTGTTGCCGCAAGCCTCATTCTCTACCCATTCTATGTCCATCCTCTCAGTGGCCTGCCCTGCCGCCCGGAAGACCTCGTCGAAGAGATTTCCGTTGGTGCCTTGAAAAAGCCAGGCCTGCTGCAAAAGGTGACTTTGGGTGCGGCGCAGCAGATAAACCGGGTCGGTGTGTTGCTTCGCGACTCGCGGTTGCGGTAGCTGGCAGGCGAACAGGTGCCGTGGTTGCGTTGCATAGCTGCTGCACTTTTCGAATTTCGGTTGCAAGATTGGCAATTTCTGGGGGGGAGCGTTGTAGATGCCGTTGCTAAAATTGCTGCTTTGTGCGAATACCAAGCGCATTCAGCGTCAGCGCTATTCTTTAGGTTAAGCCAGCCTATCATGATCGAACAGCATGAAAAACATCTGAGCGCGGACGCCGATGTGAATGCCTCGGCAAAGGGTGCGCGACTCGTCAATCTGGCGTTGCGCCGCAAACTCTCCAAACGATTCCCTTCCAAGAGCGCGCCGCGCGTGCTGTTGCTGCAAGGGCCGGTCGGTCCTTTCTTTCGTAAGGTGCAGACTCTCCTTAACGACAGTGGTTTTGATGCCTGGCGTGTCAGCTTCAATGCGGGCGACCGGCTTTTTGCCCGCGGAAGTAATATTCTTCATTTTTCCGGAACGGCAGATGCTTGGCGTGACTGGTTCACCGGGATCGTAACGGAGCATGGCTTCGACTATGTCATCCTGTTCGGGTGCGAACGTGATGTGCACAAGATAGCGATTGAGCAATGCGCCTTGAATGCCATCCCCGTGCTGAGCCTCGAAGAAGGCTACATTCGCCCTGGATTCGTGACGATGGAGCTTGGCGGCAACAATTGGCTTTCGCCGATTGCCGGGCTCTTGCCGCCGGAGGATGAGGCCAAGCAGCGGCGGGAACGCCCGAAAAGCACCACCTATCCGTCTTCTTTCGGCGCGATGGCGACCTATGCCTTCACCTATTTTGCCGTGCGCGGCGTCTTTTCGACCTTGAGCGAACGCAAGCTTTTCCATAAGCCAAAGCGGTCGCTCGTGACCGAGATGTTCTACTGGATCAAGAACTACTATCTGAAGTTCCGAAATCTCGGCCGCAATTACCGCAGCATGGAGCGACTGCTCGAACATCACGACAAGAAGTATTTTCTCGTTCCCCTGCAGGTGCACGACGATAGCCAGTTGGCCGCCGCGGCCGGTGGCTGGAACAACCAGAAACTCATTCTGAAGGCGATCGTTTCCTTTGCGCGAAACGCGCCGCCGACGCATCAGTTGGTTTTCAAGATTCACCCCATGGAACGTGGGCATAGCCAGGACAAGCAGTTCATCCGCCAGGTGGGCGTACTGAACAATGTGGCCGACCGTGTGCACATTCTCGACAATGGTTCGCTAGGCCTTCTGACGCGGCATTCCGCAGGCATGGTGACGATCAACAGCACTTCCGGCCTGTCGGCGCTGGTGCATGGCGTTCCGCTCGCCGTTCTTGGAAAGTCATTCTATCGTCATCCGTCGCTTGCTTTCTGCGTCGCCAAGGGCATCGATCTGGACAGCTTCTGGTCGAGTGGCCATGTGGCCTCGGCGGGGCTGCGGCGAGACTATCTGAACTGGGTCGCCGAGCAATGTCTCGAGCCTGGTGACTTCTATGCCTATGAAGGGATGGAGGTTGCTACCAATTCGCTTCTAGGGAAGCTGCGCTCCATGGAGACGATCGGCCGTACAACGGGCGTTTTGCTGCCTCTGTCCGATTCCATCGATTCACAGGTCTGGGTACAGCGTTCCGGCGAAGCATCTGCCGGCTGACCAGCCCGCATTTCTTTTTTGATTGCCCAAAGCGAATCGCAATCTTTCAGATTTGCTCCTTGCGTTTTACTTTGTTGATTTTTCACATGCTGTTCGCGCAAATAGCATACACTTTTGCGCAACGTGCTGTCGCGGACGCAGAGCCGTGTCAGGCTGACCGGCGCTGCTTCGGCGCGGGCCGGGAGGTCCGCAGGATTTCCTCGTGAACCTGAATTGCTTCCTCGATATTGTTGTAGAACGTCAGTTGGCCTTCATTCATGACGCCACCGATATCGCAGAATGAGCGCAGCAAGCCGGGAGAGTGCGAAACGAGAAGAAGGGTCGCATTTTCGCGGCGCTGATCGAAGACTTCCTTGCACTTTTTCTTGAAGGTCGAATCGCCGACGGCGATCACTTCATCGATAAGATAGTATTCAAACTCGATCGCCATGCAGATACCGAAGGCGAGACGCGCTTTCATGCCGGCTGAATAGGTTCGCACCGGCATGTCGAGATATGGGCCTAGTTCGGAGAATTCGCTGACGAAGTCGAGCACCTTGTGGCGGCTCTTGCCATAAATGTCGGCGATGAATCGTGTGTTTTGAGCACCCGTTAGTTTGCCGTGCACGCCACCGTTGAAGCCGAGCGGCCAGGAGATTTTCCCCTCGCGGATGATACGGCCGGTATCCGGCAGGTCGCCACCGGATATGAGGTTCATGAGCGTGGATTTGCCGGCACCGTTCCGTCCGAGGATGCCCACATTGATACCCGGGCGAAACGCTGCACTGAACTTGTCCAGAATGATCTTCTTTCCCCCACCAGGGCGCGGAAAAGCTTTGCTGACATTATCGAATATTATCATGCGTTCATGATCCGCGGCCTGAAGATGCGCTCCATCGTGAGGCCGAGAGCCAGTAGCCCGGTCGCCATTCCAAGAAGGTAACCTTTGTCGAGCAGTGGTGTGTAGTCGATATAGGTGGAGGTGCGGAACCATTCCACGCAATGCAGGAACGGATTCCACCACAAAATAGCCTGGACTTCCGGCGAAAGCTGCGTTGGCATGTAGAACACGCCCGAAAGCAGCATTAGAGGCATGCTCATCATGTTCAGGAACGTGTCGTAGCGGGGAATCAAGGCCCCCACCGCGGCATTGAACGTCGCGAAGGAAAACGCAAAGAAAAGAATTGCCAGCAGGCATTCCATAAAATCGCCCGGGTACACGATGATCGGCCGGTCCATGGTGTAGGAGAGGCCGCCCATGAACAGGCCGCAGATCATGATCCAGATTGTCGATTCGAGCAGAAAACTTGCGACGATCGTATCGAGAGGCCGAATGAGAGGGTAGGTCAGCATCGGCTGATTGCTGATGATGGCGCGCTCGGTTTTGCGGGAGATACCGCGCGTCATCCGGAATCCGAACACACCGGCCAGAATGAACAGTGCCGCATTGTCGCCAAACGGGATCTGCGCCTTCATGAATGTATGCATGGCCAAAAAGATCCCTACATAGGCGGCCGGCTCCGCCAGGATCCAGATGAAGCCGAAACGGCTCTTGCTGAACCGGGTAACGGCATTTCTCACGACAAGAGCCGAAATGACCCTGGCATTTTCCTTTAGCGCGTAACTCAGTGGTTTTTCATCGAAGATGCTCATGGCGCCACGATCAAATTGAGTGGTCCTTGACGGACCGGAGCGTGAAGTATCCGATGAGCCAGAGCCCGACGGATGCGATCAATACGATGAAGGTGTTCAGCATGCCCAGCGGATATAGCGCGATTTCCGGTTCCCGGGGCGCCACGTAAACTGCGAAATAGCGCTCCTGCTTCTGCGCTTCCTGCATCGCCGTTTCAAGCGAGGCGAGCGAAGCGGTGTAAGCCTTGACCGCAAATTCCTGCTCAACGCCGAGCTCCGTGAAACGATCGAGCATTTCGGGCAATGCACGCCCGCCTTCCGTTCCGTTGCGGGTGGTCTTGTTGCTGGAATCGGTCGGAGCGGCTTCGCCGGTAATCCGTCTCTTCTGCTCGATAAGCTGTTCTTCGAGCGCGCTGATCTGCCGCTCGATGACGCGGGCTGAGGGTGCATCGGAACTGATCGAATCAACAAGCGCCTTATATCGTGTCCTGAGCGACGCAAGTTCCTGCTCAAGCGTGCTGATGATTGCGGCTTCCATCGTTGCGACGGCCGTCGGATCGACGGCCTGTTCCGTTATGCGTAGATCGGTAATCTGCTTGCGAACGTTGCGCAGGCGTTCCTCCGAGCGGGCAACCTGTTGGTTGACCACCTCGATGAACTGCCTGCGCGATTTCTCGGAGAGCGTATTCACCAAATTCTCGGAAACGGCGAGAATGGAATCTGCGACCTGCTTGGCGTCTGACGGGGAAAACGCATAGACCTGCATGGTCACGTTGCCCGTCGTCGAATTGAAGCTGACGTTGATCATGTCCCGCCAATAGTTGCGGAATTCGTCCAGCGCTCCGTCTTTGTTTTCGCGATACAGGAAGTCGATCGACGGGCGCGAATAGATTTCCCGGATGTCGACGTTTGTCTGTTCCAACATGTCGGGCAGGATCTGCGCCGAATGAATATAGTCGGCAACGATATAGGAATCGCCGGACTGCGCCGAGTTTCCGACCAGAGCAGAAAGACCCAAGGTGTTGAAGGAATTCTGGTTGGAGCCGCGGACCGAGAACTGTGTCTCGACAACATATTGGGGGCTGGCGATGAAGAGGTAATACAGGCCCGTCAAGAAGGCCGGGAGAATCGCAGCTGCAAGGAAAGAGATTTTGGGCCAGGGGAGCTTCCGCTTCCGCTTCGGCATTTCAGGCAGCGTCATAATGGTCTTGACGATGTCCTTCGGCAAGGCCGGCCGCGAGTCGGCGCGCTTGCCAAGATTTTCCTCGTCATCGAGCTCCGGATCGGAGCGGTGCCGTGCAGCGGCGGCCTGCTTGATCGCGACAACCTTCTGCTGTGCGGCGCGCTGCTTGGCGCGCTGCTTGGCGATATCCATCAGGCTGCTTGCCTTGGCGTCAGGGGTTTCTGCCGCAGCGGGCGTTTTTTCGTCTTCCACGTGGCTACTCTCTCAAAAGCAAACTGATTGGTCGCCAAGTCATTTGTGGCGGCAGATTATTCGACTTTACCCTTACAAACAACTAAAATGCCGTGCATGAACAAGGCCGAACGATCGTGTCTAGCCGTAGCATGGTTGTCGATCCGGTTGAAGCGGTCCTTTTGTTGCCGGCACTCATCAGCCAGCAATCTGGTTATTTTGTGATCATTTCTGAAGTCGCGCTCCAGCCCTGGCTTGCGGCGATGAAGTTCGGATTTGCGAAATCCGCGTCATGCTCCTGGTTACGCTTACCGTAGCGCAGAGGTTTTTCATCCAGTGTGCGCGTTTGCCCACCTGCGGCGCGCAGCACGGCATCGCCTGCCGCCGTGTCCCATTCCATCGTGCGGCTGAAGCGGGGATAGACATCGGCAAGGCCCTCGGCGACGAGGCAGAACTTCAATGAGGAGCCGATGGCGGTGCAGGCGTCGATGCCGTGGTTCTCGAGGAAGCGCGCTGTCTCCGGCGTGTCATGCGAGCGGCTGGCGACGGCGGTCGGCGGTGTGCCCCGCCCGCGACAGCCGATCGCTTTGCGCTCGCCGATCGTGAAGCCGTCCGTCACCAAGAAGCGCTCGGCGTGGTTTTCTACGGCCAGGAAGCCGATGGACAAGGCCGGGGCGAGAACGATGCCGGCAACCGGTACTCCGTCGCGGATGAGGGCGATATTGACGGTGAACTCGTTGCGGCCGGCGACGAACTCCTTCGTTCCGTCGAGCGGATCGACGAGGAAGAACAGTCCGCCGGAAATGTCGGGGACGTCGCCCGCGGCGACCGCTTCTTCCGCGACGATCGGTACGGCCTGGAAATGCTGTTTCAAGGCGGAGAGAATCAGCCGCTCGGCCTCTTCGTCCGCTTCGGTGACCGGCGAACTGTCGGGCTTGTACTGTACGGCCGGGCGGCCGCTGTGGATGGCCATGATGGCGCGGCCAGCGGCGAGCGCGGCGCTTTCCATCACCTGTGTCAGCTCTGCGAGGTCTATCTGCATGGCCTCATGGCTTAGCCGCGGAGCGTCTTGAAAGCAATTGCCAGGGCGGGCGAACCATAGCGGTGTGGAAAGAGTTCGGCATGCGGCGGGCTGCGACGCTCTTCCGTCTTGCCGTTTGTGCTGCATATGCGAATGTGGGGCGACTGATCTGGGAACCCGCATGCGCTACTCCGCTTTTTCGATCTTCAAACAAGCCCTTGCCGGAAACCTCGGCTGGAAGCCCGCCTGGCGGGAGCCGCAGCCGAAGCCGCACTACGACGTGATCATTGTCGGTGGCGGCGGGCATGGCCTCGCGACAGCCTACTATCTTGCCAAGGAATTCGGCGTCCGCAATATCGCGGTGGTGGAGAAGGGGTATCTCGGCTCCGGCAATGTCGGCCGCAACACCACGATCGTGCGCTCCAACTACATGCTGCCCGGCAATGAACCCTTCTACGAGTTCTCGCTGAAGCTATGGGAAGGACTGGAGCAGGAGCTGAACTACAACGTCATGCTGTCGCAGCGCGGCATCATCAGCCTCTATCACAACGACAGCCAGCGCGATCATTATACACGGCGCGGCAATGCGATGATGATGGAAGGGGTGGCGGCCGAGCAGCTCGATCGCGAGACGCTGAAGAAGATGTTGCCCTTCCTCAATTTCGACCACGCGCGTTTCCCCATTATCGGCGGGCTGTTGCAAAAGCGTGCCGGCACGGCGCGGCACGATGCCGTCGCCTGGGGGTTTGCGCGTGGCGCCGACAGGCTTGGCGTCGATCTCATCCAGAATTGCGAGGTTACCGGCATTCGCCGTGACAACGGTGTGGTCACCGGCGTCGAAACGACGAAGGGCTTCATCGGCTGCAACAAGCTGGCGCTGGCGGCCGCCGGCAATACCTCGCGCGTCGGCGAGATGGCCGGGCTGAAACTGCCGATCGAGAGCCATGTGCTCCAAGCCTTCGTGACGGAAGGGCTGAAACCCTGCATCGACCACGTCATCACCTATGGCGCGGGCCACTTCTATATCTCGCAGTCGGACAAGGGCGGCCTTGTCTTCGGTGCGGAGATCGACGGCTATTCCTCCTATGCGCAGCGCGGCAATCTCGCGACGGCCGAGCATGTCATGGAGGAGGGGGTGACGATGATCCCCGGTCTTTCCCGCGTGCGGGTGCTGCGCGCCTGGGGTGGCGTCATGGACATGTCGATGGACGGCTCGCCGATCATCGACCGCACATCGATTGATAACCTCTTTCTGAACTGTGGCTGGTGTTATGGCGGCTTCAAGGCTACGCCGGCCTCCGGCTTCTGTTTCGCCCATCTGATCGCCAAGGGCGAGAGCCATCATGTGGCGCGCGCGCTCAGGCTCGATCGTTTCGAGCGTGGTTTCCCGATCGACGAGGCGGGTGCCGGCACCCAGCCCAACCTGCATTGAGTGAGCGATGGCAAGCCTGATTTCCTGCCCGCATTGTGGCACGCGCCCCAAGGAAGAGTTTTCGATCCGCGGCGATGCGACGCCCGTGCGCCCCGCGCCGATGGCCGCCGATGAGGTCTGGAACGACTACATGCATGTCCGCGCCAATCCCCGCGGGCGCATCCGTGAGCACTGGCAGCATATCGCCGGATGCCGGCGCTGGCTGGTGGTGGAACGGGACAATTTCACCCACGAGGTGTTTTCGGTAACCGATGCGTCCCTCGAGCGGGGAGGCGCCCAATGACGGCTTCCCGTCTCGCCTCCGGCGGCCTCGTCGATCGCAGCCATACGGTGCAGTTCTCGTTTGATGGTGCGAGCCTTTCGGGACATGCCGGCGATACGCTCGCCTCGGCGCTGCTTGCCAATGACAGGCTGCTCGTCGGCCGCAGTTTCAAGTATCATCGCCCGCGCGGCATCGTGACCGCCGGCCCGTCGGAGCCGAATGCGCTCGTCACCGTTGGCAGCGGTGCGCGCCGCGACCCCAACACCAAGGCAACTGTCGCCGAACTTTACGACGGTCTTGTCGCGACGAGCCAGAACCGCTGGCCGAGCCTGTCCTGGGATATCGGCGCGGTGAACAACCTAATGTCGCGCTTTCTCTCGGCCGGCTTCTACTACAAGACCTTCATGTGGCCTGCCGCCTTCTGGGAGAAGGTCTATGAGCCACTGATCCGCCGCGCCGCCGGCCTCGGCCGCACGGATTTGCCGCGCGATCCCGATAGCTACGAAAAGAGCTGGGCGCATTGCGACCTGCTTGTCGTCGGTTCCGGTCCGGCCGGTCTTGCTGCTGCCCTGGTCGCCGCCCGTTCGGGCCTGCGCGTCATCCTCGCCGAGCAGGATTTTGTTCTCGGTGGTGCGCTGCTGTCCGAGACGACGCGGCTCGATGGGGAGGCACCCTTCGTTTTTGCCCGCCGTGCGATCGATGAATTGCAAGGCAGCCCGAACGTCACGCTCTTGGCGCGCACGACGGTCTTCGGCTGGTACGATGACAATGTCTTCGGCGCCGTCGAACGGGTGCAGAAGCACAACGCGACCATCGATGCGGCAAAGCCCGTCGAACGGCTATGGCGCATCGTGGCGAAACACGCTGTTCTCGCGACAGGCGCGGAGGAGCGGCCGCTGGTCTTCGGCGGTAACGACCGGCCGGGCGTGATGATGGCCAGCGCCGTCAGCACCTATGCCAATCGCTTCGGCGTCGCCGCGGGCAAGTCGGTTGCCGTTTTCACCAGCGGCTCTTCCGGTTATCGCACGGTGCGGGACCTTACATCGCAGGGCATCGAGATCGCCGCGGTCATCGATACGCGGACGAATGCTGCCGATACGGTGCCGGACGGTGTCCGGCTCATTCGCGGTGGAACTGTCATCGACACGAAAGGACGTCAGCGTCTTCGCGCGATCGTCACGGATCGGGGCGGCTTTGAAGAGCTGATCGCCTGCGACGCCGTCGCCATGTCCGGTGGCTGGAGCCCTGTTATCCATCTTGCCTGCCAGCGCGGCGGAAAACCTGTCTGGTCGGAAGCCCTTCAGGCCTTTATGGCACCCGAGGCGGGGGCGGGCCTGGTGATGGCCGGTGCCGCGGCGGGGCATTATCGCCTGTCCGAATGTTTCGAGGACGGTGCGCGCAAGGCTTCGGCGGCCGTCGAGGCGCTTGGACACCCGGTTGCCGGTTTCGACCGTCCGGCTGTCGGCGAGGAAATCGATCCCTCTTTCACGGTGCTATGGCATGTGCCGGGTGCAAAATCGAAGGCCTTCGTCGATTTCCAGAACGACGTGCATACCAAGGATCTGGGTCTTGCCGTGCGCGAGGGCTTTGGCCATGTCGAACATGCCAAGCGCTATACGACGAGCGGCATGGCGACGGACCAGGGCAAGCTCGGCAATATTAATGCCATAGGCATTCTCGCCGCGATGCGCGGCGTCAGCCCCGCCGATGTCGGCACCACGACCTTTCGGCCGTTCTATACGCCGGTCTCCTTCGGCGCTCTCGCCGGCACGTCCGTCGACGAACACGCCATGCCGACGCGCCGTTCGCCGCTGCATGGCTGGGCGGCGCGCAATGGCGCAGTCTTCATCGACGCCGGGCTCTGGTACCGTTCCTCCTGGTTTCCTATAGCGGGGGAAAAGACCTGGCGCGAAAGCGTCGACCGTGAAGTGCGCACCGTGCGTGAAAACGCCGGCCTCTGCGATGTCTCGACGCTCGGCAAGATCGAGGTCTTCGGACCGGATGCCGCCGAGTTCCTCAACCGGCTCTACTGCAATCCCGTGCTGAAGCTGCCGGTCGGCAAGGCCCGCTACGGCCTGATGCTGCGCGAGGACGGCATGGTCTATGACGACGGCACGGTGAGCCGACTTGGCGAGGAGCATTTCCTCGTGACCACGACGACAGCCATGGCGGGCGGTGTGCTTTCGCATATGGAATTTGCCGTGCAGGTGCTTTGGCCGGATCTGCGCGTCCGCTTCCTCTCCGTTTCGGATCAGTGGGCGCAGATGTCGATTGCCGGGCCGAAGGCGCGCACCATTCTGCAGACCGTTGTCGAAGACGACCTTTCCAACGCGGCCTTCCCGTTTCTTGCGGCCCGCGAGGTGCGTTTGAAGGGCAATCTGAAGGCGCGGCTTTTCCGCATCTCCTTCTCCGGTGAGCTGGCCTATGAACTGGCGGTGCCGGCCGGCCATGGCGAGGCGGCGGCGGATGCATTGATGCGGGCGGGCCAGCCGCACGGTCTTTGCGCCTATGGCGTAGAGGCACTGAATGTGCTGCGTATCGAGAAGGGGCAAGTCACCCATGCCGAACTTGACGGCCGCGTGACGCCGGACGATGCCGGCCTCGGGCGCATGATGGGCAACGGCAAGCCGGATTTCATCGGCAAGCGGCTTTCCACCCGCTTCGGCCTGACGGCGGCCGACCGCGCGCAGCTTGTCGGCCTCAAGGCGCTGGAGGCGGACAAGGATTTTCGCGCCGGTGCGCATCTGCTGAAGGATGGCGCCAAACCTTCGACGCTGAACGACCAGGGCTGGGTCAGCTCCACCTGCTTCTCGCCGACCCTCGGCGGCCATATCGCACTCGCCTTCCTGAAGTCCGGGCGCGAGCGCTACGGTGAAAAGATCGTGGTCTGGGATCAGCTGCGTGGGGTCGAGACCATGGCGGAGGTCTGCGATCCGGCCTTCGTCGATCCGGAAAACCGCAAGCTGATGGCGTGAGGTGACAACGATGGCTTACGATTATCAAGCGGTGCACGCGCTGGACGGCACGATCGGCGCAATTTCCGAACGGCGGGCCAATCATCTCGCCGTCCACCGCGCAACGGCCATCGCCATGGTGCTGGCAGCACCTGGCCACACCGCGGAAGCGGCGGGCATCCTTGTCGCGAACGGGGAGTTCGAGGCCCGATTTTCGGGGCCGGGCGAATGGCTGGTCCTGTCCGAGGTGCATGCACCGGAAACGCTTTGTGCCGAATTGTCCGTCCGACTGGGCGATTTCGCCTTCATCATCGACCAGAGCCATGGCCGCGTCGCCCTGACGCTCTCTGGCCTCGATGCCGCGCGCATCCTGGCCAACGGCATTGCCATCGATCTTCATCGGGACGCGTTCCCGGTCGGCCGGGCGGCGAACGTGCTGTGCAATCATCTGTCGGTCAATCTTGCCCGCACCGCTGCGGACAGCTTCGATCTCGTCGTGATGCGCAGCTTCGCCGAAGCCCTGGTCGGTGACCTCAAGACCATGGCACGCAGCCATGAGCTGTCGGTGGACTTCGCGACGCGCTGACAGGGTATGCCGGATCCCGATCCGGCTTTTCATCGTGCTGCGGCCTCAATGCCGACACCCGAAATCGGCAAAGCGACATGAGGTTTCGCACCACGGGCTTGTCGGGCCTCCGGGGGACAAAATAGGCTGTATTTCGTCCGCAGCACACAGTTCCCTTCAACCCGCCGAAAGCCGGAGTTTTTCATGAAGAGCCATGCAAGGGTCGTCGTCATCGGGGGCGGCGTCGTCGGCTGTTCCGTCCTGTATCATCTTACGAAATTCGGCTGGACCGATGTCGTGCTCGTCGAGCGCTCGGAGCTGACCTCCGGCTCGACCTGGCATGCCGCCGGGGGGATGCACACGATCAATGGTGATCCCAACGTCGCCAAGCTGCAGAAATACACGGTGGAGCTCTACAAGGAGATTGAGGACTATTCCGGCCAGGATATCGGCCTGCACATGACCTCCGGCATGATGCTGGCATCGACCAAGGACCGGTTCGACTGGATGAAGTCGATCCTCGCCAAGGGCCGTTACATGGGTCTCGACGCGCATCTCCTGACGCCTAAGGAGGCGCACGACCTGATGCCGCTGCTCGATCCCGACCAGTTCGTCGGCGCGGTGTTCGATCCGGTCGAGGGCCATCTCGATCCTTACGGCACGACGCATGCCTATGCGAAATCGGCCAAGAAGAACGGCGCCGACATCTACCTGCACACCAAGGTGGAAGACCTCGTGCAGCGCGAGGACGACAGCTGGCGCGTCATTACCAACAAGGGCGAGATCATCGCCGAGCATGTCGTCAACTGCGGCGGCCTGTGGGCGCGCGAGGTCGGCCGCATGGTTGGCCTTGAGTTGCCGGTGCTGGCCATGGAGCACATGTACCTCATCACCGAAGACATGCCCGAGGTCATCGAGTTCAACCAGACGCGCGGCAAGGAGCTGATGCACTGCGTCGACTTCGATGGGGAAATCTATCTCCGCCAGGAGCGCAATGGCATGCTGATGGGCACTTATGAAAAGGCCTGCCGCCCGTGGTCGCCGCTGAACACGCCGTGGGATTTCGGCCATGAGCTGCTCGAAGAGGATATCGAACGCATTACGCCGGAGCTGGAAGTCGGCTTCCGCCATTTTCCGGCCTTCAACAAGGCCGGCATCAAGAAGGTCATCAACGGCCCCTTTACCTTCTCGCCGGACGGTAACCCGCTCGTCGGCCCGGTGCGCGGCATGACGAATTACTGGTCGGCCTGCGCGGTCATGGCCGGCTTCAGCCAGGGCGGCGGCGTGGGTCTCGCGCTCGCCAACTGGATGATCCACGGTGATCCGGGCTTCGACGTCTTCGCCATGGACGTCTCGCGCTATGGCGATTTCGCGACGCTCGGCTACACCAATGCCAAGGTGCGCGAAAACTATTCCCGCCGTTTCTCGATCCGCTATCCCAACGAGGAACTGCCCGGCGGCCGTCCGCTGCTCACGACGCCGATCTATGACAAGCTGAAGGAGGCCGGTGCCGTCTTCGGGGCGTCCTATGGTCTGGAGGCGCCGCTGTGGTTTGCGCCAAAGGGTGTGGAGGATCATTTCTCGTGGCGCCGCTCGACGGACTTCGAGACGGTGGGCGCGGAAGCGCGGGCGGTTCGCGACGGGGTCGGCCTGATGGAGACCTCCGGCTTTGCCAAATATGCGTTGAAGGGGGAGGGCGCCGAAGCCTGGCTCGACAGGCTGCTGACCTGCCGCATCCCGGCGACGGGTCGCATGACGCTGGCGCCGATGCTGAAGGATGACGGCAAGCTCATCGGCGATTTCACGCTGGCGAAGCTCGGCGAGGGGGATTTCCTGCTCATCGGCTCCGGCATCGCCGAAGACTATCATATGCGCTGGTTCGAGACGCACCTGCCGAAGGATGGCTCGGTTTCGCTCGAAGCGCTGAACCTCGGGCTCGTCGGCCTGGCGATTGCCGGCCCGAAGGCGCGCGACGTGCTGCAAAAGCTGACGCATCAGGACCTTTCGACCGCGGTCTTTCCCTTCATGGCCGTGCGGAAGATGGATCTCGGAATGGCGCCGGCGATCGTCGGGCGCGTCAGCTACACGGGTGATCTCGGCTACGAGATCTGGATGAAGCCGCAATACCAGCGCTATCTCTACGACCTGATCCTGGAGGCCGGCGCCGAATTCGGCATCAAGCTCTTCGGTCTCCGGGCGCTCAATGCGCTGCGCCTCGAAAAATCCTATGGCAGCTGGTCGCGGGAGTACCGTCCGCTTTATGGCCCGCTCGAGGCGGGGCTGGAGCGTTTCGTTGCGGTTGGCAAGGGCGCGGACTTCATCGGCAAGGCTGCGGCCAAGGCCGAACGCGAATCAGGTGGTGTTTTGCGGCTGCGCACCTTCATCCTCGAGGCGAAGGATGCCGACGTCATCGGCGACGAGCCGATCTATCTGGACGGCGCGGTGCGTGGCTGGGTGACGTCGGGCGGTTATGCCCACGCGGCCGGCGTTTCGGTTGCCGTCGGCTACGTGCCGAAGGAGATTGCGGACGTCGAGACGGGCTGGTCGATCGAGCTCCTTGGCGAGGTGCTGGCGGCCCGCTTGCAGCCCGAACCGCTCTTCGATCCGTCCGGCGCGAAAATGCGCGGGTGACCTGATCCACATCACGCAACGCAGTGGATCAAATCGGTACACCGCGTTTTGCAGCTTTCGTGCATTATTTTGCGCAAAAGTGCAGATTTTCCTGCCGTTTTTTTGGTTTCGCTGGCGTTAATTACGTCATTTAACGCTTCTTGCTAAAGAAATTGTCGATCGGGACTTTTTTGGCTTCCCTTTTGTCTCGAAAGCGGTATGGAATCTCCTTGTCTAAACAAGCTCAAAAATGAGCGTCAAGAACAAGAGATGTGGCCTATCAGGAACCGCATCCGGGGGATTATATATATGGAGTACTTCGTCCAGCAGCTCGTCAACGGGCTGACGCTTGGATCTATTTATGGTTTGATAGCCATCGGCTACACCATGGTTTACGGCATCATCGGCATGATCAATTTCGCCCATGGCGATATCTTCATGCTGGGTGGATTTGCCGCTCTCATCGTCTTCCTTCTCCTCACCAGCATCTTTGCCGGCCTCCCGGTCGTGCTTCTGCTGCTGGTGATGATCGCCGCGGCCATGCTGACGGCGTCCCTGTGGAACTGGACGATCGAGAAGGTGGCCTACCGGCCGCTGCGCGGTTCGTTCCGCCTTGCGCCGCTGATCACCGCAATCGGCATGTCGATCGCGCTGTCGAACTTCATTCAGGTCACGCAGGGTCCGCGCAACAAGCCGATCCCGCCGCTGGTCTCGTCGGTCTACAACGTCTTCGGCATCTCGATCTCGCTGAAGCAGATCATCATCATGATCCTGACGGTCAGCCTGCTGACGATCTTCTGGTACATCGTCAACAAGACGGCACTCGGCCGCGCCCAGCGCGCAACCGAACAGGACCGCAAGATGGCGGCACTGCTCGGTATCGATGTCGATCGCACGATCTCGGTGACCTTCATCATGGGCGCCTCGCTCGCGGCCGTCGCCGGTACGATGTACCTGATGTATTACGGCGTGACCGTCTTCACCGACGGCTTCGTACCGGGCGTCAAGGCCTTCACAGCTGCCGTTCTGGGCGGTATCGGCTCGCTGCCGGGCGCCGTTCTCGGCGGTATGCTCATCGGTCTCATCGAGAGCCTGTGGTCCGCCTACTTCACCATCGACTACAAGGACGTTGCGACGTTCTCCATCCTCGCCATCGTCCTGATCTTCAAGCCGTCCGGTATTCTCGGACGACCGGAAGTCGAGAAGGTTTGATTACATGGCCAACATTTCGAACACTCATGAGAGCGCCGGCGGTAACCTGACGGCGCGGGCTCTGCGCGAGGGCTTTTATGCCGGCGTCATCTCGCTTGGCCTCTTCGTCCTCTTCGTCGGTCTCGAGACCACGCAGAACATCCGCAACGAGCTTGTGCTGAACCAGCGCTGGGGTCTGCTCGCGATCTTCGTGATCGTGGCCGCCGTCGGCCGCTTCCTGTCGGTGGCCTATCTGCGCCCCTGGCTGGCGGCCCGCAAGGCCACCGCGTCCGCAAAGGCTTCCACAGACACGGAAGAAAGCTTCTTCAAGCGCAACTTCAGCAAGATCGCCATCGTTGCACTGATCTTCTATCCGCCGCTCATGGTCATGCTCTTCGGCGTGCAGGGTTCGCTGAAGTGGGTCGACAATTTCGGCATCCAGATCCTCATCTACGTGATGCTGGCCTGGGGTCTGAACATCGTGGTCGGCCTCGCCGGTCTGCTCGATCTCGGCTATGTCGCCTTCTATGCGGTCGGCGCCTATTCCTACGCGCTGCTGTCGCAGTATTTCGGCCTGTCCTTCTGGGTGTTGCTGCCGCTCGCCGGTATCCTCGCCGCCTTCTGGGGCATGATCCTCGGCTTCCCGGTGCTGCGTCTCAAGGGCGACTACCTCGCCATCGTCACGCTTGCCTTCGGGGAAATCATCCGTCTCGTCCTGATAAACTGGACGGAAGTGACCAAGGGCACGTTCGGCGTCTCCGGCATTCCGAAGGCTTCGGTCTTTGGCATCTGGTCCTTCGACGTAAGTGCACCGAACAACTTCGCCAAGGTCTTCGAACTGCCGATGTCGTCGGCCTACTACAAGATCTTCCTGTTCTATCTCATCCTGGCGCTGGCTCTCCTGACCGCCTACGTGACGATCCGCCTGCGCCGCATGCCGATCGGCCGTGCCTGGGAAGCGCTGCGCGAAGACGAGATCGCCTGCCGTTCGCTCGGCATCAACACGGTGACGACCAAGCTGACGGCCTTTTCCATCGGTGCGATGTTCGGCGGCTTCGCCGGCTCTTTCTTCGCCGTGCGCCAGGGCTTCGTTTCGCCGGAAAGCTTCGTCTTCCTCGAATCGGCGATCATCCTCGCCATCGTGGTTCTCGGCGGCATGGGCTCGCTGATCGGCATCGCCGTTGCGGCGGTGGTCATGGTCGGCGGCACCGAGCTTCTGCGTGAAATGACGTTCCTGAAGAGCATCTTCGGGCCGGACTTCACGCCGGAACTCTACCGCATGCTGATCTTCGGTCTGGCGATGGTCGTCGTCATGGTCCTGAAGCCGCGCGGCTTCGTCGGAAGCCGTGAACCGACGGCCTTCCTGAAGGAACGCAAGAACGTCTCCGGAAGCTTCACCAAGGAAGGGCACGGCTGATGGCCCCCATGACGAATGTGACGGCGACGAATACGGTAGCGACGAACACGATGACGAAAGATCCCATCCTCACGGTCGAGCACCTCTCGATGCGCTTTGGTGGCCTCATGGCCATCAATGACCTCTCCTTCGAGGCCGAGCGCGGCGAGATCACGGCGCTGATCGGCCCGAACGGCGCCGGCAAGACCACGGTCTTCAACTGCGTCACCGGCTTCTACAAGCCGACCATGGGCATGATCACCATGCGCCAGAAAGCAGGCAAGGACTTCCTGCTCGAGCGCATGACCGACTTCGAGATCACCCGTGATGCCAAGGTGGCGCGCACCTTCCAGAACATCCGGCTCTTCTCGGGTCTGACGGTTCTCGAAAACCTGCTCGTCGCCCAGCACAACAAGCTGATGAAGGCGTCGGGCTACACCATCCTCGGCCTGCTCGGTTTCCCGACCTACAAGAAGGCTTCGGCGGAATCGATCGAGCTCGCCAAGTACTGGCTGGACAAGGCAAACCTCACCGAGCGTGCCGACGATCCGGCCGGCGACCTGCCTTACGGCGCGCAGCGCCGTTTGGAAATTGCCCGCGCCATGTGCACGGGGCCGGAATTCCTCTGCCTCGACGAACCGGCAGCCGGCCTCAATCCGCGTGAATCGCTGGCGCTCAACGAACTCCTGCGCTCCATCCGCAAGGACAGCGGCACGTCGATCCTGCTCATCGAGCACGACATGTCGGTCGTCATGGAAATTTCCGACCATGTGGTCGTGCTCGAATACGGGCAGAAGATTTCCGACGGCACGCCGGACCATGTGAAGAACGATCCGAGGGTTATCGCGGCCTATCTCGGTGTTGAAGATGATGAGGTCGAAGAGGTGATCGAGGAAATCGAGGTTATCGCAGAGAGCGAAGGCCCGCAGGGAGGGTCGCACTCATGAGCGATACGCTTCTCAGCGTTCAGGGCGTGGAAACCTATTACGGCAATATCCGCGCACTCGCCGGCGTCAATGTCGATGTGAAGAAGGGCGAGATCGTCAGCCTGATCGGCGCGAACGGCGCCGGCAAGTCGACCCTGATGATGACGATCTGCGGCAGCCCGCAGGCCCGCACCGGTACCATCACCTTCGATGGCGAGGATATCACGCGCCTGCCGACGCATCTCATCGCACGACGCCGCGTTGCCCAGTCGCCGGAAGGTCGCCGTATTTTTCCGCGCATGACCGTGTTTGAAAACCTTCAGATGGGCGCAAGCCTTGATAATCTGAAGTTCTTCAACGAGGACGTGGAGAAGATCTTCACGCTCTTTCCGCGCCTCAAGGAACGCCAGTCCCAGCGCGGCGGCACGCTTTCGGGCGGCGAGCAGCAGATGCTGTCCATCGGCCGTGCGCTGATGGCGCGTCCAAAACTGCTTCTGCTCGACGAACCGTCGCTCGGGCTTGCGCCGCTGATCATCAAGCAGATCTTCGACGCCATCAAAGTCTTGAACCAGGAGCAGGGACTGACCGTGTTCCTCGTCGAGCAGAACGCGTTCGCCGCCCTCAAACTCTCCAATCGGGCCTATGTGATGGTCAACGGTCAGGTGACGATGAGCGGTTCGGGCAAGGAACTTCTGGCCAACCCGGAAGTGCGCGCCGCCTATCTCGAAGGCGGACGCCACTAAGGCGGTCGCACGGGATCCCCGCGGGGAGCCTGTGCAGATGTAAGAAGTTACAGCGACCTGTGCGTCATGGCATGATGTGCAACGCTGTAGGGGAGATAAGAAAATGCAGGGAATTCTCTACGAAGAACCATCCATCTGGCAGTTCCTGTTCATCACCGTCATCATGGGCGGCTGGACCGCTTGGCGCACGGGCAAGAGCGTCGCTGAGAACTGGCAGAACTACACGACGTTGCTAATTTACGTCCTGCTTTTGGGCGGCGCGATCCGTTTCATCCATCACGCGCTGTTCCACGGCAGCATGCTGACAGTGCAGTACTATGTCGTGGACACCGCCGTGCTTTTGTTGTTTGCTACGCTCGGTTACCGCTACTACCGCACGCGGCAAATGACCAACAACTACTATTGGCTCTATGAAAAGGCATCGCCTTTCTCCTGGAAGTCGAAATAATCAGAGGGAACTCCGCAGCCGGTTCTCGGCTGCGGCATAGCGATATCGGCGCAATGAATGCGGGTGTTGCGACCGGTTGAAACGAACCCGCTAAAATTTGGGAGTAATAATATGAAGAAGTCTCTCATGTCGGCCGTTGCTTTGGCTGCAATGGTCGCATTCAGCGGCAGCGCCTGGGCCGATATCCTGATCGGCGTCGGCGGCCCGCTGACCGGTCCGAATGCTGCCTTTGGCGCGCAGCTGCAGAAGGGTGCCGAGCAGGCTGCTGCCGACATCAACGCAGCCGGCGGCATCAATGGCGAGCAGATCAAGGTCGTGCTCGGCGACGACGTTTCCGACCCGAAGCAGGGCGTTTCGGTCGCCAACAAGTTCGTTGCTGACGGTGTGAAGTTCGTTGTCGGTCACTTCAACTCGGGCGTTTCCATCCCGGCTTCTGAAATCTACGCCGAAAACGGTATCCTGCAGATTTCGCCTGCCTCGACCAACCCGACCTACACCGAGCGTGGCCTTTGGAACACCTTCCGTACCTGCGGTCGTGACGACCAGCAGGGCGCCGTAGCCGGTTCCTTCATCGCGGCGAACTTCAAGGACGCCAAGGTTGCCATCCTGCACGACAAGACCCCGTATGGTCAGGGCCTTGCAGATGAAACCAAGAAGGCAACGAACGAAGCTGGCATCACCGAAGCCATCTATGAAGGCGTCAACGTCGGCGACAAGGACTTCTCCGCTCTCATCGCCAAGATGAAGGAAGCCGGCGTATCGGTCGTCTATTGGGGCGGCCTGCACACCGAGTTCGGCCTCATCGAGCGCCAGGCTGCCGACCAGGGCCTGAAGGCTCAGTTCATCTCGGGCGACGGTATCGTTTCGAACGAACTGGCTTCCATCGCTGGCGACGCCGTTGACGGCACGCTGATGACGTTTGCTCCGGATCCGCGCAAGAACGAAGCTGCCAAGGAGATCGTCGAGAAGTTCCGCGCAGCCGGCTTCGAGCCGGAAGCCTACACGCTCTACGCTTACGCTGCCGTTCAGGTCATCGCTGAAGGCGCCAAGGCTGCCGGCGGTACCGATCCGCAGGCCGTTGCCGAAGCCATCAAGTCGAAGGGTCCGTTCAAGACCGCTATCGGCGAACTCGGCTTCGACGAAAAGGGCGACATCACCCGTCCGGACTACGTTCTGTACACCTGGAAGAAGGGTGACGACGGCAAGTACACCTACTTCCAGAACGAGTAGTCATTGTTTACGGAACGGGCGGTGCATCGACGCCGCCCGGCCGCTTAACCTCAAGCTCGGCCTCGTGCCGGGCTTTTTTGTTAGACTTCGTGGAGGACGTGGGCCGCCTTGACGGCCGCGGATGCGCGGTTCTCGACGCCGAGCTTCACGTAGATCTGTTCGAGATGCTTGGTGACGGTGCGTGAACTCAGTCCCAGGATTTCGCCGATATCCCGGTTGGCCTTGCCCTTGGCGATCCACAGCAGCACCTCGGATTCGCGCTGGGTCAGCGAAAAATGCTGGCGCAGGATCTCGTCGTCTGACAGCCGGTTTTCGGCCGTCAGGCGGAAAAGATATTCATCCGCACCGATCGCACCGAGGAACGAGAGTTGCAGGCTCGCCTGGCCCGCCTGCCGGATGGCGAAGGTGGTTTCGCGCGCCATGCCGGGCCGCTCGCGCGCCTTCATCCATGTGCGGATGTGCACGGATACCGCGTCGAGGCCTTCGTCACTGCCGGTGGCGGCATTGACGAGGCGTGTCGCCTGCGGCGTCGACCAGCGGATTTTTCCCTCACCGCTCACGGCAAGCAGATGCCGGCCCGCCGCATCCAACGCGACGCGGGCGCTCTGGGCGGAGCGGGCGTTGGTGAGGTGCACGCGGATGCGGGCACGCAGCTCGTCGATGTTGATCGGTTTGGTGAGGTAGTCGACGCCACCGGCCTCGAGTGCACGCACGACATGTTCGGTCTCGGTCAGCCCGGTCATGAAGACGACGGGCACGGGGCTTGCCGCCGGGTTCGCCTTCAGGCGCTGGCAGGTCTCGAAACCGTCCATGCCGGGCATGACGGCATCGAGCAGGATCATGTCCGGGGTGATGCGGTCGACGATGTTCAGCGCCGAGGCGCCGGAGGTGGCGATCAGCACGGAAAAGCCGGATTGCTCCAGCGCTTCGGTGAGAAAGCCAAGGGCTTCGGGTGAATCGTCGACGATGAGGACGATATCGCGCGGGGTGGCCGTTTCAGTCACGGGCAGCGTCCTCTTGTGGGTCCATGGTCTTCAGGAAGGCATCATAGCCGGAAAGATCGAAGGCCTGCACATAGGCGCGCACCGCATCGGTGAAGGGCTGGTGTTCGGGCGTGCGGGCGATCTCGGCGAGCTTCGCCTCGATGCCGCGCACATAGCCGATCTCGCCGAGCCGGATCAATTCCTGCACATGGGTCTCCGCCGGAATGATGATGGCGGCCTTTTCTGGCTCCTTCACCATCGTCTCGCCCCGATAGATCCAATCGAGCCGCATATGCAAAGCAAGCTTGTCGGCAAGCTGGCGGATGTCGAAGGGTTTAGCCAGCGTGTCGTTGTGGCCGTTCTGGGCGGAGGCGGAGCCGTCGCCGATATTGGCCGAGAGCATGATGATCGGCCCGGACTGGCCGAGAATGCGCAGCCGTTCTACCAGTTCCCAGCCGTTCATGCCGGGCATGGAAATGTCGATCAGGAAAAGGTCGGGCTTCAAGCCTTCGATGAGCGACAGGCAATCTGCGGCGCTTCGGGCCGTCAGCACCGTGAAATCGAGCGGTCGCAACACCTCTTCCATCAGGTTGCGGTGGTCCGCATTGTCGTCCACGACGAGAATGGTCCGCCGCGGCCCGCTATACCCCTTGATATGCAGGATCTTCGGCGCTGTCGGGCGGTCGATCGCCGAGAGCATGAGGCGCACCTTGAACTCCGTGCCCTTATCGCGCTCGCTCTTCACCGAAATCTCGCCGCCGAGCGTCTGGGTGAGCAGCCGGGTGATGGTCAGGCCGAGACCGAGACCCGGCATGCGACCATGTTCGGCATCGCCGCGCTGGAAGGGCTCGAAGATACGCGGCAGGTCCTTTTCCAGGATGCCCCGCCCGCTATCGGCGACGGTGAAGGTCGCGACCTGGCTGCGATAGATGACATCGAGCGAGATGCGACCGCTGTCGGTGAATTTCATCGCATTGGAGATGAGGTTGACGAGGATCTGGCGCAGGCGTTTCTCGTCGGTGCGCACATATTGCGGCAGGCTGGCGGAGCGGCTGTGCTCGAAGGCCACGCCCTTCGCCTGCGCTTGCGGACGAAACATCTCGATGATCTGGTCGAGGAATTCGTGGATGTTGATCTCGTTCGAATAGACCTGCAACTTGCCGGCCTCGATCTTGGAAATGTCGAGCAGGCCGTCGATCAGTCCCGAGAGGTGATCGGCGCTGCGCTTGATGACACGGATAGCGCCCTGGCGCTGCGGCGGAATGCTCTCGTCGCGCTCCAGCACCTGGGCATAGCCGAGCACGGCATTGAGCGGCGTGCGTAGCTCGTGGCTGAGGCCGACAACGTAGCGGCTCTTGGCGCGGTTGGCGGCCTCGGCCGTTTCCTTCGCCTGCTGGAGCGCAGCGTCGGTTTTCTTGTGGGCGGCGATTTCCTTGAGGAGGAGGGTGGTCTGGCGGGACGATTCTTCCTCGGCGACGACCCGGCTGTCATGCGCCAGCACGTAAAACCAGCAGACGATGCCCGCCGCCACGGCAAAGACGAAGAAGACGATGGCGATCGTGCGTTCCACCACGGTTGCCGTTTCCGGCGAGCTGGTGGCGACCTGATGGGCGATCATGGCGAGGATGATGCCCATGCCGGTGATGGAGAGGGCGGTCGCGATGCCGTAGCGGCCGAGACGCGTGCCGAGCGCTGCCGTCACCGGTGCCGGCAGGATGGTTTTTGCAACACCTGCCACCTGCGCGTTGAAGCGCGCTTTCGGCTTGCAGAGGTCATGGCAGCGGCTGTCGAGCGAACAGCAGAGCGAGCAGATCGGCGCGGCATAGGCCGGGCACCAGGCCATGTCTTCCGGCTCGAAGGGGTGCTCGCAGATCGAGCAGGTGATGGAGTGCAGCTTTGCCCAGCTTTTCCGAGGTTTTCGCGCCAGATAATATTTGCCACCGGTTGCCCAGGCGATGGCGGGAGAGGCGATGAAGGCGACGACTGCGGCGATGTAGGGCGCCAGCGAGGCGGGGATGTCGCCGAAGGTGCCGAAATGGGCGGTGAGCGCGATGATCGCTGACAGTGTCATCGCGCCGAGACCGACCGGGTTGATGTCGTAGAGATGGGCGCGCTTGAACTCGATGCCGGGGGGCGAGAGGCCAAGCGGCTTGTTGAGGAAGAGATCGGCGGAAATCGTACACAGCCAGGCCATAGCGACGATCGAGAAGACGCCGAGCGTTTCCTCCAGCAGTCGATAGATGCCGAGTTCCATCAGGAGGAGTGCGATCGCCACATTGAAGACGAGCCAGATGACGCGGCCGGGATGGCTGTGGGTCAGGCGCGAGAAGAAGTTCGACCAGGCGAGTGAGCCAGCATAGGCGTTCATCACATTGATCTTGAGCTGCGAGACCACCACGAAGGCGACCATCAGCAGAAGGGCCGCGCTATCCCACGGCAGCATGTAGCCGAAGGCGGTATAGTACATCTGCGCCGGATCAGCCGCCCGGGTGGAGGGTACGCCGGCCGACAGCGCCAGCACCACGAGGAACGAGCCGGCAATCAGTTTCGGCGCGCCGACGATGACCCAGCCGGCGCCGGCGAGAAACACCGCGATGCGGTGGTGCAGCTTGCGCTGCCCGTCCGGCGGCAGGAAGCGCAAAAAGTCCACCTGCTCGCCGATCTGCGCCATCAGCGCGAAAATGACGGCGGAGGCTGCGCCGAATTCCACCAGATTGAAGGGGGCATAGGTACCGGGTGGGCCGGAGGCGTGGTGCAGGCCGGAATAGGCAAGCCACAGGTCGATCTTCTCCCAGTCCGCGAAGGCGATGAAGACGAAAGGGAGGATGTTGAGCACGATCCAGAACGGCTGGGTGATGAGCTGGAAGCGCGAGATGAGCTGCACGCCATGCGTCACCAGCGGAATGACCACCACGGACGAAATGATGTAGCCGATCCACAGCGGTATGCCGAGCGCCAGCTCCAGCGCGCCGGACATGATGGAGGCCTCGATGGCGAAGAGGATGAAGGTGAAGCTCGCATAGATCAGCGAAGTGAGCGTCGAGCCGATATAGCCGAAACTCGCACCGCGCGTGAGAAGATCGATGTCGACGCCGTGGCGGATGGCATAGCGGCTGATCGGCAGGCCGACCAGCAGGATCATCAGGCTGGCGACGACGATGGCAACGATGGCATTCGTCGTGCCGTAGGACATGGTGATCGCGCCGCCGATCGCTTCCAGTGCCAGGAAGGAGATGGCGCCGATCGCGGTCTGCGAGATGCGGTCGGAGGAAAAGCGCCGCGCGCTCTTGGCTGTGAAACGCAGCGCATAGTCTTCCAGCGTCTGGTTGGCGACCCAGCGATTGTACTCGCGGCGGATCGGTATGATGCGCTGGCGTGCGGCCATGTGTTCCTGCTGTTCCCAAGGCCCGTTATCCGGCCGTCCGAACCTTCGTAACACAGATGCAGCGCCCCCGAAATTGGTGCATCGCGGTAAAGGCTTCCCGCTTACCCCCGGCAACTACGCAATATGACGTATGTGCAGCGCAGCATCGCTGTCCGATAGTTTCTTAAGCAACGGTAAAAAAGCTTCCGCCCCGTTGCGGTCAAAAAAAGAACTAGAGGGGTTCCGACATGTCCATCAAGGCGCGCGCCACCGGCGCATTGCTTGCAGCCATTCTCTCGGCGACCGCCTTCCACGGCGCTTTCGCAGCCGACGATACGATCAAGGTCGGCATCCTGCATTCGCTTTCCGGCACCATGGCCATCTCCGAGACGACGCTCAAGGATGCCATGCTCATGCTCATCGACGAGCAGAACAAGAAGGGCGGCCTGCTGGGCAAGAAGCTCGAAGCCGTCGTCGTCGATCCGGCATCCGACTGGCCGCTCTTCGCCGAAAAGGCGCGTGAGCTCGTCTCCGTCAACAAGGTCTCGGCCGTGTTCGGCTGCTGGACGTCCGTTTCGCGCAAATCCGTGCTTCCGGTCTTCGAGGAGCTGAACTCGATCCTCTTCTACCCCGTCCAGTACGAGGGCGAAGAAAGCCAGCGCAACGTGTTCTATACGGGTGCTGCACCGAACCAGCAGGCGATCCCGGCCGTCGATTATCTCGCCGAGAACGAAGGCGTCGAGCGCTGGGTTCTCGCCGGTACCGACTACGTCTATCCACGCACGACCAACAAGATTCTCGAAGCCTACCTGATCTCCAAGGGCGTGAAGCCCGAGGACATCATGATCAACTACACGCCGTTCGGCCATTCCGACTGGCAGACGATCGTCTCCGACATCAAGAAGTTCGGCTCGGCCGGCAAAAAGACCGCCGTCGTCTCCACCATCAACGGCGACGCCAATGTTCCCTTCTACAAGGAACTCGGCAACCAGGGCGTCAAGGCGGAAGACATTCCGGTCGTCGCCTTCTCGGTCGGCGAAGAGGAACTGGCCGGTCTCGATACGACGCCGCTCGTCGGCCACCTGGCTGCCTGGAACTACTTCCAGTCCGTCGAGAACCCGTCGAATGCCGAGTTCATCAAGACGTGGAAGGCCTTCACCAAGAACGAAAAGCGCGTCACCAACGATCCGATGGAAGCGCATTATATCGGCTTCAACATGTGGCTGAAGGCCGTCGAAAAGGCCGGCACGACAGTCACGGACGCCGTGCTCGATGCGATGATCGGTGTCTCTGTGCCGAACCTCTCGGGCGGTCTCTCCACCATGATGCCGAACCACCACATCACCAAGCCCGTGCTGATCGGCGAAATCCAGGCCGACGGCCAGTTCGAGACCGTCTGGGAAACACCCGGCCTGGTGGTCGGCGACGAGTGGTCGGACTTCCTGGCCGACTCCAAGGACCTGATCGCGGATTGGCGTGCGCCGATGTCGTGCGGCAACTTCAACGTCGCCACCGGCAAGTGCGGCGGCAAGGGTTCCTGATCCTGAAGGCTTGATGTCTGCCGCGCGTCTCCTTCGCGGCGAGATACGCATCCCGGCGTATGGCGCGCCGGGATGCAGTCCTTTCCCAACCTCAAGGACATGAGATGCCTGCGCGCCTCATCCATCGTTTCCTGCAATGCCTGCTCGTCGCTGTCTGCGTGATGGTGACGATGTTCGCGACTGATCTGAGGGCCGCAGACGATCTGCGAACGATGGTCAACGCGCTCGGCGGCGGCAGTTTCCAGGAGAACCAGAAGCAGGTCGAAGCGCTCGCCAAGACGGGTGATCCGAAGATCGTTCCGGCGCTGGAGGCCTTGTCCGAGGGGGATCTCTACCAGCGCAAATCCGACGGCATGGTTTTCATCGTCAAGCCGGCCGGTTCCAATTTCAAACTCGTCGACGCCCTGACGGGAGATGCAGCCGGCGAGGAAGCCAAGGCGGCGCTCGAAAAGGTCAAGGTCAACAACGGGCTGCGCCGGGTGATCCGCGCCGCACTCGGCGGCCTGACGCTGATGAGTCCTGATGCAGGCGTTCGCCTCGAGGCGGCGCAGACAATCCTGCGCACGCCATCCGCCGATTCTCTCGAAGGCCTCGATGCCGCCCTTGCCGGTGAAACGGACAGCGCGGTCAAGGCCGTGCTCGAAAAGGCCCGCGCGGCTTCCGTCCTCGTGTCCGACCGGCCGGTGGAGGAGAAGAAGGCCGCCATCGCCACCGTCGTTCAGACCGGCGGGCGGGATTCGCTGTCGCTGCTTTCCGGCGCGCTCTCTTCTGCCGATGAAAGCCTGCGGCCGGATATCGAGACCGGGATTCAGCAGATCGAGGACCAGCTGGAACTCTGGGCTGCCGGCCAGAACATCTGGTACGGCCTGTCACTCGGCTCGGTGCTGCTGCTCGCGGCAATCGGGCTTGCCATCACCTTCGGCGTGATGGGCATCATCAACATGGCGCATGGCGAGATGGTCATGCTCGGCGCCTACACCACCTTCGTGGTGCAGGAGATCATCCGCAATTCCTATCCCGACGCCTTCGCCTGGTCGCTGGCGATCGCGCTGCCGCTCGCCTTCCTCGTTACCGGCGCGGTCGGCCTCGTCATGGAGCGTGGCATTATCCGCTTCCTCTATGGCCGGCCGCTCGAAACGCTGCTCGCCACCTGGGGTGTCTCGTTGATCCTCCAGCAGGCCGTGCGCTCGATTTTCGGACCGACGAACCAGGAGGTCGGCAATCCGTCCTGGATGTCCGGCGCCTTCGAACTCGGCGGCCTCACCGTCACCTGGAACCGGCTCTGGATCATCGTCTTTTCGCTCGCCGTCTTCGCCTTCCTGCTCTTCCTCTTGAAGAAGACGCCGATGGGCCTGCAGATGCGTGCCGTCACGCAGAACCGTCGCATGGCCTCCTCCATGGGCATCAGGACGCCCTGGGTCGATGCGCTGACCTTCGCGCTCGGTTCGGGCATTGCGGGTATCGCCGGCGTGGCGCTCAGCCAAATCGACAACGTCTCGCCGAACCTGGGGCAGGGCTACATTATCGACAGCTTCATGGTCGTGGTCTTCGGCGGCGTGGGCAATCTCTGGGGCACGCTGGTCGGGGCCTTCACGCTTGGTATCCTCAACAAGTTCCTGGAGCCCTATGCCGGCGCCGTGCTCGGAAAAATCCTCGTGCTCGTGCTGATCATCCTCTTCATCCAGAAGCGGCCGCGCGGGCTCTTCGCACTCAAGGGACGGGCGGTGGAAGCATGATCACGTCGTTTCTCGCCAAGGCGCTCGGGCGCAACATCGTCATCACGGTGGCGATCCTGCTGGCGCTTGCAGCCCTCGTTCCGGCACTCAACCTGCTGACGGCGCCGGACCATCCGCTGCATGTGCCGACCTATATCGTCTCGCTGTTCGGCAAGTACCTGACCTATGCGCTGCTGGCGCTGGCGCTCGATCTCGTCTGGGGCTTCTGCGGCATCCTCTCGCTCGGGCATGCCGCATTCTTTGCGCTCGGCGGCTACGCCATGGGCATGTACCTGATGCGCCAGATCGGCGCGCGCGGCTCCTACGGTAACCCGCTGCTGCCGGACTTCATGGTCTTCCTCAACTGGAAGGAACTGCCCTGGTTCTGGTACGGCTTCGACATGTTCTGGTTCGCCGCGCTGATGGCGATCGTCGTGCCGGGCCTGCTCGCCTTCGTCTTCGGCTGGTTCGCCTTCCGCTCGCGCGTCAACGGCGTCTATCTGTCGATCATCACCCAGGCGATGACCTTCGCCCTGCTGCTCGCCTTCTTCCGCAACGATATGGGTTTCGGCGGTAACAACGGCCTCACCGACTTCAAGGACATTCTGGGCTTCAACATCCAGGCAAACGGAACGCGCTCCGCACTCTTTGCGGCCTCGGCGGTAGCACTCGCCCTGTCGCTGATCATCACCTCGGGTATCGTGCGCTCCAAGTACGGAAAGATCCTCGTCGGCGTGCGCGACGCCGAAAGCCGCACGCGCTTCCTCGGCTACCGGGTCGAACACATGAAGCTCTTCGCCTTCGTGGTCTCGGCCATGATGGCGGGCGTTGCCGGCGCGCTCTACGTGCCGCAGGTCGGCATCATCAATCCCGGTGAGTTCGACCCGGCCAATTCCATCGAGGTCGTCATTTGGACGGCGGTCGGCGGGCGCGGCACGCTGATCGGCCCGATTGTCGGCGCCGTCCTCGTCAACGGCGGCAAGAGCATCTTTACCGCGGCCTTCCCGGAATTCTGGCTCTTCGCGCTCGGTGGCCTGTTTGTGCTCGTCACGCTGTTCCTGCCCAAGGGTATCGTTGGCACGGCACGCCAGTTCGTCGAACGGCGCAAGGAATACCGCAAGGCGCGGGAGGCTGAAGAGGCGCGCACCTTTGCGACGGCGGCAGAACCCCAGGCGGCGGAGTGACCGGCATGAACACCCTCGTTGGCAACACAAAACCCAACAGCATCCTCTACCTCGACGGCGTCTCCGTCTCCTTCGATGGCTTCAAGGCTTTGAATTCGCTCTCCTTCGTCATCGAGCCCGGCGAACTGCGCGCCATCATCGGCCCGAACGGTGCCGGCAAGACGACGATGATGGATATCATCACCGGCAAGACGCGGCCGGATTCTGGCGAAGTCTTCTTCAAGGGTACGATCGATCTCACCCAGAAGGACGAGGCCGAAATCGCCCAACTCGGCATCGGCCGCAAGTTCCAGAAGCCGACGGTGTTCGAGAGCCATACGGTCTGGGACAATCTGGAACTGGCCCTCAACCGCAATCGCGGCGTCTTCTCCTCGCTGTTCTATCGCCTCACCGCCGAGGACAAGGTGCGCATCGAGGAAATCCTATCGACCGTGCGCCTCGCCAACCGCAAGGACGATTTTGCCGCCAATCTCAGCCACGGCCAGAAACAATGGCTGGAGATCGGCATGCTGCTCGCGCAGGAGCCGGAACTGCTGCTGGTCGATGAGCCGGTCGCCGGCATGACGGACGCGGAGACGGCGGAAACCGCCATCCTGCTGAAGGAAATTGCAAAAACCCGCTCGGTGGTCGTCGTCGAGCACGACATGGGGTTTATCCGCGATCTCGGCGTGAAGGTGACCTGCCTTGCGGAAGGCTCTGTTCTGGCGGAAGGCTCGATCGACTTCGTCAGCGCCGACCAGAGGGTCATCGAGAACTATCTGGGGAGATGAGGCCATGCTGACCGTCGAAAACGTCAACCTTCACTACGGTGCCGCACAGGCGCTGCGCGGCATCTCGCTGAATGCCGAGATGGGCAAGATTACCTGCGTGCTCGGCCGCAACGGCGTCGGCAAGTCGAGCCTGCTGCGGGCGATTACCGGCCAGCATCCGCTCTCCTCCGGCAGCGTCGCCTTCAACGATATCAAGCTCGACGGCATGGCGCCCTATAATCGTGCCAAGCAGGGCATCGGTTATGTACCACAAGGCCGCGAGATCTTTCCGCTGCTGACGGTGAAGGAAAACCTCGAATCCGGTTACGCTCCGGTGAAGCGGTCGGACCGCTTCATTCCGAACGAGATCTTCAGCCTGTTCCCGGTGCTGCAATCCATGCTCGGCCGGCGTGGCGGTGACCTCTCCGGCGGCCAGCAGCAGCAGTTGGCCATCGGCCGTGCGCTGGTCACGCGGCCGAAAATCCTCGTGCTCGATGAACCGACCGAGGGCATCCAGCCGTCGATCATCAAGGATATCGGCCGGGCGATCAAATACCTGCGGGATTCGACCGGCATGGCAATTCTCCTTGTCGAACAGTATCTTGATTTCTGCCGGGAGCTTGCCGATCACGTATATATCATGGACCGGGGAGAAATTGTTCACGAGGGCGCGGCCGAAACGCTTGACACACCGCAAGCACGCCGGCATTTGACGGTGTAACGGCGGCAACCCTGATGTCATGCGTCACCAGGTCCGAAATGTGGACCACAGCGCCAGCCGTAACACACCAGCTATTACAAGGCGTCTTGATGGATACACTTCGTCTGCGTGGCCGCGTGCGGCCCGAAGGTTCTGTCCGCGTAACCGCGATGGGACTTCTTCTCTTTCTAGGCTTGGCGGGGCCGGGCTTTGCCGCAGGATGCGGCCAGCCTGTAGAGCCCGGCCAGATGGCATTCACTGTCAGGACCGGCGGCATCGAACGCCCGGCGCTTGCCCATATTCCGACCGCCTATGACGGCAAGACCAAGCTTGCGGTCGTCTTCGATTTCCATGGCAGCAATTCCGGGCCGGCCGGCCAGTTCCGCCGCAGCGGCTGGGATGTCGTCGCCGAGCACGAAGGCTTCGTCTCCATCGCGCTGCAAGGCAGCCTCGACGGTCAGTACGAGGGCACGCATGCCTGGAACGTGCCGGGCGTGACGCATGGCGGCACGCATGATGATGAACGCTACATCAAGGACGCGATCAAGACGGTCAAGGACAGGTTCTGCGTCGATCCCACACGCATCTATGCCTCAGGCTATTCGGGCGGCGGGCGCATGCTGTCCCAGTATATCTGCAATGGACATCCGGAATTTGCCGCTGCCGGTTTCGTCATGGGGCTGCGGGCAGGCTATCCGGTCGAGCGCGGTGGCGTGTGGCAGCCGGACGTCGCGAGCTGCAAACCCGGCAATCCGATTTCGATCATCGCCTTTTCCGGCATGAAGGATGTGACGAATCCGTTTGCCGGCGGGGGCAAGCCTTACTGGCAATATGGCGGCGAGACGGCGCTTCAACGCTGGGCAGAACTCGACAAATGCGAAGGCAAGGGCAATGTTACCGTGGATGCGATGATGACGGCGCTGTCGTTCAACAGCTGTGCCGGTGGCGCGCGCATCAACTCCTATCTGCTCAAGGAGAACACGCATGCCTGGCCGGCACGCAGTGTGCTGTTCCCCACCTTTGACGCAAACGGCAAGGTGACCTCGGAGCGGGACGCGACGGGCCGCATGTGGGAGTTCTTCAAGAACACGCGCTCCCCGGAAGAAACGCCGCTGACGGCAGGTGATGCAACAGAGCGCTCCGGCTGAGCGGTTCGAAGGAGAGGGAACGCGTGTACGCAGCACAACAGAAGGCACAAAGGGCGAGGGGGAGCGGACGGCTGGCGACGAAGTCGTTCGGCGGCCACACCCGCCTAGATACCTTCTATCAGGAGGGTTGCGCCAAGATCCGCCTGCCGAAGAGTTTCGACGGCAGGATGGAGGCCGTTCTCATCAACACGGCCGGTGGCCTGACGGGGGGCGATCATATCGATTGGACCTTCGATGTCGCCGACGGCACGCACCTGACCGCGACCACGCAGGCCTGTGAGCGCGCCTACAAGGCAAGTGCTTTCACTGCGACAGTCGAGACCCGGATTACCGTTGGTGCCGGGGCGCGGGCGGACTGGCTGCCGCAGGAAACCATTCTTTTCGACCGGTCTTCGCTCAGCCGCAAGCTGGATGTCGACCTGGCCGATGATGCGACCTTTCTCGCGGTCGAGGCCATTCTGCTCGGCCGCAAGGCAATGGGCGAAAGGATGGAAACGGGGTTGTTTCGCGATCGCTGGCGCATCCGTCGCAGCGGCAAGCTGATCCACGCCGAAGAGGCGCACCTGGAGGGCGATGTCGCTGCCGTGACGGATGAACGGGCGGTGCTTGCGGGTGGGCGCGCTTTCGCGACCGTGCTGTTGTGCGGACGCAATGCCGAGGCGCATCTGGAGCCGTTGCGCCGGTTGCTGGAGGGGGCTGAGGCCGGCGTCAGCCATTGGCAGGGCAAGCTCGTTGCCCGTGTCGTTGCGGCCGATGGTTTCGCGCTCAGAAAAAAACTCATCCCGGTCATTTCGCACTTGCGTAATGGCGCGAGCGTGCCGAAAGTCTGGACACTGTAAGAACAAAGCGATGGACCGCCCATGAATTTGACCCCCCGCGAAAAAGACAAACTGCTGATCGCCATGGCGGCGATCGTGGCGCGCAAGCGGCTGGAGCGCGGCGTGAAACTCAACCATCCCGAAGCCATTGCGCTTATCACCGACTATGTCGTGGAAGGCGCGCGCGACGGCCGCTCTGTGGCCGATCTGATGGAGGCGGGGGCGCATGTCATCAGCCGCGACCAGGTCATGGTGGGCATTCCCGAGATGATCCACGACATCCAGGTGGAAGCGACCTTTCCCGACGGCACGAAGCTCGTGACCGTGCACGAACCGATACGGTAGGCCCATGCTGGATCTTCGACCCAACTGCGAATGCTGCGACCGCGATCTTCCGCCGGAAAGCCCCGAGGCGATGATCTGCACGTTCGAATGCACCTTCTGCGCCGATTGCGTGAGCAACGTTCTTGGCGGCACCTGCCCTAATTGCGGCGGCGACTTCGCGCGTCGGCCGGTGCGGCCTGCTGCGCTGCTTGCGAAATATCCGCCATCCACCAAGCGGGTCCTGAAAGCCGAAGGCTGCGGCCCGGCGGAAGCTGCATGAGGAAGACATGATCCCGGGTGAAATCATCACGACCACCGGCGACCTCGAACTGAACGCGGGCCTGCCGGTCACGACGCTGGACGTCTCCAATACCGGCGACCGGCCGATCCAGGTCGGCAGCCACTATCATTTCTATGAGACGAATTCCGGGCTTGCCTTCGACCGTGAGGCGACGCGTGGCCTGCGGCTCGATATCCCTGCCGGCACGGCGGTGCGCTTCGAGCCGGGACAGACACGGACTGTGCACCTTGTTCCCTTCGCCGGCAAGCGGGAGATCTACGGTTTTCGTCAAAGCGTGATGGGAAAGCTCTAACATGGCTTTTCCCTACCGCTTCCTGCTCGTTGTCACTGCGTTCTTCATCTCCGCCTCTTTCGCAACTGCGCAGGATGGCGAACCGGAGATCGACTGCAACAACGCCATGGCGCAGATCGAGATGAACATCTGCGCTGGCCGGGACTACCAGGCGGCCGATACAGAGCTCAATGCCGTCTACAAGAAGGCGATGGCGGCAGCCGGTGAAATGGACGTGCAGGCCAAGGAGATGGGCGAGCATTATGTCGGCGCCGTCGATGCGTTGAAGCGCGCCCAGCGGGCATGGATCGGCTATCGCGACGGGCAGTGCGAGCTGGCAGGGTTCGAGGCGCGTGGCGGCTCGATGGAGCCGATGCTGGTTTCCGGTTGCCTCGCCGATCTCACACGCAAGCGCACGGCCGAGCTGAAGACTGTCTACGAGCAGGAAAACTGAGGGGTTGCCGGTGTCGCGCAGGATCGTCATCGTCGGCAATGGCGATATCCCGGAAGGCCTGGCCGGGGTGATCGATTCCGCTGATCTGGTGATCCGCTTCAACCTCTGCCGCTCGGCGGGGCGCGGCGGTTTCAAGACGGATGTCATCGCCGCCTGCAATACCGGTCGGCCGGCGCTGGATATGCTGGCCGGCGGACGCTGGAAGGCGAGCGAGACAGTGCGGCAGGCGCAGGAAATCTGGTGCGTGCGCACATCGGAAGTCTTTGCCGGAATGCGTGGCGCCGTTGCGCAAAGCCATCCGGACCTCGACGACTTCTGCGACGACTACACGATCGGCTTCGAAACCTTCGCCGAGGCCACCGGCCGGCGGCTGGGCAGAATTCCGGCCTCCGTTCATCATGCGGTCGACGACGCGCTCCAGGCCTTCGATCCGACGCCCTATGTGGTGCCGAGTTCCGGGCTCATCGTCATTGCCCATGTCCTCGAAAACGTTGCCGAGCAGGGTGACCGCATTTCCATTGCCGGCTTCGGTCACCAGGGCTGGCAATGGCATCCTTTCGCCGCGGAGCGGCGCTGGGTCAATGCGCAGATCGCCGCCGGCCGTCTCGATCGTCTCGACCAATAAAACAAACACCTGCCTCCCGGGGAACTTGACCATGTCCTACAGAATGTCCCGCGCCGCCTATGCCAGCATGTTCGGCCCGACCACCGGCGACAGGGTGCGTCTTGCCGATACGGAACTCTTCGCGGAGGTAGAGAAGGATTTCACCACCTATGGCGACGAGGTGAAGTTCGGCGGCGGCAAGGTCATCCGCGACGGCATGGGGCAGAGCCAGGCGACGCGCGCCGAGGGCGCTGTCGATACCGTGATCACCAATGCGCTGATCATCGACCATAGCGGGATCTTCAAGGCGGATGTCGGCCTGAAGAACGGGCGTATCGCCGGGCTCGGCAAGGCTGGCAATCCGGATACGCAGCCGGGCGTCACCATCATCGTTGGCCCCTCGACGGAGGTGATTGCGGGGGAAGGCAAGATTCTCACTGCGGGCGGCATGGATGCGCATATCCACTATATCTGCCCGCAGCAAATCGAGGAGGCGCTGGTCAGCGGCATCACCACGATGCTCGGCGGCGGTTCCGGCCCGGCGCACGGCACGCTGGCGACGACCTGCACGGGCGCCTGGCATATCGAGCGCATGATCGAGAGTTTCGATGCCTTTCCGATGAACCTCGCGCTCGCCGGCAAGGGCAATGCCTCGCTGCCTGCGCCGATCGAGGAAATGGTCAAGGCCGGCGCCTCGTCGCTGAAGCTGCATGAGGATTGGGGCACCACGCCGGCGGCGATCGACTGCTGCCTTTCCGTTGCCGACGAGTACGATGTGCAGGTGATGATCCATACGGACACGCTCAATGAAAGCGGCTTCGTGGAGGATACGATAGACGCCATCAGGGGCCGCACGATCCACGCCTTCCACACGGAAGGGGCAGGCGGCGGGCATGCACCTGACATCATCAAGGTCTGCGGCCACTCGAACGTCATTCCGTCGTCGACCAACCCGACGCGGCCCTACACGGTCAACACGATCGCCGAGCATCTCGACATGCTGATGGTCTGCCATCACCTGTCCTCCTCTATCCCTGAGGACATCGCCTTTGCCGAAAGCCGCATCCGCAAGGAAACGATTGCGGCAGAGGATATCCTGCATGATATCGGCGCCTTCTCGATCATCTCGTCCGACAGCCAGGCCATGGGGCGCGTGGGCGAGGTGGCGATCCGCACCTGGCAGACGGCGGACAAGATGAAGCGTCAGCGCGGCCGGCTTGCCGGCGAGACCGGCGACAACGACAACCTGCGCATCCGGCGCTACATCGCGAAGTACACGATCAATCCGGCCATTGCCCAAGGCCTGAGCCACGAGATCGGCTCGATCGAAGTGGGCAAGCGGGCGGATCTCGTGCTGTGGAACCCCGCCTTCTTCGGCGTGAAGCCCGATATGGTGCTGCTCGGCGGGACGATCACCATGGCGCCGATGGGGGACCCGAACGCCTCGATCCCGACGCCTCAGCCGGTGCATTATCGCCCGATGTTCGGTGCCTTCGGCAAGATGCGCACGAATTCCTCGGTCACCTTCGTCTCGCAGGCGGCGATCGACCTTGGCCTTCGCGAGCGCCTCGGCGTTGCCAAGCAGCTGCTTCCGGTGCGCAACACACGCACTATCTCCAAGGCCTCGATGATCCTGAACGACCTGACACCGCATATCGAGGTGGACCCGGAGACCTATGAGGTGCGGGCCGATGGCGAACTTCTAACCTGCGAGCCGGCGACCGTGCTGCCGATGGCGCAGCGCTATTTCCTCTACTAGAAAATGCTCGCCTCAAAACGGGACATTTAAACTTCTAGCGAACGCATTATCGGAGTCTGAAAGAAAGTGGCGTAATGTCTCTTTGTTAATGATGGAGAGATTTATGCGTGGCAGGGTGGCCCTTTGGGTAAGGGCCCAGTGGGAGGTGGGTGTGTTCCAGACGCGAGCCGACATTTCCATGTTCGTGTTGAACACCGTTCTGGTGGCAATCACGCTTGCCACTGCGGCCTATCTCATGATCGCCGCAATCCTCGTGAATTTCAGCCTTTCAACCCATGATTTCCCCGCGGCCCTGAACTTCGGCACCTCAACGACGGTCCTGATCTCGGCGAGCGTCCTCGCGCTTCTCGCCTGGTTGCTTGGCATGGCCATCCACGAAATTTCGCTGTCGCGCGCCGAATTCGAGCGGCTGAGCCGGCTTGATCCACTGTCCGGCCTCTTGAACCGGGCGGCTTTCGTCGAAGAACTGGCAGGCCGCACCGTTAACGGTTTCTTCGTGCTGTTCGATGTCGATCGCTTCAAGTCCGTCAATGACGGGCATGGCCATGCGGCCGGCGACGAGGTCATCGTTGCCGTCGCGGAAGAGCTGACACGGGTCTTTTCGCCACCACATCTTGTCGCGCGCTTCGGGGGCTCGGCGTTCGCCGTGTTTTTCGAGAACGCGGACCGTGGCGACTGCGGCCTGCTCGTGGAAGAGGTGCGCCGATCGGTCGCCGCGCGTCGGGTCGAGACCGCCCATGGCGTTGCCGCCGTCACCCTGTCAGCGGGTATCGCCGACCGGCCCGCCGACCGGACGTTCGAAGCGACCTTCGAGGCGGCGGACCGGGCGCTCTATCTTGCCAAGTCGCTCGGCCGCGACCGGGCTACCCACGAAGACGAGGGCGACGGCCTGCTCGAGCCGAGCCGCCGGGTCGCCGCTGGCGGGCGTCGCCGCTGAGGCCTTCCTACGACAAATGACGTAGCCGGTCGCTTCGGTGGTTTCCTTGACCTGGCAAACATGCTTTTCTCGGTCGGACTTATCCATCGATACCCGAGGTCGCCTTGCCCTATCGCTCAACGGAAATCCTGCCGCACGGTACCGGCGGAAACCGCACGCCGATCGATGTCGTCGTGCTGACGCATGACCAGCGCCATGTGCGCCGCAAGCTCCTGCACATGCAGCATGATGACGTGGTGATGCTCGACCTGAAGGAGCCGGTACAGCTTGCGCATGGCGACCTGTTGCTCACCGAGACGGGGGAGCTTGTCGAGGTGATTGCCGCGGAGGAAGAGCTTTACGAGGTGACGCCGAAGACCCCTCTGCATCTCATCGAGCTCGCCTGGCATCTCGGCAATCGCCACTTGCAGGCCCAGATCGAGGAAGGGCGTATCCTCATTCTGCGCGATCATGTGATCCGCGACATGCTGACAGGACTTGGCGCCACCGTTCGGGATGTTTCAGAACCTTTCCATCCGGCACGGGGCGCCTATCACGGCTCCGGACACGGCCACGACCACGGGCATCACAACCATAACCATGGCTGATGCGGCGTCGCCCGAAGCGCTGGTTCGGCTGATGACCTGGCTTTCGCCGGCCTTTCCAGTCGGCGCCTTCTCCTATTCCGGTGGATTGGAACAGGCGGTCGCCGATGGTGATGTCTGCAATGCGGACGCGCTTCGGGATTGGCTCGCGAGCCTTCTGGCGCATGGCCCGCTCTGGAATGATGCGGCGCTTTTTGCAGAAGCGCATCGTTCTGTCGAAAACGCGGCCGGGCTCGCCGACGTTGCCACCCTTGCGGAAGCCTTGTCGGGTTCGGCGGAGCGGCATCGCGAAACGATGTTGCAGGGCGAGGCTTTTCTTGCCGCCGCGGCAAGCTGGCCGCATCCGGTGCTGGACATGCTTGGCGACGCGGCCGCCTATCCGATAGCCGTGGGCGCGGTGTCAGGCGGGCATGGCATTGCGGCCGAGACGGCGCTGGCCGCTTATCTGCATGCGGTCGTTTCCAATCTCGTCTCCGTTGCGATCCGCTGCGGTGTGATCGGCCAGCGGGACGGCGTGGCAACGCTTGCCGGGCTTGAGGCCCGAATCCTTGCGCTTGCCGCCGCGGCATCCCGCTCGACGCTCGACGATCTCGGGTCCGCCACCATTCGAGCCGAGGTCGCCAGCCTCAAGCATGAGACATTGGCGACCAGACTGTTTCGCTCGTGAGCGTGCTTGCCGCGGCGCTCTGATCAGAGGCGCCGGAGCGCCTCCGGATCGCCGATCTGAACTAGGCGACCACGCACGGTGACGCCATGGTCGCGCAGCATCGAGAAGGCACGCGAAAGGGCTTCGGGTGCGAGGCCCAGCTTTCCGGCAAGCAGGCTTTTCTGGTAGGGCAGGCGGAAACTGGCGGCCTTTGCATCCTGCGGGCAATGGGCGAGCAGGTAGCGCGCAACGCGCTGCGGCGCCGTGTGCAGCCGATCGTTGGCGAGGCAGCCGAAAACCTTGGAGAGCTGGGCGGAGAGGGCATTGGCCAGCGCCACTGCCAGATCCGGTCGGCGGGAGGCTATGTCGCGCACGCGCTTCAGGTCGAAGCGGGCGATGAGGGACGGTTCGGCGGCCTGGGCGGTTGCGGCATAGCGGCCGCCGTCGAGCACCACGCTGGCGCCGATGAGATCACCCGGGCCGTAGAGTTCGACGTCCGCCTCGCGTCCGTCCGGATCGAGCTTGTAGAGACGAATATAGCCGGACAGCACGCAATGCAGCATGTCGGCGGGCTCGCCCTCGCGAAACAAGATCTGCCGCGCCGGCAGGTTGCCGATGACGGCGATCTCCATCATGGCTGCGACGCTTTCCACGCCAAGCACCGACAGAAGTCCGGAATTCAGCAGGGTTTCCCGTTCCCGGGCACCGGGTTTCATCAGCCTGTTCATCGATCTCACTCCATGCTCCCGCAGGCGTCGTTCGGTCTTTGATGACAGGACGATAGTCGAGGGTGGGCAAGCGCGAATTGATTTCGATCAATGAACATGAAAACGGCCGGCTCGCTTTCGGCGAACCGGCCGCTTCGGGTCTGGGTCGCGGCTGCCTATTCGGCAGCGAGCGTCGAGTGGTGCACGACACTGAGGTGGTTACGCTCGCCACCCTTCTTCTTCTCAAGCGTTTCGATGCGCTTTTCGAGATCGGACACGTCACGCGCCGTCTGGTCGGCTAGGCGTGTCAGGGCTTCCGGCTCCATCGCCAGCAGTTCGTCATCCTTCTTGCCGACAAAGCGGCCGAAGATCCAGCCGAGCAGGCGCGACAGGTCGTCCATGATGAGGAAGAACGACGGCACGACGACGAGCGAGAGCACCGTCGAAACGATGATGCCGCCGATGACCGCGATCGCCATGGGTGACCGGAACGAACCACCTTCGCCGACGCCGAGTGCTGAAGGCAGCATGCCGGCCGACATGGCAATCGAGGTCATGACGATCGGGCGGGCGCGCTTGCGGCCGGCTTCGATCATCGCCTCCACGCGGTGCATGCCCCGGTGCATCATCTCGATGGCGAAATCGACGAGCAGGATCGCGTTTTTCGTCACGATGCCCATCAGCATCAGGATGCCGATGAGAACGGGCATGGACAGCGCGTTCTGCGTCAGGATCAGGCCCGCGGCCACGCCGCCGATGGCGAGCGGCAGCGACAGCAGGATGGTGAAGGGCTGGATCACGTCCTTGAACAGCAGGATCAGGACCATCAGCACGAGCAGCAGGCCGAGCAGCATGGCATTGCCGAAGGACTGCTGCATCTCTCCCTGGATTTCGGCGTCGCCGCTTTCCATGAACTGTACGCTCGGCGGCATATCGATGCTGTTGGCGATCTCCTTGAAGCGGCCCGTGGCGGTATCGAGCGCCACGCCCTGCTGGAGGTCGGAGCCGATCGAGACGACGCGGTTGCGGTTATGCCGCTTGATCGAGCTCGGTCCCTCGGAATATTCGATATCCGCGACGGTGGAGAGTGGCACGACCTGGCCGCTCGCCGCCTGGATCTTCAGGTTGCGGATGGCGGCAAGGTCGGCGCGGAAGCCGCGGTCGACCTGTACGCGGATCGGGATCAGGCGGTCGTCCAGCGAGACCTTGCTGAGCTGGGCGTCGATGTCGCCGATGGTGGCGACGCGCACCACTTCGGCGATCTGCGCCGTGGTGATGCCGAGGCGGGCCATCTGCTCGTCACGCGGGCGAATCTGTAGTTCCGGCCGCGGCAGCGAGCCTTCCGAGCTGACATTGGACAGGACCGGATCGGCGCGCAGCTTGGATTCCAGCACGGCGACGGTGTTGTTGAGGTCCGCCTCGTTGTTGGAAAGCAGGTTGAATGCCAGGTCGCGCTCGCCGCGGTCGTTGAGCTTGATGATGCGCACGTCCGGGATCTGACGCAGCGTCGTGAAGATTTCCTTCTCGATATCCCACTGCGGACGCACGCGACCGTGCGCTTCCATCTTCGGCAGGTACTGGCCGACGACGGGGATGCGACCGAGCACGTCGTTCACCAGCTTGTAGGTCAGCGAGTGTTCGAGCTTGTCGAGAATGACCGTGACGGAGGCGCGGCGCAGTTCCAGGTCGCCCTTCGGCGAGGAGCCGCCAAGCACGAAGACACTTTCGACGCCGTTGATGTCCTTGACCCGCTCGTAGATCTGCGTGGTCGTGCGGTCGGTATCCGAAAGCATCGCATCCGGTGGCAGTTCCACGGAGAGAACGACGCGGGAAGCGTCTTCCGGCGGCAGGAAGCTGCCGGGAACCGTGGCCAGCAGCATGATCGAGCCGGCGAGGAAGGCGAAAGCGGCAATCAGCGTCAGGTAGCGGGCATACCAGGTGCTCGTCGTCGTGCTGACGAGCCGGGTATAGAACCGCATGAAGACGCCTTCCTTCTCCTCGCCATGGCCGTCTCCATCGCCGGAGCGCATGAGATAGGCCGCCATGACCGGTGTGATGAGGCGCGCCACCGCGAGCGAGAAGAACACCGAGACGGCCACCGTCAGGCCGAACTGGATGAAGTACTGGCCCGGAATGCCCGGCATGAACGAGACGGGCACGAAGACGGCAATGATGGTGAAGGTCGTCGCGATAACGGCGAGGCCGATTTCGTCGGCGGCCTCGATTGCCGCCTTGTAGGGCGACTTGCCCATGCGGATGTGCCGCGCGATGTTCTCGATCTCGACGATCGCGTCGTCGACGAGGATGCCGGTCGCGAGCGTCAGTGCAAGGAACGAGACCAGGTTCAGCGAGAAGCCGAGCATGTCCATGACAAAGAAGGTCGGGATAACCGAAAGCGGCAGCGCAACGGCGGAGATCAGCGTTGCCCGCCAGTTGCGCAGGAAGAGCAGAACCACCGCGACGGCGAGAAGCGCACCTTCAAGCAGCGTGTGCAATGCCGCCTCATAGTTGCCGTAGGTGAAGTAGACCGCATCGTCGACCAGCTGGATCGAGACGTCGGGATACTGCGTGCGCACCTTTTCCAGCGATTCGGCGACCGATTCGGCGACGGTGACTTCACTGGCGCCCTTTGAGCGGAAGACCGCGAATGTCACGACCGGATTGCCGTTGAAGCGCGAGAAGGAGCGTGGCTCCTCATAGGTGTCGGTGACCGTGCCGAGTTCCGAAAGCCGAACGAAGCGGTCGTTCGGCAGGGCGATCATCGTGTTCGTCAGCTTCTCGACGGAGCGGGCGTCACCAAGCGTACGGATCGCCTGCTCGGCGCCGGCGATCTGGCCGCGACCGGAACCGGAATCCGCATTCATGTTGCGGATCTGGCGGTTGACGTCGGCGGCGGTAATGCCGAAGGATTCGAGCTTGTCGGCGTTGAGGTCGACGCGCACCTCGCGGTCAGCACCGCCGAAGCGGTCGATCTTGCCGATGCCGGGCCGCCCCTGCAGGGCGCGCTTGACCTTGTCGTCGACGAACCAGGACAGTTCCTCGAGCGTCATGTTCGGCGAGGAGACGGCGAAGGACTGGATCGCCTGGCCTTCCACGTCGATCTTGGTGACGACCGGCTCCTCGATCGATGCCGGCAGGTCGCTACGGATGCGGTCGATCGCATCCTTGACGTCCTGAAGCGCCTGGTTCGTCGGCTTTTCGATCTCGAAGAGCACGGAGGTCACCGAGCTGCCGTCCGTCACGGTGGAGGTGATGTCGTCCACCCCTTCGATACCGGCGACGGCGTCCTCGATCTCCTTGGTGACCTGGACTTCCAGTTCCGCCGGGGCGGCGCCGCTCTGCGTCACGCTGATGGCGATAACCGGAACGTCGATGTTCGGGAAGCGCGTGATGGGCAGTGCGTAAAAGGATTGGATGCCGACATACATCAGCAGGAAAAACGCGAGCAGCGGCGCAATCGGATTGCGAATGGACCAAGCTGAAAAATTCATGTCCCCAAAGTCCTCGATAAGAGACCAGACGTATTTCAGGCTCCGGCCCCGTCCGGATCACCTGTCATGTTACCGGGCGCCCCAGCCCGGCATTCTCTTCCGCGCGCTGCGGAAGCGGCTCCCCCTTGGAGGAGCCTTCACGTCATTTCGTGGCCGAAGCCTGTTCAGCCTTGACCGGATTGACCTTGTCGCCATCGCGAACATAGGCGCCGGCCTTGGCGACCACTTCGTCGCCTTCCTTAAGCCCGCTGGTGATCTCGATCACCTGGCCGTCCTGGACGCCGGTTTCGACCGGCACCAGCGTGACGACGCCGTTCTCGACCTTGCGGGCCACCGTCTTGCCGTCTGTCGTCGTGATGGCGGAAAGCGGCAGCACGATGCCTTGCTTCTCCTCCACGATGATCTCCGCATTGGCGAACATGCCGGCGCGTGCCTTGCCGGGATCGTCGAAGCGGATAAAGACGCGGCCGAGGCGGCTCTGCGCATCGAGCGTCGGCTCGACGAGACGGATTTCGCCGGTCACTTCGGCAGCGCCGCCGGCAAGGGAGACGGTTACCTTCTGGCCGGGTGCCAGCTTGAGGATGCCGTCTTCGGAAACATCGGCCTTCAGCTCGATCGCGCCGTCCTGGATGACAGTGAAGAGCGGCGAGGCGGCGCCGCTCGCGATCGCGCCGACCTTGGCCGTGCGGGCGGAGACGATGCCGGCAACCGGCGACTTCACTGCCGTGCGGGCCAGTTTCAAGTCGATGTCGTCGATCTGCGATTGGGCGACCTTGATATCGGCCTGCGAAACGCCGATCGCCTGTTCGGCGGAGTTGACGCGGGCAAGGGCCGCATCTGCTGCTGCCGTAGCCTGCTCGGCGGTGGCCTGCGACTGCGAGCCGGACTTGACGAGTTTCAGCGCGCGGTCGCGCGTGCGCACAGCATCGTCCGCATTGGCCTTGGCCTCGACGAATTGCGCCTTGATCTGTGCAAGGGCTGCCTCAGCCTTGGCGAGCGAGGCTTCGGTCTGGCTCTTCTGGAGGATGAGGGCATCGTCGTTGAGCGTGGCGAGCGTGCCGTTGGCCTCGACCGTGTCGCCGACATCGGCGGCGAGCGTGCGGATGGACAGGCCATCGACGAGCGGCGTGACATAGACTTCGTCGACCGCCTGGACCGTGCCGGTCGCGATCACCCGGTCGATGATGGTGCGTGTTTCAGCGGCGGTGACGACGATGGCGGGCAGGTTCTGCACCTGCTGGGTCGTATCGGCATCACCCGTAGCCGCATCGGCCGCGAAGGAAATCACCGGGTTGGCCGCCATGAGTGCGACGACGGAAAGATACAGAACCTTCATGTGTCCAGAAGCCATAGGCCGAACTTTCTCAAAAGCATGACTTTATGATTGCGGGCCGGACATTCTGTTGTCGTTCTACCGGACCCAATTCCCAAGCAATATGGCGGACACGAAGCGGCTCCCCTGCCTCTCCTGGCTCCCACGTCGCGGATTATGTAATCAGCGTTCCTTGCCCTTACAAGAGGTAACGGAATGGTGCCTCATTATTTTATACGTTTGGCTTTTCGATGGCAATCGCGGCGCGCTGTCGCAGGTCTCGCCCAAAAAAAACGTGCGGGGCAGGGCCCCGCACGCCTTAGTTCCTCGTGAAATGGACTATTTCAGCGCTTCGTCCGTCACGGCATGCGTCCAGGCGCCTTCCGGCTCCTTGGAGATGACCGGGTCGGAGCCGCCCGCCAGCAGCGAGGCGACGGTGCGCTTGTAGTCCGCCTCGTCGAGCGCGCCGTTGGAGCCGGCGGTCAGCTTGGCGACTTCACCCATCATGAACTTCTGGTGCGCCTCGGTCTGCGCGCCGGTCGTGTCGTTTTCGAGAACGATACCGGTGGCTTCGTCCGGGTTCGTTTCGGCGTATTTCCAGCCCTTCATGGACGCGCGCACGAACTTGACCATCTTTTCCTTGAAGGCCGGGTCGGCGAGCTTGTCTTCCAGCACGTAGAGACCGTCTTCGAGCGTCGCGACACCCTGGTCCTCATACTTGAAGGTCACGAGATCCTCCGGCTTGATACCGGCATCGAGAACCTGGCCATATTCGTTGTAGGTCATGGTCGAGATGCAGGCCGCCTGCTTCTGGAGCAGCGGATCGACGTTGAAGCCCTGCTTGAGGACGGTCACGCCATCCGGCCCGCCGTCCGTCGGGATTTTCAGGTGTGCCATCCAGGAGAGGAACGGATACTCGTTGCCGAAGAACCAGACGCCGAGCGTCTTGCCCTTGAAGTTTTCCGGACCGGTGACGCCGGATTCCTTTAAACAGGTCAGCATCATGCCGGACGACTTGAACGGCTGGGCGATGTTGATGAGTGCGACACCCTTTTCACGGGTGGCAAGGGCGGACGGCATCCAGTCGACGATGACATCGGCGCCGCCGCCGGCGATCACCTGTGCCGGGGCGATATCCGGGCCGCCTGGCTTGATTTCAACGTCGAGGCCTTCTTCTTCATAGAAGCCCTTGTCCTTGGCGACGTAATAACCGGCGAACTGGGCCTGGGTGACCCATTTCAGCTGGAGCGTCACCTTGTCGGCGGCCTCGGCCTGGAACGCGGCAAGCGAGAAGGCGCTTGCCAGAAGCAGCGATGCGATCTTCGTTTTCATGTCAGTTCCCTCTTTCTTTCTTATTTTACGCCTGCCCACCACGGACAGACGGGTGCCAGAACGTGACGACCCGCTCGATGAGCGCGACGATCCCGTAAAAGGCGGAGCCAGCCACCGCGGCAACCGCGATCTCGGCCCAAACCATGTCGACATTCATGCGGCCCACTTCCGTGGAAATGCGGAAACCCATGCCGACGATGGGCGTCCCGAAGAATTCGGCGACGATCGCGCCGATGAGCGCAAGCGTCGAATTGATCTTGAGCGCATTGAAGATGAAGGGCCAGGCGGCGGGAAGGCGCAGCTTGACGAGGGTCTGGAACCAGTCGGCCGCATAGGTGCGCATCAGGTCGCGCTCCATATGGCTCGTCGCGGCAAGGCCGGAGACGGTGTTCACCAGCATGGGGAAGAAGGTCATGATGACGACGACGGCGACCTTCGACTGCCAGTCGAAGCCGAACCACATGACCATGATGGGTGCGACGCCGATGACGGGCAGCGCCGAGACGAAATTGCCGAGCGGCAGCAGGCCCTTCTGCAGGAAGGGCGAGCGGTCGATGAGGATCGCGACGAGAAAACCGAGGCCGCAGCCGAGCGCATAGCCGACGAGCACGGATTTCAGGAAGGTCTGGCGGAAGTCCGCCCAGAGCGTCGGTATGGAGTTGATCAGCCGCACCCAGATCATACTCGGCGGCGGCAGGAGCACGGACGGCACGTTGAAGCCGCGCACGATGCCTTCCCAGAGCACGAGGATGGTGGCGCCGAAAATCAACGGGACGGCGATGCGCGCAGCGCGGTCCGCCGCCGGGCTCGTAAATTTCTGGCGCACCAGCCATTCGTTGAAGGCCCAGGCGGCGAGCCAGAAGACGATTGCGGCCACAAGGATGGAAAGATTCATGCCCGTGCCCCCATGCGCTTGAGGACGAGGCTATGCGCGAAGCCGACGACGATGACGAGCAGGGCCGCGACCGCTGCCGCCATGAAGAGGGCCGCCCAGATCTGCACCGTCTGGCCGTAGTAGGAGCCGGCGAGCAGGCGTGCGCCCAGGCCGGCGACCGCGCCGGTCGGCAGTTCGCCGACGATGGCGCCGACGAGCGAGATGGCGATCGCCACCTTCAGCGAGGTGAAGAGATAGGGCATGGAAGAAGGCCAGCGCAGCTTCCAGAAGGTCTGCGACGACGAGGCATAGTAGGTGTGCATCAGGTCGAGCTGGATCTGCTCGGGACTGCGCAACCCCTTTACCATGCCGACGACGACCGGGAAGAAGGACAGATAGGTCGAGATCAGCGCCTTCGGCATCAGGCCGGAAATACCGACCGCATTCAAGACGACGATGATCATCGGCGCGATGGCCAGGATCGGGATCGTCTGGCTGGCGATGACCCAGGGCATCAGCGAACGGTCCATCGCGCGGTTGTGCACGATGGCGATGGCGAGCAGGATGCCGAGCACCGTGCCCATGGCAAAGCCCATCAGCGTTGCGGAGAGCGTGATGCCGGCATGGTAGACAAGGCTGCGCTTCGAGGTGATCGCCTTGTTGACGGTGGTGTCCCAGAGTTCGGCGAAGACCTGGTGCGGTGCCGGTAGAACGGGCCGCTCCTGCGCCATGGTCTTCGGCAGCAGCTCCATGAACGTGATCGTCGTTCCGGCGCGTCCTGCTGTGTCGCGCTCGAAGGGCGCGTTCAGCACGACGACGAAGACATACCAGAGCGCGACCAGCGCGAGCAGCACGGTGACGATGGGAAGCAGGCGATCGCGAAGGAAGCTGGCCTGTTCCATGCTCAGCTCCGTGCCGTGGTGGGCAGCAGCATCAGCCCCATGGCAAGAATGCCGAGGCCGACGCCGGCGACCTGGGTGCTGCTCAGCCGCTCGCCGAAGAACAGGAAGGCGATGACGTTGATGAGCAGCAGCTGGGTGATGGCGGAGAGCGAAACGGCAAGCCCAAGCCCGCCTTCGCGCATCAGCTTCAGCATCATCAGGTTGCCGACGATGTAGAGCGCCATGGACAGCAGCAGGTAGAGAATGTTCGTCGTGCCGACATAGGCGCGCGACGACGTTGCCGCGCCGATGAAGACGGCGGTCGCGCCGAACAGCCAGAGCACGAAGGAGAGCTTCATCAGACGTGCTCCTCGTAGCTGTGGCCCGCGCGCAGGCCCTCGCGCACACGATGGGCGATCTCGAGGAATTCCGGGGTCTCGCGGATGCCGAGAGGACGCTCCTTCGGCAGCGGCGAATCGATGATATCGGTGACGCGGCCGGGGCGGGGGCTCATGACGACGATCTTCGTCGAGAGATAGACGGCCTCGGGGATCGAGTGGGTGACGAAGCAGATCGTCTTCTGGGTCGCGGCCCAGAGTTTCAGGAGCTGTTCGTTGAGATGGTCGCGCACGATCTCGTCGAGCGCGCCGAAGGGCTCGTCCATCAGGAGCAGGTCGGCGTCGAAGGCAAGCGCGCGGGCGATCGACGCGCGCTGCTGCATGCCGCCGGAAAGCTGCCAGGGATATTTCTTGCCGAAGCCGGTGAGGTTGACGAGGTCGAGCGTGCGGGCGACGCGCGCCTTCTGTTCGTCACGCGAGTGACCCATGATTTCCAGCGGGAGCGCGATGTTCTTCTCGATTGTGCGCCAGGGATAAAGCGCTGCGGCCTGGAAGACGTAGCCATAGGCTCGACGCTTGCGGGCGTCTTCCGGTGACAGGCCATTGACGGTGATGGTGCCGGAGGTCGGTTTTTCCAGATCGGCGATGACGCGCAGGAACGTCGTCTTGCCGCAGCCGGAGGGGCCGATGAAGGAGACGAAATCGCCCTTTTCGACGGTCAGGTTGACGCCGGTCAGTGCCGTGACCGGGCCATCGGCGGTCTGGAAGGTGAGGCCGAGATCTTTTGCAGAAACAACGGTATCGGAGACGGGCATGCTGGTCATCTTTCGGCGCCCCGCACGGCGCGGTTTTCGGCAGACTGCATGTCCCTTCTCGGCATTGCAATCGGCATTGTCTGCAGTATCACTTTGGGCACGGAATTCTTTCGGGGGATGGAACGATGACGATGGAAACGAAGGCAGAATGCCGGGTGGTACGCCCGGGCAGCACCTATGACGGAAAGCAGGGGTTCAGCTATTTCGAGGGCATCGCCCGCGAGAGCGTTGGGGCGTCGGGCATCTGCATGCATCTCCTGACGATCCCGCCCGGCGGACGCGCCAAGGCACACATGCATGAAAGCCACGAGACCGCGATCTACATGCTCTCCGGTGAGGCGCATACCTGGTACGGCGAACGGCTGGAGAACCATGTGATCGTCAAGGCAGGCGAGATGTTCTACATCCCCGCCGGCGTGCCGCATCTGCCGGCCAATCTCTCGGACCAGCCGGCCTCGGCGGTCATCGCGAGGACAGATCCCCACGAGCAGGAGAGCGTGGTCCTTCTGCCGCATCTCGAGGCGCTGGTTTCGGTTTAAGGGGCGAGCGAAGGCGCCCCCCTCTGTCCTGCCGGACATCTCCACCACAAGGGGGGAGATTGGCTGGGAGCCATCGATTTCTCCCACGGGAAAGACGGTCTTTACCGCGGGCGTAGCCGGTAAGATCTGGCGAGACGGTGCAGCCTTTCGATCTTCCCTCTTGTGGTGGAGATGTCCGGCAGGACAGAGGGGGGTATATCTGCGCCCCTCAACCGTCATGTCTTGCACCGCATGATTGGCCCCCAGCGCGTGCCGTCCGGGAAGCTGATCGTGTAGCCGCCATTGTCCGGCGTCAGCGTCAGTTCATACGGCGTAACTTCCTCCATGCCCTCTTCGTGGCAGTCGGCGGCGACCGTCGTGGCAGCGCCGACCTGTTTGCCCTCACCTTTGAATTCGCAATAGGAGGCCGCAGTCGTCACGCCCTCCTTGTTCAGCAGGAAGAAGAAATCTGCACCGGAGGATTCACCGGTCGCTGCATAGTGGCAGCCTTCCGCGTCCCCATAATTGCCATCGACGATATCGCCCGCTGCCCCGGCCGGTCCGGCGAGCGCGATGCCGAGAAGAAGGATGGAGAAGGGGCGGCCGGGAGGCATCAGACCCCGCTCGCCGGAATGCCGCTGCGCTCCACCTTGCGCGGTGCGGTGATTTCCTTCCAGGTCGATAGCGCCTTGTTGACCGCAGTGAAGGGGTCGCGCTTGACGAACTGGCCGTGGCCCTCGCGCGTCTTCACGGTGCTCTCCTCGATGGCGACGACGCCGCGCGTCAGCGTGTAGCGCGGCAGGCCCACGACTTGCTTGCCTTCGAAGACGTTGTAGTCGATCGAGGACTGCTGGCTTTTCGCGGAGATGGTCTTCGAGCGCTTCGGGTCCCAGACGACGATATCCGCATCGGCGCCGACGAGGATCGCGCCTTTCTTCGGATAGACGTTGAGGATCTTGGCGATGTTCGTCGAAGTGACGGCGACGAACTCGTTCATGGTGAGGCGGCCGGTGTTGACGCCGTTGGTCCAGAGCATCGGCATGCGGTCTTCGAGGCCGCCGGTGCCGTTCGGGATCTTGCGGAAATCACCTGCACCCGTGCGCTTCTGGTCGGTCGTGAAGGCGCAATGGTCGGTTGCGACCACCTGCAGCGAACCGCTGGCAAGGCCGGCCCACAGCGAATCCTGGTGCTGCTTGTTGCGGAAGGGCGGGCTCATGACGCGGCGCGCCGAATGGTCCCAGTCTTTGTTGAAATATTCGCTCTCATCGAGCGTCAGGTGCTGGATCAGCGGCTCACCGTAGACGCGCATGCCGTTCTGGCGGGCGCGGCGGATGGCCTCGTGCGCCTGTTCGCAGGAGGTGTGCACGACATAGAGCGGGCTGCCTGCCATATCGGCGATGATGATGGCGCGGTTCGTCGCCTCGCCTTCGACGGAGGGCGGGCGCGAATAGGCGTGGCCTTCCGGGCCGTTGTTGCCCTCGTCCATCAGCTTCGTCTGCATGGCGGCGACGACGTCGCCATTTTCCGCATGAACGAGGGGTAGCGCGCCAAGCGCCGCGCAGCGCTGGAACGAGGCGAACATCTCGTCGTCGTTCACCATAAGCGCGCCCTTGTAGGCCATGAAGTGCTTGAAGGTGTTGATACCCTTTTCCTCGACGATCGCCTTCATCTCGTCGAACACCTGTTCGCCCCACCAGGTGACGGACATGTGGAAGGAATAGTCGCAGTTGGCGCGGGTCGACTTGTTGTCCCAGCGCTTCAGCGCGTCGAGCAGCGACTGGCCGGGATCGGGCAGGCAGAAATCGACCACCATGGTCGTGCCGCCGGCAAGCCCGGCGCGCGTGCCGCTTTCGAAATCATCCGCCGAATAGGTGCCCATGAACGGCATTTCGAGATGCACATGCGGATCGATGCCGCCCGGCATGACATAACAGCCCGCCGCATCCAGCACCTCGTCGCCCGAGAGATCCGGCCCGATCTCGATGATCTTCCCGCCGTCGATCTTGACGTCCGCCTTGTAGGTGAGGTCGGCGGTGACAATGGTGCCGCCCTTGATGACTGTGCTCATTTGGGCTTCCTCTTTGTAGCTTTGTTGACCGCCGCATCATTGGTTGAAGCGATTTCGAGGGCAAAAAATGTCTTCACCTGCGCCTGTAGCTCTGTGTCAAACACGCGCACTGTGTCGAAAAAGCTCTTTAGACGCGCGTGTTGATCTGGATTTTTTGCCCAAAATGACAGCTCAATTTCGAGGCAGGCCGACAGCAAGTCTCCCTCATAGTATGACGAGTACTGCATAGGATTTCTGCATATCGCATCGATCGCCAATGGAACGGTATATTCCAAGGCGATTTTCTGGCTTACGAGTTGGCGTAGGTCGCCAGCGTTTAAGTCTTTTATGGGTTTTTGCAGAGCCTTGTTGATACGTTCGATCATGCCCGTAGCGAAAGGCCCTTTTTCATCTGGCCACGCTAGATGCCAATTCAGGCTTCTCTCCAGGCGCATCGCGCTATCGCTCACTCCGCAATCCCCGCCGTTTCGATGACCGCATGGAGCAGCACATCGGCGCCGGCGGCGGCCCATTCCTTGGAGATTTCCTCCGCCTCGTTGTGCGAGAGGCCGCCGACGCAGGGGCACATGATCATCGTGGCGGGCGCCACCTTGGCGGCCCAGCAGGCGTCGTGGCCGGCGCCTGAGATGAGGTTCATGTGGCTGTAGCCGAGGTCTTCGGCGGCCTTGCGCACGGTGGCGACCAGTGTCGGGTCGAAGGTAATCGGGTCGAAATGGCCGACCGCCTCTACGGAACAGCCGACGCCGAGCGCTTCGCAGATTTTCGGGGCCTCCGCCTCGATACGGGTGCGCATACCGTCGAGCTTATTCTGGTCCGGCGAGCGGATGTCGACGGTGAAGACGACCTTGCCGGGCAGCACGTTGCGCGAATTCGGCGAGAAGAACACCTGGCCGACGCCGCCGACGGCGCCCGGCTGGTTTTCCATGGCGACCGTCTGCACCATTTCGAGGATGCGGGCCATGGCAAGGCCGGCATTGACGCGCAGGTTCATCGGCGTCGAGCCGGTATGCGCCTCGCGGCCGGTCAGCGTGAATTCCAGCCACCACAGGCCCTGACAGTGGGTGACGACGCCGATCTGCTTTTGCTCGGCTTCTAGGATCGGACCCTGTTCGATGTGATATTCGAAATAGGCGTGCATCTTGCGGGCGCCGACCTCTTCGTCGCCGACCCAGCCAATGCGCTTCAGCTCGTCGCCAAACGTCTTTCCGTCCGGATCCTTGCGGCTATAGGCGTAATCCTGCGTGTGCACGCCGGCAAAAACGCCGGAGGCGAGCATGGCCGGCGCGAAGCGGGCGCCTTCTTCGTTCGTCCAGTTGGTAACGACGATCGGATGTTGCGTCCTGATGCCGAGATCGTTCATGGAACGGATGACTTCGAGGCCGGCGAGCACGCCGAGCACGCCGTCATATTTGCCACCGGTCGGCTGGGTATCGAGGTGCGAGCCGACATAGACAGGCAGCGCCTCGGGGTCCGTGCCCGCGCGCGTCATGAACATGTTGCCCATCGTGTCGACGCCCATTGTCAGGCCCGCGCTATCGCACCATGCCTGGAACAGGCGGCGGCCTTCGGCGTCGGAATCGGTCAACGTCTGGCGATTGTTGCCGCCGGCAATGCCGGGGCCGATCTTCGCCATGTCCATGAGGGAATCCCACAGGCGGTCCGCGTTGACACGCATGTTTTCGCCAGGTGCGGCCATGTCGTATGCTCCCACGTCTTCGGGCTCTTGCAGCCTCAATCTGTTCCCACCGGGTGGCAGCGCGATTGTTTGTTTGCGCCTTCCGATCAGAGCAGTTGCCTTTACTTGATAACTGTCTGATAATTTGACCGGTTGGTAAACATTACAGCTTCCGTTGCGGCACTCAAGCCGAAAAACCAAAAAGCATTGGGGTGCGCTCAAGAAAATGGCGGCTGTTTAAACTGGTGAATTTGACGGCACTTTTCCGGTTCCACGGTCAAGGCCGGACCGGGGGGCACGATGGCATTACCGAGGGCGGCGAGGACTCAGCGACGCACGCGCATCCAGGAGGAGAAGGAGGAGCAAATCCTCGAGGCTGCGCTGGAGGTGTTTTCGTTGCATGGATTCCGCGGGGCAACCGTCGACCAGATCGCCGAAGTGGCCGGCATGTCCAAACCGAACCTGCTCTACTATTTCCGCACCAAGGAGGCGATGCATCGCTCGCTGATCAATCGCGTGCTCGATACCTGGCTCGACCCGCTGCGCGAGTTCAATGCGGAAGGCAATCCGGTATCGGAAATCCGCAGCTATATTCGCCGCAAGCTGGAAATGGCGCGGGATTTTCCGCGCGAAAGCCGGCTCTTCGCGAATGAAATCCTGCAAGGCGCGCCGAATATCGAGGACGAACTGAAGGGACCGCTGAAGTCATTGGTCGACGAGAAGGCGGAAGTCATTCGGGCCTGGGCGAAGGCGGGCAAGATCGCCAAATGCGATCCCTACCACCTGATCTTCTCGATCTGGTCGACGACCCAGCACTATGCCGACTTCGACGTGCAGGTGCGCGCGGTGCTCGGTCAGGATCATGCTGGCGAGGGGCGGTTCGAGGATGCGGCACGCTTCCTCGAACAGCTCTTCCTCAGCGGTCTCCACGTCAGCGAGCAGCCGGCGTAGTTTTCCCCTTCACCGGCTCCGTCTTCGGCTGACCGAACAGGCTGGCGACGATCTGCTCGCGTTCGCGCCAGAGTGCTGGCAAGGCAAGCAATGCGATGCAGACGACCGCAATGGTGGTCTTGGAGAGTTGCGACAGTTCCGGCGTGCGCCCGTCCACATAATAGACCGCATAGACGATGGCGACGTGCCAGACATAGACCTGCAGCGAATGGCGGCCGAGAAGGCGCAGGAAGCGGAGCGTGAAGACGGCGGTGACGCCGTTTGCCAGCCTGCGGACCCACATATTGTGGTGTTTCGGCCCGGCGATCAGCAGCCAGGTGAGGCCGATGGCGACGGCGGCGAAGTTTATCAGATAGACCGGCCCGAAATCCGCGCGAATTTCCATGGTCGCGAACTTGTCGAGCACAGACTGCGGCAGTAGATCCCAGGCCGTGATGATGCGCAGCGGCAGGAAGAACAGGCAGATGGCGAGCGCGGCCTTCGGCAGCAGCGTCTTTTCCGGCGCAAAAATCCGCCCCCAGTCGATCTTGTCCTGGGCGGTCATGGCGCCGATGACCATCGCGGAGAAGAAGACGATCTGCCAGCCGAGCATGTTGAAGCTGGCGCGGATACCTTGCTCGTCCGAACCCATGACGAAGCTGTTCAGGGGATCGGTCACGAAGCGTTGCAGGCCAAGCTGCGCCGCCATCCAGACGATCAGCGAACCTGCCAGCACATGCGCCCACTTTCCGCGCAGGCAGAGCCAGACGAGCGGCGGCGCAAACAGCATGTAGACGATATACTGCGGCAGGATGTCCATGAATGTCGGCTGGAACAGGAAGGTGGCAATCGCCGCCAGCCGCAGCGGCTGATCGAAGTTCGTGTAGCCGAGCCAATTGTACCAGAGCTTGTAGGCATCCGGCAGGACCATCTGCACGATGAGAACCGCCATCACCGTGCCCATCGCATAACGATAGAGCTCGAAGGCGCGGTTGCGCAGGAGCTGCCGGCCGGTTTCATAGCCCGACTTCAGCATCTTTCGCGCATAGACCATGCCGATCAGCAGGCCGGAGAGAAAGACGAACCCCTGTGCGTCCTCGACAAAGGCGAACTGGCGATGGTTGACCTCCATCATCCAGTAGCCACCGACAAAAATCAGGTGGTTGATCAGCATGAAGACGAGGAAATAGCCCCGCATGCCATCTATGATTTCAAATCGCTTCAAAATATGCGCTCCGTCGATACTCACCGTGCGCCCCAACGGGGGCCGCAACGCACGAGGCGGCGGATCGTTCCGAAAAAAATCAATCGGGCAGGAAGGCCATCAGGGCGAGGCCGCAGGCCGTGACGAGTGCGCCGGCGAGCACCGGCAGGCTCGCCCAGCCGTGACCAAGCAGACCTTCCAGCAGGATGATGAAGCTTGGCGTGAGGTAGCCATAGCCCAACACCTTCGAGGCCGGTAGGCGCATCGAGGCATATTGCAGGAGCAGGAAGGTAAAGGCCGTGGTGACGACGGCGAGATAGGCTAGGGCGGCGTAGACGGCCAGCGGCAAGGCGGAGAAATCCGTCTCAAGAAGGCCGCGAATGCCGGGTGGCACCAGCCAGAGTGCCGCGCCGACCGTCACCCAGAAGCCGAAGGCGACGGCGGGTTCGCCGCGGTCGAAGCGGCGAATCAGAGGCACGTAGAGGGCGTGGCAGATGACGCCCGCGAAGAAAATCATCTCGCCGGTGCCGATATCGAAGGACAGGATGGCGTCGATATTGCCGCGAAAGATCACCCAGACGGCGCCCGCGGCGGCGATGAGCAGGCCGGCAAGTACGCCCGGCCGGGTCTTCTGGCCGAGCACGGGCAGTGCGAAACCGGCGCTCAGCAGCGGCATCAGGGTGAAGACGGCGCCGGTCGCGATGGGGCTCGTGAACTCCAGCGCGGTGAACATGGTCAGCATGTAGATGGCGATGAGGCCACCGAGGAAGAGGAAGCGCCACACCTCTTTTGGCCAGACGGCCGGCACCTTGAAGGCGCCGAAGGCGAGCGCGGCCATGACGACGATCGTCAATATGTAGCGCCAGAGCGTCAGCGGTTCGGCGTCCATGTAGCGCGCCGCCAGCCCGCCGAAGGAGAAGGAACCGGCGATAAGCACCGAGAAGAGCAGCATGGCGAGATGGCCCTTGAGCTTTTCACGGCCCTTGGCATGATCGGAAAGGCCCACCCGGGCGGGCATACGTTTCGTCAAGAAAATCACCCTATTGTCTGCGGCGCGGTCGGGTCATAGACCGGTACGCGAGAGCGCGCCAGCCCCACATGAAAGCCGCAATCGCCGGCCATAGGCCGGCGACACAGCAGAGGACAAGTAGAGACGATGGCCATCGGCTTCAGGGACACCGACCGCAAGACGAGTGAATTGCTCGAAGACATCATCCACTCGATCAAGGGCGAGCACATCACGCTGCGCGATCTTTTATCGATGATGGGCGAAAGCGGCCTGCTGCTGCTCTGCGCCTTCCTGTCGTTGCCGTTTCTCTTTCCCGTATCCATTCCGGGCGTGTCTACAGTGTTCGGTGCCGGCATCGTGCTGATCAGTGCGGCGATCACGCTCAACCGGCTGCCCTGGCTGCCGCAAAAGGTCGCCGACCGGCGGCTGGAAAGCGGCAAGCTCCGGCCGGTGCTGGAGCGCGGGGTAAAATTCCTGCGCCGCTTCGACCGTTTCTTCAAGCCGCGGCTGACGGGTCTGACGGCCGGTGTGGTGATGAACCGCGTCAACGGCCTGGTGCTGATGGGGGCCGGCATTCTGCTCATGGCGCCGCTCGGCCTCATTCCCTTCTCCAACACGCTGCCCGGCGTCGCCATCCTGCTGCTCGCCGCCGGCATTTCGCAGCGCGACGGACTGGTGGTTCTCGGCGGCTACGTAATGGTCGTGCTGACGATCGTCTATTTTGCGGGGCTGGCGCTGCTGGCCTATAGCGCGGGGCAGAGTTTTAACGTCTTCGGGTGAGTTCCGGCTCGAGCGTTTCGGCCCGATCGCTGCAAATCAGCAAAGTCTCTCCGATGATTTAAATCGGCAGCACGGCGTCGGGCTTTACATCCCCCACGGATGCATAGGTGTGGGTTTCCCTTACACCGGGCAGAGGCAGGATCACCCGCTCCAGAAAGTCCTGAAACAGCGACATGTCGGCAATTCTCGCTTTGACGAGATAGTCAAAGCCGCCGATGACCATGTGGCATTCCAGAACTTCCGGCGCCTTCGAGATCGCATCGGAAAACCGCTCGAAAATATGCGGTGCCGTATGGTCGAGGCGGACCTGTATGAACACCACGGTGCCGCGGCCGATCTTTTTCGGATCGAGAATCGCCCTGACGGCCTTTACGTAACCCTCGCGAAACAGCCGCTTGACGCGTTGGCTGGCACCGGTCGGGGACAGGCCGACCCGGTTGGCCAGTTCGAGCGTGGTGCGACGTCCGTCTTCCTGAAGGAGCCTCAGCAGGCTGCGGTCGATCGTGTCGAGATCGGCGAGTTCATGATTCACGCTATTTCATCCATCGTATGGTGATTTTCACTTCGAATGCAGAAATTCAATATATTTAGCCACGCTTGATCGCGCAATAGCATGTGATTACCACGGGACAGTCCCGTTCCGCCAAGAGGGAGGCAAGCGTGCGTGTTGCGACGATCGCAGACTATGGTGGCAGCAAACGGCTGGCACTTCTGGCGGGAATTGTGTTCGTCGCGATCACCACCATCCAGTTCGTTGCCGCCCGCTTCAGCCTGCGGGAGCATCTGACGGCGGCCGATATCGTGAGCCTGCGATTTGTCGGCGCTGCCCTCGTCTTTTTGCCGGTGTTATGGACCACTGGCACCGGAAAGCTGAGGGCGCTCGGCTGGCGGAAGGCCGTTCTTTTGGCCCTTTTGACGGGTTTGCCCTATCCGCTGATCATCAATCAGGGGCTTACCTATGCACCGGCGAGCCACGCCGCCGCCCTGTCGCCCGCCTCCATCCTGTTCTTCTCCTTCGTGTTCTCGCGCATCGTCTTCAAGGACAAGGTATCCGGCGCGCGCAAGGTCGGCATTGCCGCGGTCATCGCCGGATTGCTGCTGTTCGTTTTCCACGCAGGCGCCGTCGCGGGCGACACGTTGCGCGGCGATTTGTTGTTTGCGGGATCGGGGATCATGTTTGCGGTCTATGCGGTGCTGGTGAGGCTCTGGTCGCTCGATGCGGTGACCACGACCATCGCCGTCGTCCTCTTCTCCTGCCTGCCGCTTCCTCTGCTGCACGCTCTGGCGCCGAGCGGACTGGCAACGGCATCCATGGCCGAGATCGCCACGCAATTGGTGATCCAGGGTTTTCTTGCCGGTGCGGTTGCGGTGGTGCTCTACACCTACGTCGTTCGTCAACTGGGCCCGCAACAGGCTTCGCTGTTCATGCCGTGCATTCCGGTGGCGACGGCGGTGGCGGGCATGGTTGTGCTCGGTGAAACACTGACGCCTTCCCAGATCATCGCAATCGCCAGCATAACATTTGGAATGGTCTTCCCGATCTTGAGAAAACGCTGACTTCCTTGCCATTCTCCTCACGAAGCTCGATCGCAGAACGTGATGTCCTGCGATCGATTTTGCGAGAGAAGGTTACTCCGCTGCCTGTTTGGCCATCGGGTTGTTCGGGTGCGTCGTCCAGTTGGCGTAGTTCGGATCGACCACCTTGCCAGTGCGCTGGTCCAGCACGCCGGGTTCGAGACCGACCATGGTGATGCAGTTTTCGACCGGGCAGACGTTGACGCAGAGATTGCAGCCGACGCATTCGTCTTCCATCACCTCGAAGTGTCTCACGCCATCGACGAACTGCGTGATCGCCTGGTGGGAGGTGTCCTCGCAGGCGATGTGGCAGCGGCCGCACTTGATGCAGGCATCCTGGTCGATATGGGCCTTGGCGATGTAGTTGAGGTTGAGATACTGCCAGTCGGTGACATTCGGCACGGCGCGGCCGCAGATGTCATCAAGGTCGCGGTGGCCCTTGGCGTCCATCCAGCTCGACAGACCGGTGATCATTTCCTGCACGATCTTGAAGCCATAGGTCATGGCCGCGGTGCAGACCTGCACGTTTCCGGCGCCGAGCACCAGGAATTCGGCGGCATCCCGCCATGTGGTGATGCCACCGATGCCGGAGATTGGCAGGCCATAGGTTTCCGGGTCGCGGGCGATCTCGGCCACCATGTTGAGCGCGATCGGCTTCACTGCCGGGCCGCAATAGCCGCCATGGGTGCCCTTGCCGCCGACCGTCGGGTTCGGGGCAAAATTGTCGAGATCGACGGAGACGATCGAGTTGATCGTGTTGATCAGCGACACGGCATCGGTTCCACCGGCCTTGGCGGCGCGGGCGGGCTTGCGCACATCGGTGATGTTCGGCGTCAGCTTGGTGATGACCGGCATGCGCGTGTACTGCTTGCACCAGCGCACGACCATTTCGATATATTCCGGCACCTGGCCGACGGCGGCCCCCATGCCGCGCTCGGACATGCCGTGCGGACAGCCGAAGTTGAGCTCGATGCCGTCGGCGCCGGTCTCTTCCACCAGCGGCAGGATCGCCTTCCAGCTCTCCTCCTCGCAGGGCACCATGATCGAGGCGATGAGCGCCCTGTCCGGCCAGTTCATCTTGACCTGCTTCATTTCGCGCAGGTTGGTGTAGAGGTCGCGGTCGGTGATGAGCTCGATGTTGTTCAAGCCGAGAAGCCGGCGGTCGGCGCCCCAGATCGCGCCATAGCGCGGTCCGTTGACGTTGACGACCGGCGGGCCTTCCTCGCCGAGCGTCTTCCAGACCACGCCGCCCCAGCCCGCCTTGAAGGCGCGCTCGACATTGTAGGCCTTGTCGGTCGGCGGCGCGGAGGCGAGCCAGAACGGGTTGGGCGATTTGATGCCGACGAAATTGTTGCGAAGATCAGCCATGTCTCATCTCCCTCAAGCGACGGCAACGGCGGGCTGCGCACCGGCAGCCAGCATGCGGTTTATGGAATCGGCGGCATCGCGCCCCTGGGCGACGGAGGTGACCGTCAGGTCCTCGCCGGCCTTCACGCAGTCGCCACCCGCCCAGACATTGGGAACCGAGGTGCGACCTTCGGAATCGATGACGATCCGGCCGCCGGACATGGCAAGCGAACCGAGGCCCGAGGCCTCGAAACTCTGCCCGATCGCCTTGAAGACCTGGTCAGCTGCCAGCACACCGGTCTCGCCGGTGCCGGTCAACGTGCCATCGCGCATCTCGGTATATTCCACCTCGATGCCGGCAACATGCCCATCCTTGGCGATGACGCGCTTCGGCTGCAGCCAGTGGCGGATCATCACGCCCTTGGAAGCGGCAAGATCCTGCTCGAACGGCGAGGCGTTCATATGCTCCTTGCCGCGGCGGTAGCAGATCGTCACTTCCTCTGCGCCGAGCAGTTTGGCCTGCACGGCGGCGTCGATTGCCGTCATGCCGCCGCCGATGACGACGACACGGCGGCCGACCGGGATGGCGGCTTTGTCCTCGGCCTGGCGTAGTTCCGCGATGAAATCGACGGCATCAACCACTCCCGGCAAGGTTTCGCCTTCGGCGCGCAGTGCGTTGACGCCGGCAAGGCCCATGCCGAGGAAGACGGCGTCGAAATTGGCGGTAAGGTCGGCGAGCGTGAAGTCGCGGCCAAGTTTCAGGCCGTTCTTCACCTCGATGCCGCCGATCGCCAGCACGTAATCGACTTCCTTCTGGGCGAAATCGTCGACCGTCTTGTAGGTGGCGATGCCGTATTCGTTGAGGCCGCCGGCCTTTTCGCGGGCATCGAAGACCACGACGTCATGGCCGTTCATGGCAAGGCGATGGGCGCTGGCAAGGCCTGCCGGGCCGGCGCCGACAACGGCGACGGCCTTGCCGGTACGCTCGGCGCGCTCGTAGAAATGTTTGTTCTCCGTCATCGCGACGTCTGTCGCGTAGCGTTGCAGGCGGCCGATTTCCACGGGGCGGTGCTCGGCGGTGTTGCGCACGCAGGCCTGTTCGCACAGAGTTTCGGTGGGACAGACGCGCGCGCACATGCCACCTAAAATGTTCTGGTCGAAGATGGTCTTCGCCGAGCCGATCGGATTGCCCGTCGAAATCTGGCGAATGAACAGCGGAATATCGATGGAGGTGGGACAGGCCGTCATGCACGGCGCGTCATGACAGAAGTAGCAGCGGTCGGCTGCGACCAGCGCCTCATGATCGTCGAGGCGCGGGTGGAGGTCGGAAAAGTTCGTCTCGTATTCGGCAGGCGCAAGACGCCCCCGATGAATCCCAGATTGCGTCGTTCCCATGTTATTCTCCCATTCGCGTGGGCTTTTGAATGACAGAACGGTAACTCAGGTTTATTTTTTTATCAAACGGTAAAATTTCAAATGAAATGCCGGTTTCTCAGGTGGTTCAGCGCAGAAAAACATGAGATTTTTGGTTATGTTTTTCTTTCGGCGAGGAGGCCGGGCGTCGAAGGCTGTTCTTGCCGCGGCATCATGTGGCGTTTGACAGATGACCCGAAAAGATGCAGCAAATCGTGTGAAACAAGCGGGGAATATAATGGCGAAGCGGACGGAAACAGCCGGGCGGCTGGATGATGCGGCGAGGGCCGGCTGGCTCTACTACGTCGCGGGCCGCACGCAGGACGAGATCGCCTCCGCCATGGGCATTTCGCGTCAGTCGGCACAACGCCTGGTTTCGCTCGCCGTTGCCGAACGACTGATCAAGGTGCGCCTCGACCACCCGATTGCCGAATGCCTGGAACTGGGCGAAGCGCTGCGCAAGAAATTCGCGCTGGTGCATGTCGATATCGTGCCGAGCGATCCGGGCTCCTCGTCCACGACGATCGGCATTGCGGAAGCGGGTGCAGCGGAAATCGAGCGCTGGCTCAAGAAGAGCGATCCAATCGTACTCGCCGTCGGGACGGGGCGAACGCTGAAAGCGGCGATCGACCAGCTGCCGACGATGGAATGTCCGCAGCACCGTATCATGTCGCTGACCGGCAATATCGGCCCGGACGGTTCGGCTGCCTATTACAACGTCATCTTCTCGATGGCCGATGCGGTCAAGGCGCGGCACTATCCGATGCCGCTGCCGGTGCTCGTCTCCTCCACCGAAGAGCGCGACCTCCTGCACAAGCAGAGCCTCGTACAATCAACCCTGCGGCTCGGCCGCGAAGCCGACGTCGCCTTTGTCGGTATCGGCGAACTCGGCGCGGATGCGCCGCTCTGCCTCGACGGCTTCCTCGATCCGGAGGAAATGGCGCGGCTGATGGAGGAGGGCGCCGCGGGCGAGATCTGCGGCTGGATGTTCGACCGCAACGGCAAGCTGCTCGACAACAGCATCAACGAGCGCGTCGCCTCGGTGCCGCTGCCGCCGCGCGAGACGACGACGGTCATCGGCCTCGCCAAGGGCAAACGCAAACATCTTGCCCTCCTTGCGGCTCTCCGCGGCGGCATGATCAACGGTGTCATCACCGACGAGTCGACGGCGCGTTACCTGCTTTCGGCCTGACGCAGGCGCTTCCGGCCGCGTCGAAGCCTATCCACCTCACAGAAATTTCCTAGGAGATTCAAGGCCTGCTGCCGCGCTTTGTGCGATGCAGCAACGATTGATCGTTGACTTCTCACGGCATTATGTGGGTAATTGCCCATGAGCGAAGCAAATGCTCAAAACCCTTCTGGGAGGAAGACGATGAATTTGAAAACCCTTCTGCTGGGCACCTGCTCGGCTGCTCTCCTGTGCGGTATCGCCAACGCCGAAACGCTCACCATCGCGACGGTCAACAACGGCGACATGGTCCGCATGCAGGGGCTGACGGAAGCCTTCACGACGAAGAACCCGGACATTCAGCTCGAATGGGTCACGCTCGAGGAAAACGTCCTGCGCGAACGCGTCACGACCGACATCGCGACGAAGGGCGGCCAGTACGACATCATGACGATCGGTACCTATGAAGTTCCGATCTGGGCAAAGCAGAACTGGCTGGTGCCGCTCGACAATCTCGGCGCCGACTACGACGTCGACGACCTGCTGCCGGCCATCCGCTCGGGTCTCACCGGCGAAGACGGCAAGCTCTATGCTGCGCCGTTCTACGGCGAAAGCTCGATGGTCATGTACCGCAAGGACCTGATGGAAAAGGCCGGGCTCACCATGCCCGACGCCCCGACCTGGGAGTTCATCGGTGAAGCGGCCCGCAAGATGACCGACCGCGCTGCCGGCATCAACGGCATCTGCCTTCGCGGCAAGGCCGGCTGGGGCGAGAACATGGCGTTCCTGACCGCCACGTCCAATGCCTTCGGCGCCCGCTGGTTCGACGAGAGCTGGAAGCCCCAGTTCGATCAGCCGGAATGGAAGAACACGCTCGACATGTACGTCAAGCTGATGAACGACGCCGGCCCGCAGGGCGCGTCCTCCAACGGCTTCAACGAGAACCTGGCGCTCTTCCAGCAGGGCAATTGCGGCATGTGGATCGACGCCACGGTCGCGGCGTCCTTCGTATCGAACCCGAAGGAATCGACGGTCGCCGACAAGGTCGGTTATGCACTGGCTCCCGATACGGGCCTCGGCAAGCGCGGCAACTGGCTCTGGGCCTGGAACCTCGCCATCCCGGCAGGCTCGCAGAAGACCGAAGCGGCTGAGAAGTTCATTGCCTGGGCAACCAGCAAGGAATACGCCGCACTGGTCGCCGAGAAGGAAGGCTGGGCAAACGTGCCTCCGGGTACGCGCTCTTCGCTCTACGCGAATGCGGAATACCAGAAGGCAGCCCCCTTCGCGAAGATGACGCTTGACTCGATCAATGCCGCCGACCCGAAGAACCCGGCCGTCAAGCCGGTGCCCTATGTCGGCGTGCAGTTCGTGGCGATCCCGGAATTCCAGGGTCTCGGCACGACGGTCGGCCAGCTCTTCTCGGCAGCGCTCGCCGGCCAGATGACGGTCGATGATGCACTCGCCCAGGCGCAGCAGGTCACGACACGCGAAATGACCCGCGCCGGCTACATCAAGTAAAAAACCTCCTCCCCAAGGACGGGCTGCCCGGGATGCGTTCCGGGCAGCCGAAAATGGGGTCTTTGCATCCGGCGCGGCCAGTCTGGCACCGGAACTGCAAAAATGTGTGACAATAACACTTGGGCTCGGTCCGATGGGGATGCGATGCCTGTCCGGCGCGGGGAGCAGCCGGCGAAAAGGGAGGTCACGATAATGGCGACTGCGAACACGCGTGGATTGGCGCGGCTGATGTTGGCGCCCTCGGTTGGGTTGTTGTTGGTTTGGATGAT